>NZ_SOFM01000035.1:0-135329 GCF_004402705.1 Cryobacterium mannosilyticum | reverse complement strand
ACGGTAATGAAGGGCCATGAACCATTTTCTCAGACCCCTCAAACACGCCCAGGAACGACACGCCCTGCCGGTGGGCAGCCCCATAAAGCAACAGGCTCGCCCGCGGTCGCGCCCTGCCGAAGCGGGCGCGGTCAGGTCCTTTCCGTCCAGACGGTGATCGAGATTGTCGCGGTGATCGAGTTTGTCGAGATCAGGGCGCCGGAGCTAGGCCGAGGCGCGCCGCCCGCCCGGAGTGAAGCCCTCCCGGCCGAACAGGAACAGCACGATGTCTTCGGCGGTGCCCTCGAACGGAGATCCCCGGCCGACGCGCCAGAGCGCATCCGTTGCGACCAGGGTTCGCCGGCGCAGAACGGCCTTGACCGGGGTGGGCGCGATCAGCGCGCGGCGGAGCGCCACCGCTCCGGTCACGGTCGGCGCCACCGGCAAGGGGAGGTCCAGCGCGCGGGCGATGTCGAAGCCGTGAACGACGGCCTCCGTCAACTCGGTGACGCCATGGCGGCCGACACCCGCCAGTCTGTCGGCGGCGATCCGGCGCAGCGCGGCGATGAGCGCTGCCGGCTCCGCCTCCGCCGCAGCCCGGCTGAGCACATCGATCCCGCGGTTCGGATTCAGGAACCGACCGTCCAGCATCGCTCGGCCCAGACTGCGCACCAACTCCGTGTTCGTGACGCCGAGCCGCCAGACCAGGTGGCCGGCGACATCGCGCACCCGCCACTCGCCGCACAGGCTCGGCGCCTCCCACTGCTCGGGGCTGAGCCCGGCCAGGAGATCGGCGACGGCCGTCAGGGTCTCCGCGAGTGGCATGCTCCAGTCGGAACCGGCCCCTGACTCATCGACGGCCGGACGTTGACTGAACGGCAGGTACTTCGTGAATTCCGGCATGGTGTCCAGCCTAGACTTGCCCGGTGATCGACACCCCGAAGCGGCAGAGTGCCGGGCGCGCCCTCGCCCTGGTCGGGATCGTCCTGGTGGCGGCCAACCTTCGCACGGCCGTCGCCGCCCTGTCGCCGATCGTGACCCAGGTGAGCGCCGACATCCCGCTCGGAGCGGTCTTCATCGGAGTGCTCGGCATGCTTCCCCCCGTGTGCTTCGCGGTCTTCGGCATCTTCGCCCCGGTCTTCACCCGGCGCCTCGGCCTCGAACCGGTATTGATCCTCGCCCTGGCGGCGATGGTGCTCGGGCACCTGGCGAGGGGGCTCTCCGGTTCGCTCAGCTGGCTCATCATCGGCAGTGTGATCACCTTCGCCGGAATGGGCGTCGGCAACATCCTGCTGCCCCCGCTGGTCAAACGGTACTTCCCCGACCGGGTGGGCCTGGTCACCTCGTTGTACGTGACCGTGATGTCGCTCAGCACGCTGCTGCCGCCGCTGGTGGCCGTGCCGGTCGCGGATGCCGCGGGCTGGCGGGTTTCCCTCGGCATGTGGCTGGCCCCGGCCCTGGTCGCGCTGCTGCCCTGGCTCACGCTGCTGCTGCGGGAGCGGGGACTGGCACGTTCACGCGCCGCACCCGTCGTCGAGGAGGCCGAGCCGGCGCTGCTCGGCCGGATCTGGCGCTCGTCGATCGCCTGGGCCATTGCCGTCGTGTTCGCCACGTCATCGCTCAACGCCTACGCGATGTTCGCCTGGTTGCCGCAACTTCTCATCCAGTCCGCCGGTGTGACGCCGGGGCAGGCCGGGACCCTGCTGTCCCTCTATGCGGCCGTGGGCCTGCCCTGCGCGCTGGTCATTCCCTCCCTCACCGTGCGGATGAGGAATCCCGGCCTGCTCGTCTACGCCGGCATGGTCGCCTTCGTCGCCGGCGACCTGGGGCTCCTGCTCGCCCCGTCGACCCTGACCTTCCTCTGGGTCGGTCTGGCCGGGCTGGGACCGCTCCTGTTCCCGCTCGCGCTGGTGCTGATCAACCTGCGCACCCGCAGCCATGAGGGAGCCGTCGCGCTGAGCGGGTTCGTGCAGGGCGTCGGCTACACCCTGGGCGCCCTCGGCCCGCTGGTGGTCGGCGTGCTGCACCAGCTCACCGGTGGCTGGCAATGGCCGCTCATCTTCCTGATCGCGACCGGCCTCGCGATCAGCCTGGCGGGCGCTGTGATCTCCCGCCCGCACCTGCTCGAGGACGACCTGCGCGCCACACGCTGACCCAGGCCGGCCGGAGCCGCCGGCCTCAGGGAACCAGCCCGGTGCCGGTCACCGTGCCGGTCACCGTGCCGGTCACGGCGACCTCGGCAGCCGCGTCCTCGTCGTCCCGGCGCATCGCCGGTAGGGCGATCGTGGCGAGCAGGCCGAGCAGGATGATGCCGGCCGCGCTCAGGGTGGTGATCCGGGCTGCCCCGACCATCGCCGTCTCGGCCGCGACCTGGGCGGCGGGTCCGTTCGGCAGTGCACCGAGTTCGGGGATGGCTGCCCCGGCCGAACCCTTGACGATGCCCACGATCTGCTGCTGGGCCGCATTGTCGAGGCCCGGCACCGAGCGGAGATTGTCGGTGGTGGCCGCGGCGAGAGTGGAGACCAGCAGAGTGCCGAGCAGGGCGATTCCGAGCGCCGACCCCAGCTGCCGCACGGTGCTCTGCAGCCCGGACGCCTGCCCGCTCTGGCTGACCGGCACGTCGGCGAGGATCACGCTGGTCAGCTGGGCCGTGGCCATGCCCACGCCGGAGCCGTAGACGAAGAGCCAGGCCGCCAGGACCCAGCCGTTGGCGGTGAGGCTGATGCTCAGTCCCAGGCCGGTGATGGCGACGGCCTCGAGGAAGAGGCCGATCCGCACGACGGCGCGACCGCCGAGCCGGCGGGTGAGCTGTGGTGTGCCGCCCGAGATGAGGAACGTGCCCACCGCGAGGGCGAGGATGAGCAGCCCGGTGTCCAGGGCGGTGTAGCCGAGCGCGCCCTGCAGGAACAAAGGCAGGGCGAAGAGCATGCCGAATTCGCCGAGGGCGACGACCAGCGCCGCGATGCTGCCGTAGCGGAAACTGCGGATGCCGAACAAGGTCAGGTCGAGCAGCGCCGGCCTGTGCGAGCGGGCGCGAGAGCGCTCGACGAGCACGAACGCGGTGAGCATGGCAAGGCCGAGCGCGAAGGCCACCGGCACGGGCGACACCGACCAGGACCAGCTGAAACCGCCGAGAGTGAGCGGCTCGGTGGTGGTCCACCAGCCGTAACGCTGGCCCTCGATCAACCCGAAGACCACGGCGCCGAGACCGAGGATCGACAGCACCACGCCCGCGGCGTCCGCACCGCGTTCGGCGTGAGGGTCCTTGGTCTCCGGCACCCAGAGCAGGGTGCCGACCAGCACGATGATCGTGATCGGGATGTTGATCAGGAAAGCCCAGCGCCAGCTGAAGTCGGTCGTCAGCCAGCCGCCGACGAGCGGTCCGACGGCTGCCATCCCGCCGATGGTCGAGCCCCAGATCGCGAAGGCGATCCCGCGTTCGCGCCCGGTGAACAGCGCGTTGATCGTCGAGAGGGTGGCCGGCAGGATCATGGCGCCGCCGGCGCCCTGGAGCAGCCTGGCCATGATCAGCGTCGTGGCGGAGTCGGACAGCGATGCCAGCAGGCTCGCGACGCCGAACACGACGATGCCCACGATGAGGAGGCGCCGCCGGCCGAAGATGTCCCCGATCCGGCCGACGGTGATCAGCAACGCCGCGAAGACCAGGGCGTAGACCGAGTTGACCCACTCGGCGTCGGAAGCGGTCAGGTTGATGTCCCGGATGAGGACCGGGAGCACGACGTTCACAACGGTCGCGTCCATGATGATCACGGACACGGCCAGGGCGATGATCGGCATGGCCTTCCACCGCTTCGGATTCAGTGTGGTGCCCTGGCGTGCGTCGGTCACGATGGTTCCCCGCTTCTCTCGGTCTTGCTGACACTTATGTCAGTATCATAGACCGCGCAGCGAGTGGCTCGTACACTGGATCACCGGCGGAACAGCCGGACGAGGGGATGCCATGCCGAAGATCGCAGCGCCGAGTGTCGCTGAGCATCGACTGCGCCAGCGGGACGCGTTGCTCCGCGCCGCCACCGAGCTCCTCGTCACCGGGGGAGTGAGCGCCGTGACTCCCGCGGCCGTCGGTGCCGCCGCCGGGCTGTCCCGGCCCGGCGTCTATCAATACTTCTCCTCCGGAGCCGACATCCTCGCCGCGGTGATCGAGGACGCGTTCCCGCGCGCCAATGAGTCGCTGCGGAACGCGCTCGACGGGGTGGCCGGGCCGGAACGGAGACTCGAGACCTATCTGCGCGAGACGCTGCGCCTGGCCGCCGAAGGTGCGCACCGCCCGGCCGCGGCGCTCGCCGCGGCGCTCGCCGCGGCGCAGCTTCCCGACGAGTGCCTGGCCAGGCTGGGGGAACTGCACCGGGAGCAGGCGGCCCCGTTCCTGGCCGCGCTGGAAGAGCTCGAGGTGCCTGAGCTGCAGCTCACCGCGCGGCTGCTGGCCGGAGTGATCGAGGCCGCAATGGGCGCGATCGACACGGGCGCGCCCCTCGACCTGGTCACGGAGCATACGCTCGCGCTGGTTCGCTTCGCGGTGGCGCCCCGAGCGTAGTCAGTCGACCGGTTGCTGCGCCCGGAGGATCAGGCGACGAGGGCGGCCCGGTGGATGAGGGCGGCGGCGCCGATCAGCGGGCCGTCCCCAGAGAGGGCGGAGGGCACCACCCGCACCCGCCGCGCGAACTCGAAGACCGTCCGTTCGTCGACGGCCGCGCGCACGAAGTCGAACAGGTCGGGCGTCACGTGGGAGAAGCCGCCGCCGATCGCGACGACGTCCAGGTCGACGAGGTTGGTAGCCGAGGCGATGGCCTGGCCGATCGCGCGGCCGGCGCGGCGCACGGCGGCCACGGCGACCGGGTCGCCGTCGGCGTAGGAGGCCGAGAGCTCCTCGCCGGTCGTGCCGGACCAGCCCTGGGTCCTGGCCCAGGCCACGGTGCGGGGGCCGGATGCGACGGCCTCCAGGCAGCCGATCCCGCCGCAGGCGCACCGGTCGTCGAAACCGCCGACCTCGATGTGGCCGATGTGGCCGGCGTTTCCGCTCGGCCCGGACACCGTGGTGCCGCCGAGGATGAGGCCGCCGCCGACGCCGGTGGACACCACCATGCCCATCAGGCTGTCCACGCCCTGTCCTGCCCCGAGCCAGTGCTCGGCCAGCGTGATGCACAGGCCGTCAAGCCGCACCCGCACCGAGACATCCGGGACCAGGCGTTCGACCAGGTCCCGGAGCGGATACCCGCGCCAGGCCGGGAGATTCAGCGGTGAGACGGCCCCGTCGGCCACGGCGATCGGCCCGGCGCTGCCGATGCCGACGCCGGCCAGGTCCGACCCGGCCGGCAGCCCGGCGAGGGCGCGGCCGACGACCGACTCGACCGCGTCGGCGAGCTGCTCGCTCGTGGCCGTTGGTCCGGTGGGGGAGCGATGCCGGCTGGACGCGAGGACGGCGCCGTGGTCGTCGACCAGGGCGGCCTCGACCTTGGTGCCGCCGAGGTCGACGGCGAGCGCGTAGGTGGGGGACATGATCCGAGCCTAGATCGTGACATCGGTTCGCCCGACTGCTCAGATGAGCAAGATTCCAAGCAGATGTTGATCGGGGCGGGACGGCAACCTAGGCTGGTCTCAAATCGGATGGAGCGCACCAGGGTGATCGACACTGACGAACTGCTGTCAATTCGTGCCGCCGAGCTGTACTACGAGGAGAACAAGACGCAGGACGAGATCGGCACCCTCCTCCGTCTCACCCGGTGGAAGGTGGGCCGGCTGCTCGCCCAGGCCAAGGCCAGCGGGTTCATCCGGATCGAGATCGTGCACCCCCGCGCCCGTCGGCTCTCCGTCGAGCGCAGGCTCCGGGAGGCGACCGGCCTGACGGATGCGATCGTGGTCTCCTCGGCGGGCGTCGCCAGCGACGAGGAACTGCAGTCCCGCACCGCCCAGGCCGCCGCCGACTACCTGACCGGCCTCCGCCCGGTGCCCCGCACCCTCGGGATCAGCTGGGGCCGCACCCTGCACGAGGTCGCCCTGCACCTCAAGCAGGGCTGGGCGCACGGGGTGAACGTCGTGCAGATCAACGGCGGCGTCAGCCTCAACCGTCGCGCCGGGACCGCCGCGGCGACAGCGGTGAACATCGCACACAAGGCGGCCGGCGCGGCCACGCTGCTGCCGAGCCCGGCCATCCTCGAACGCCTCGAGACGAAACAGGCGATCGAGTCCGACCGTGCCGTCGCCGCCGTGCTGAACCTCGCCACCGCGGCTTCGGCCTACCTCTTCAGCGCCGGACAGGCCGACGAGAACTCGGCGCTGGTCGACAGCGGCTACCTCACCGTGGAGCAGGTCGCCGAACTCGTCCGAAAGGGCGCCGTCGGCGACATCGTGGGCCGGTACATCGACAGCAACGGCAACATCGTCGACCCGGAACTCGACGGGCGCACCGTGGGCATCCAGCTCGAGCACTTGCGCCAGGCGAAGACGGCGATCGCCGTGATCGCCGGCGGATCGAAGCACGCCATCGCCCGCGCCATTGTCGGCAGCGGGCTCTGCACCGTCCTGGTGACCGACGAAGACACCGCCCTCGCCATCCTCGGCGACGAAGCTTGACCAACCCAAACCGCAAGGACAACTCATGACTAGCAGTCAATTGGCCATGGCCCAGCTGAACACCGGGGAACGTGCACTGGCGCTCCTCGGCGGCGAGGCCACCGACGCGAACCTGCGCCGGTACCTGCACGGCATTCCGGGGATCGACGCCGTCGGCCTCGAACAGCGCGCGGCCGACCTCGGTACGCGCTCGGTGAAGACCAGCTCGAAGAAGTGGGCGCTCGACAAGATCATCAGCCTGATCGACCTCACCACCCTCGAGGGCGCAGACACCCCCGGCAAGGTGCGCTCCCTGGTCGGCAAGGCCCTCACCCCCGACCCGGGAGACCCCGCCTGCCCCCGGGTAGCCGCCGTCTGCGTCTACGGCGACCTGGTTCCCATCGCCGTCCAGGCGCTCGGTTCCTCCCACGCCGCCGGCACCGCCACCGGAATCAACGTCGCGGCCGTCGCCACCGCCTTCCCGAGCGGGCGGGCATCCCTCGCCGTCAAGCTTGCGGATGTCGGCGACGCCGTCACCGCGGGCGCCGACGAGATCGACATGGTCATCGATCGGGGCGCGTTCCTCTCCGGCCGGTTCGGCCAGGTCTACGACGAGATCGTCGCCGTGAAGGAGGCCTGCAGGCGGGCCGACGGAAGCTACGCCCACCTCAAGGTGATCCTCGAAACCGGGGAACTGAACACCTATGACAACGTGCGCCGCGCGTCGTGGCTGGCCATCCTGGCCGGCGGCGACTTCATCAAGACCTCCACCGGCAAGATGGCGCCCGCGGCGACGCTACCCGTCACGCTGTCGATGCTCGAGGTCGTGCGGGACTGGAAGCGCCTCACCGGTGCCAGGGTCGGCGTCAAGCCGGCCGGCGGCATCCGCACCTCCAAGGACGCCATCAAGTACATCGTGACCGTCGCCGAGACCGTCGGGGAGGAATGGCTCACCCCGAGCCTGTTCCGGTTCGGCGCCTCGAGCCTGCTCAACGACGTGCTGATGCAGCGCCAGAAGATGACCACCGGGCACTACTCCGGCCCCGACTACGTGACGATCGACTAAGGGAATCACCAATGAGCTTTCTTGACTACGCTCCGGCACCGGAGTCCCAGGCAGTGCTGAACCTCCGCTCGGACTACGGCCTGTTCATCAACGGCGAGTTCGTCGCCGGTCGCGGCGAACCATTCCAGACCATCAACCCGGCCACCGAGAAGCCGATCGCGATGATCGCGCACGCCAATACGGCGGATGTCGACACCGCCGTCGCCGCGGCCCGCCGCGCCTACGACCGCACCTGGTCGAAGCTCTCCGGCAGTGACCGCGGGAAATACCTCTTCCGGATCGCGCGCCTCGTGCAGGAACGCGCCCGCGAGCTCGCCGTCGCCGAGACCCTCGACAACGGCAAGCCGATCAAGGAGAGCCGCGACGTCGACGTTCCCCTGGTCGCCGCGTGGTTCTTCTATTACGCGGGTTGGGCCGACAAGCTCGATCACGCCGGAGTCGGACCGACCCCGTCCTCCCGCGGCGTCGCCGCCCAGGTGATCCCGTGGAACTTCCCCCTGCTGATGCTGGCGTGGAAGATCGCCCCGGCCCTTGCCGCCGGGAACACGGTCGTGCTGAAGCCCGCAGAGACCACCTCGCTGACCGCACTGCTGTTCGCCGAGATCCTGCAGCAGGCCGACCTGCCCGCCGGAGTCGTCAACATCGTCACCGGTGGCCGGGAAACCGGCCAGGCGCTCGTCGGCCACCCCGACGTCAACCTGGTCGCCTTCACCGGCTCGACCGGGGCCGGCCGGGCCATCGCCCGCTCGGTCGCCGGAACCGACAAGAAGGTCATCCTCGAGCTCGGCGGCAAGGCCGCGAACATCGTCTTCGACGACGCGCCGATCGACCAGGCCGTCGAGGGGATCGTCAACGGAATCTTCTTCAACCAGGGTCACGTCTGCTGCGCGGGAAGTCGCCTGCTGGTGCAGGAGAGCATCCACGACGACGTCATCGACCGGCTCAAGCAGCGCCTCTCGACGCTGCGCCTCGGCGACCCGCTCGACAAGAACACCGACATCGGCGCCATCAACAGTGCCGACCAGCTGCGCCGCATCCGTGAGCTCACCGAGATCGGGGAGCAGGAGGGCGGCGAACGCTGGAGCCCGGCCTGCGTGCTGCCGGACAGCGGATTCTGGTTCGCGCCGACGATCTTCACCAATGTGTCCACCAGCCACCGCATCGCCAGGGACGAGGTCTTCGGCCCGGTGCTGTCGGTGCTCACCTTCCGCACCCCGGCCGAGGCCATCGCGAAGGCGAACAACACGCCGTACGGCCTGTCCGCCGGGATCTGGACCGAGAAGGGCAGCCGCATCCTCGCCGTCGCCGACAAGCTGCGCGCCGGAGTGATCTGGGCGAACACCTTCAACCGGTTCGATCCGGCCAGCCCGTTCGGCGGCTACAAGGAATCCGGCTACGGACGCGAGGGCGGCCGCCACGGCCTCGCCGCGTACCTCAAGCCCGCCGCCGGCCGGTCCGCCGCGCGCACCGTCACGACGGCCCCCGCCGAATCCTCGCCCGAGCTCGACGCGAAGGCCCCCGTCTCACGAAAGAAGGCCGCAAAGTGACCCGCCTCGCCGTTCCCAAGACCTACAAGCTCTACATCGGCGGCAAGTTCCCGCGCAGCGAGTCCGGCCGCGTCTACGAGATCCGTTCTCACGGCGGGGACTTCCTCGCCAACGCCGCGCAGGCCAGCCGCAAGGACGCCCGCGACGCGGTCGTCGCGGCACGGTCGGCCCTCGGCGGCTGGGCCGGCGCCACGGCGTACAACCGCGGACAGGTGCTCTACCGGATCGCCGAACTCCTCGAGGGCCGCCGCGTGCAGTTCATCGACGAGATCGTGCAGACCGAGGGCGTGACCACGGCCGCGGCATCCGCCCAGGTCGACGAGGCGATCGACCGCTGGGTCTGGTACGCCGGCTGGGCCGACAAGTACGTGCAGGTCGCCGGCAACGCGAACCCGGTCTCCGGGCCGTACTTCAACATCTCCGTGCCCGAACCCACCGGCGTCGTGGCGATCATCGCCCCGCAGTCCGGCGGTTCCCTGCTCGGGCTGGTCAGCGCGGTCGCCCCTGCCCTCGTGGCCGGGAACACCGTCGTCGTCGTCGCGAACGAGACCATGCCGCTGTCCGCGGTCAGCCTCGGCGAGGTGCTCGCCACCAGCGACGTGCCCGGCGGGGTCGTGAACATCCTCACCGGTTCGCCGGCCGAGATGGCGCCGTGGCTGGCCAGCCACGCCGACGTGAACGCCATCGACCTCGTCGGGGCCGGTGACCTCGACTGGGTGCACCTGCAGATCGACGCGGCGGAGACCCTCACCCGGGTGCTGCAGCCGGAGAACGGCCCGGATGCCGCGAGCCCGTCGCTCGCCCGCATCGTGGCGTTCACGGAGACCAAGACGATCTGGCACACCAAGGGCCTGATCTAGCGGCGCCCGCCCGTCGAATTCGACGGAGATTTTGCCCAAACCGGTCCAAAACCGGCTGCACAAGGCGCGAAACCAGAAAATCTCCGTCGAATTCGACAGGCATCGCGAGCCGAGCGGGCGGACGAACCGGCCGCGCCGCTACTCCTCGTGCGGCCGCTCGGTGTTGTCGTCGCGCAGCAGGTCCTCGAGGGCCTGGTCGACCTCGTCGAGCACGGGCTCCGCGCCCTGGGCCGAACTGGTCAGCCGGGCGACCAGGCTCTTCGGATCGTCGAGGTCGGCGCTCGTGGGCAGAAGGTCTGGGTGCGCCCAGAGTTGGTCGCGCGCCTCGTTGCCGACCGCATCCGTCACGGCCTGCCACATGGCGGCGGCCTCCCGCAGCCGGCGGGGCCGGAGCTCCAGCCCGACCAGGGTGGAGAAGGCGGACTCGGCGGGGCCGCCGGAAGCCCGGCGCCGCTTCACGGTCTCGGCGATCGCGTCCGCCTTGGGCAGCCGCCCCGTCGCCTCCGCCGTGACCACGTCGACCCAGCCCTCGACGAGGGCCAGCATGGTCTCCAACCGGTCGAGTGCGGCCAATTGCGCGTCGGTCTTCGGCGGAATGAGCGACCCGTTCACCATCGCCTGGCGCAATTCCTCGGGGTTGGACGGGTCGAAGCCCTCCGCCAGTTCCTCGAGCCGGCCGGAATCGATATGGATCCCGCGCGCGAAGTCGGTGATCGAACTGATCAGGTGCAGCCGGAGCCAGCGGGAATGGCGGAACAGCCGCGCGTGCGCGAGCTCGCGCACCGCCAGGTAGATCTGCACCTGGTCGGCGGGCACGTCGAGGCCCTCACCGAACTCGGCGACGTTCTGGGGGAGCAGGGCTGCCTGCTGGTCACTGAGCAGCGGGATCCCGACGTCGCCGCCGGAGACGACCTCGCTCGCGAGCTGGCCGACGACCTGCCCGAGCTGCATCGCGAAAAGGGTGCCGCCGATGCTGCGCATGACCTGGCTTGCGCCGGCCATCATGCCCTGCAGCTCTTCGGGGGCCTGTTCGGTGAGCACCCGGGTCAGCGAGTCGGAGATGCTGGTCGCGACCGGCTCGGCCAGCTGGGTCCAGAGCGGCATGGTCGCGGTGACCCATTCCTTGCGGGTCATCAATCGCGGCGTCGTGGTGAGTTCGGCGACGGAGATCACCTCGTCCAGCCAGAGGGCCGCGATGTGGAAGGCCTGGTCGAGGTCCGCGCGCTCCTTCGGGGTCGGTGAGAGAGCCCCGGCGGTCGCCCGTTCCTGGCCCTGGCTGAGCGCGATGTCCCAGTTGATGCCGCCGTCGCCACCGCCGCGCAGGGCACCTTGTAGCTGGCTCATCAACGCCGCGATGCTGGCCGGGTCGTTGGGCAGCCCGGCGGCCCCGGCGAGCTGGCTCGGATCGATCGACGACTTCCCGGACAGGATGTCGCGCAGCATGTCCCGGAACTCGTCTTCGGGATTGTGACCCTCTTCGGGTCGTGAGTCGTCGGCCACTTCAGGCACCTCTCAGTCGCGTGCCTCTACGCTATCCGGAGATCGGCTGTCCGAGCTGGGAAATGTCCTACGCTGGTGGGTCTGGTGTCCGCCTGTCGCGAACACGCAATCTGGAAGGAACCCGGTGGCCCTTTTCACCGATGACGCGCCACCGTCCGGCGAACATCCGCATCGACCGGGCCGCTCCGGACGGGCCGGCTGGATTGTGCTCGGCGTTGCGCTCACGATCGGCCTGATCCTGGGCGTTACCCCTTCGCCGTACGTGATCGAGAAGCCGGGGCCGGTCTACAACACGATCGGCGCGGCGAATCACAACGGAACCGAGACGCCCCTGATCACCATCCCCGGCGAGACCGTCTACCCGACCAAGGGCAGCCTCGACCTGCTCACGGTGTCGCTGGTCGGAAACCCCGACAACCGGCCGAGCTGGCTGAAGGTCGCCGCGGCGTGGCTCGACCCCAGCCAGGCGGTCATCCCGATCGATGCGGCCTTCCCGCCGAGCGTGACGACCAGGCAGCGTGACGAGGAGAACCAGGCCATGATGGTCGACTCGCAACAGGATGCCATCGCCGCGGCCCTGACCAACCTCGGCTACGACTACCCGACCGTCGTCTCCGTCGTCTCCCTGCCCAAGGACTCCCCGGCCCAGGGGATCATGAAGGCCGGCGACCAGGTCGTGTCCGTCAACGGCGCCACCGTGGCCGACATCGGCGCGCTGCGGAAGGCCCTCAAGGCCAACGGCACCGAGACTCCCGCCAGCATCGGCATCGTCCGCGACGGCAAGAACCTCACCGTGCAGGTCGCCCCCGTGAAGTCCTCCACAGCCGTGGTCGTCGGCATCAACGTCACGACCTCTTACGACTTCCCGTTCGACGTGAAGATCCAGCTCGACCAGGTGGGCGGGCCGAGCGCCGGCATGATGTTCGCCCTCGGGATCATCGACAAGCTCACGCCGGGTGCGATCCAGGGCGGGGCGGATGTCGCCGGAACCGGAACCATCGACCAGGCCGGCACGGTCGGCCCGATCGGCGGAATCCGCCAGAAACTCGAGGGCGCCAGCGCGGCCGGCGTCGACTGGTTCCTGGCACCGGCGGACAACTGCAACGAGGTCACCGGACACATCCCCGACGGGCTCAAGGTCTTCGCGGTGAAAACGCTCGACGACTCGCTCGCGGTGCTGGACGCCATCCGCACCGACGGGGACCTGGCCAAGCTGCCCACCTGCCCGGCCGGGTGATCCGCTGCCCGCAGCAAGGGTGCAGGGTATCAGCGCCGTTGTTTCCCGCACCGGGGAGCACTGGCACCTGCGCGCCGCGCGTTCGCCCCTGCCTCTGCCTCTGCCGGAGCAGTTCCCTTCCGGGGGAGGTTTGCGCCTCGCGGTCAACGTGCAGGTAGGGAACGAAACCCCTGTCTAGACTAGACGTTGACCCTTATCGGACAGAGCAAGAGGCCAATTCGTGAGCACAAATTCATCCGCGGGCACCCCCCGACGGAGCAGAGCCCCCCTCGCCATCACGGCCGCGATCATCGCAGGGCTGGTGATTGTGTTCTTCATCTTCGCCGGACTGTACGCGGATGTGCTCTGGTTCGACCAGCTCGGCTTCCTCAGCGTGCTGACCACCCAGTGGTTCGCGGGCACGGTGCTGTTCCTGATCGGCTTCGTGGCGATGGCCCTCCCGGTCTGGGTGAGTATTCAGGTCGCCTACCGGCTCCGCCCCGTCTACGCCAAGCTGAACTCGCAGCTCGACCGGTACCAGCAGGTCATCGAGCCGTTGCGCCGCCTCGCCATGTACGGCATCCCGGCACTGCTCGGCCTGTTCGCCGGCGTTGCCGCCGCGACCCGTTGGCAGGTCGTGCTGATGTGGCTGAACAGCACCCCCACAGGCAAGACCGACCCCCAGTTCGGTTTCGACGTCTCGTTCTACCTGTTCGACCTGCCGTTCTTCCAGGCCCTGCTCGGCTTCGCGTCGGCCGTCGTGCTGATCGCGGCCATCGTGGCTGCCGCAACCAGCTACCTCTACGGTTCGATCCGGGTCAGCGGACGTGACGTGCTCGTCGCCCGTGCGGCCAGGATCCAGATCGCGGTCACCGCCAGCCTCTACCTGCTGCTCCAGGCGGTGAGCATCTGGCTGGACCAGTACTCCACCCTGACCGACACGAACGAGCTGTTCACCGGCGCCGGCTATACCGATGTCAACGCCACCATCCCCGGGCGGGCGATCCTCGCCGGGATCGCGGCCGTCGTCGCCATCCTGTTCCTGGTCACGGCGGTCATCGGCCGCTGGCGCCTGCCCGTCATCGGCACCGCGCTCCTGATCGTGAGCAGCCTGCTGCTCGGCTCGCTCTACCCGTGGGTGGTGCAGCGCTTCCAGGTCGTCCCCAGCGCCAAGACGCTCGAGTCGCCCTACATCAAACGCAACATCGACCTCACCAGGGACGCCTACGGCCTCGACAAGGTCGAGGAGGTCCCCTACAACGCGAGCACCACGGCCGAGCCCGGCGCGCTCCGCGCCGACGCCGAGACCACCGCGAACATCCGCATCCTCGACCCGGCCCTGGTCAGCGACGCGTTCAGCCAGCTCGAGCAGTTCAAGCAGTACTACCAGTTCCCGTCGAACCTCGACGTCGACCGGTACACGATCGACAAGAAGTCCCAGGACACCGTGGTCGCCGTGCGAGACCTCAAGCTGTCCGGCCTCAACGCCGGAGCCACCTGGGTGAACTCGACCATCGTCTACACCCACGGGTACGGCGTCGTGGCTGCCTACGGCAACCAGCGGTCGGCCGACGGCCAGCCGGTGTTCCTCGAGTCCGGCATCCCGAGCAGCGGGTCGCTTGGCAAGTACGAGCCGCGGGTGTACTTCGGCGAGAGCTCGCCGACCTACTCGATCGTGGGAGCCCCTGAGGGCAGCAAGCCGGTCGAACTCGACTACCCGTCCGGCACGGAGGGCGCCCAGCAGACCTACACGACCTTCACCGGCAACGGCGGTCCGAAGCTCGACAACGCCTTCAACAAGCTGATCTACGCCCTGAAGTTCCAGTCCGAGCAGATCTTCCTCGCCAACGACGTGAACGAGAAGTCGCAGATCCTCTACGACCGCGACCCGGTCACCCGGGTGCAGAAGGTGGCGCCGTACCTCACGCTCGACTCGGACGCCTACCCGTCCGTCGTCGACGGGCGCCTGAAGTGGATCATCGACGGCTACACCACCTCGGCCGGCTACCCGTACTCGACCCCGGTCGGGCTGAGCGACGCGATCGCCGACACCGAGACGCCGCCCCAGCCGTTCGCGCTCGACAACGTCAACTACATGCGCAACTCCGTCAAGGCCACGGTCGACGCCTACGACGGTTCCGTCACGCTCTACGCCTGGGACGACAAGGAGCCCATCCTGAAGACGTGGCAGAAGATCTTCCCATCGACGCTCAAGCCGATGAGCGCGATGAGCGGTGACCTGATGAGCCACGTGCGCTACCCCGCGGACCTGTTCAAGGTGCAGCGGAAGGTGCTCGGCAAGTACCACGTCACCGACCCCGGTTCGTTCTACTCGGTCGACGACGCGTGGACCACCCCGAACGACCCGGTGTCGCCGTCGACGAACACGACCCTGCAGCCGCCGTACTACCTCACCATGCAGGTGCCGGGGTCGGAGAAGCCGGCGTTCACGCTGTATTCGACCTTCATCCCTGACGCGACCGGCGCGACCAGCCGTAACGTGCTCACCGGCTATCTGGCCGTCGATGCGGATGCCGGGTCCACCGACGGCAAGCGTGCCGCCGGCTACGGCAAGATCAGACTGCTCACCCTGCCGAAGGACGACACCGTCCCCGGTCCGGGCCAGGTGCAGGCCAAGTTCAACGCCGACCCGACCGTGTCCACCCAGCTGAACCTGCTCAAGCAGGGCCAGTCGAAGGTGCTCAACGGAAACCTGCTCACACTGCCCGTCGGCGGGGGACTCCTCTACGTGCAGCCCGTCTACGTGCAGTCGACCGGTGAGACCAGTTACCCGCTGCTGCAGAAGGTGCTCGTGGCGTTCGGCGACCAGATCGCGTTCGAGGACACCCTCGACAAGGCGCTCGACGTGCTCTTCGGCGGTGACTCCGGAGCGAACGCCGGCGACACCAGCGTGCCGCCGACCACGACGACACCGCCGACCACGACGACCCCGCCGGCCACCGGGACGACAACGCCGCCGACGTCGACCGGCGACCCGGCGAAGGATGCCCAGCTCAAGTCGCTCCTCGCCGTCGCCAAGCAGGCGCTCAGCGACAAGCAGGCGGCCCTGTCCGCCGGTGACTTCGCCGCTTACGGCACCGCGGACAAGAAGCTGGCCGACACCATCGCCAGCATGCTGGCACTGCTGGGGTAGCCCGGCAGGCACCATCCGCCACGCGCGGGTGCCGTGCCGCTCCGCCGGTGGTTCTTCCATCTGGGGGAGCGGTACGGCGCCCGCGTTTCGGCGTCGGGGACCAGTGAAAACGGGGGTTGTGGTCGGCCGGTTCGCGAGGTTGTGGTAAATTTGTACTNGGTTGTGGTCGGCCGGTTCGCGAGGTTGTGGTAAATTTGTACTCGTAGCGCGGGGTGGAGCAGTTCGGTAGCTCGCTGGGCTCATAACCCAGAGGTCGTAGGTTCAAATCCTGCCCCCGCAACCAATAACCCCCGGAATCCTTGTGATTCCGGGGGTTTTCTCATGCTCGGCCGCCTGGGCCGTGAACTAGCGGGGCTGTGGTAGATTGGTTCTTGTAGCGCGGGGTGGAGCAGTTCGGTAGCTCGCTGGGCTCATAACCCAGAGGTCGTAGGTTCAAATCCTGCCCCCGCAACCAATAACCCCCGGAATCCTCGCGATTCCGGGGGTTTTCTCATTCCCGGCCGGTCCTGCGAGGATAGGCGCGGGGCGGTCAACCGGGATCCTCCAGTGATCCAGGGAGAGCTGAATGCCTCTGCGTCCGTCTGACCCGACCGCCACGGTGCAGGCCGCCAGCCTCGGCACCGAGTTCTTCCGCCGCGGGCTCGACGCACTTCCGGACGGCGCGCTGGCCGGGGAGTCCCTGCTTCCCGGCTGGACCCGTGCCCACGTCGTGGCCCACGTCTGCTACAACGCCCTCGCCCTCGGCCGGCTGGCCCAGTGGGCCTCCACCGGCGTCGAGACGCCGATGTACGCCTCAGCGGCGGTGCGCAACACCGAGATCAGGGATGGCGCGCTCCTCGCCCCCGGCGCGCTGCGGCGACTCTTCGCCGACTCGGCGGCCCGCCTGGACAGGTGCTGGGGGGACGTGCCCGAATCCCGGTGGGAGCACCCGGTGCGGAACGGCCAGGGCGCCATGGTCCCCGCGTCGGAAACGCGGTGGATGCGCACCCGGGAGGTGTGGATCCACGCGATCGACCTGAACACGGGCGCCTCATTCCAGGACATCCCGGCACCGGTGCTCGAGCGCATCCTCGGCGACATCACCGGCGCCTGGCAGGCCAGGGGCGAGCCGGGCATCCGTCTGACGCCCACCGACTCCGAGAGCGCCTCCAGCGGGGCTGCGGATGCGGGGGTGCAGCTGCGCGGGTCCCTCGCCGCCCTGACCGCCTGGGCCGCCGGCAGAGGCTCACTGGGAGTATCTGCCGCCGCGGGGGACATCCCTGCGCCGCCGCGCTGGCTCTGAACGCCGGCATGCAGAACGGCCCCGCACCTTTGGGTGCGGGACCGTTCTGCGTTCAGTGGGCGGTCAGGCCTACTTCGCTGCCTTGCGTGCGGGCTTCTTGGCGTCGCCGTGCTCTTCGGCGCCGGTCTTGATCGCTTCGTCCACGACGGCGGCGCGGTTGGCGCGCACCTCCTTGAACGAGGTGCCGTAGTACGCGGCTTCCATGATGGTCTTCATGTCGGCGAGCATCGGCATGCGCGGGTTGGCCGGTGCGCACTGGTCGCCGTAGGCGCCCATCGCGAGGGCGTCGAGGCGACCGATGAAGTCTTCCTCGTTGACGCCCTGGGCCTGGAAGGACGGCTTGATGCCGACCTGGTCGCGCAGCTTCTCGACTGCCTGGGCGTAGGACTCGATGCCCTCTTCAGGCGTCGAGGCCGGGAGGCCGAGGTGCTTGGCGATCTGCTGGAAACGCTCGGGAGCGATGTAGCTCTCGTACTTGGGCCAGCTGGTCAGCTTGGTCGGGATGAGCCCGTTGTAACGGATCACGTGCGGCAGGTACGTGGCGTTCACTCGACCGTGGATCAAGTGGAGCTGCGCACCCGTGACGTGGGCCATCGCGTGACAAATACCGAGGAACGCGTTACCGAAAGCCATTCCGGCGATCGAGGACGCGTTGTGCATCTTCTCGCGGGCCTTGATGACGCCGGCATCCGTGCTGTTCGCCGTGCCGTTGGCGCTGATCGCGATGTTCTCGAAGATGAGCTTGATCGCGTGCAGGCAGAGGCCGTCGGTGAAGTCGTTCGCGTAGACGGAGACGTAAGCCTCTGTCGCGTGCGTCAGGGCATCGAAGCCTGAGTCGGCGACGAGGAACGACGGCATCGCAGCGGTCAGCGACGGGTCGATGATCGCGACGGTCGGCAGCAGCGCGTAGTCGGCGAGCGGGTACTTCACTCCGCTGACCTCGTCCGTGATGACGGCGAACGGTGTCATCTCTGAGCCGGTTCCCGAGGTGGTCGGGATGCAGACGAGCTTGGCGAGTTCACCGAGGTCGGGGAACTTGAACGCGCGCTTGCGCACGTCGAAGAACTTTTCCTTCATGTCGGAGAATTCGATTTCGGGGTGTTCGTAGAGGAGCCACATGACCTTGGCGGCGTCCATCGGCGAACCGCCGCCGAGGGCGATGATCGTGTCGGGCTTGAAGGCCCGCATCTCTTCAGCACCCTTGGTGACGGCGGACACGGTCGGCTCGGGGAGCACGTTGTCGATGATCTGCAGCGACACGCGGTTCTCGCGGCGGTTGAGCACGTCGAGGATCTTGTCGACGAAGCCGAGCTTGGTCATGGTCGCGTCGGTGACGATGGTGACGCGTTCCACGTTGCGCATGTCCGTCAGGTAACGGATGGCGTTCGGCTCGAAGTACGTCTTGGCGGGGACCTTGAACCACTGCAAGTTGTTGTTCCTTCGACCGATCCGCTTGACGTTGATGAGGTTGATCGCCGACACGTTGTTCGACACGGAGTTGTGGCCGTACGAGCCACAACCGAGGGTCAGCGAGGGGATGAAGGCGTTGTAGATGTCACCGATGCCGCCGAGCGAGCTGGGGGCGTTGGTGATGATGCGAACGGCCTTGACGCGCTTGCCGAACTCCTCGATGATCGCGGGGTTCTCGCTGTGGATCGAGCCCGAGTGGCCGAGACCGTCGAATTCCACCATCTGCTCGGAGAGCGAGATGCCTTCTTCGGTGTCCTTGGCGTGCAGCACGGCGAGGACCGGGGCGAGCTTCTCGCGGGTCATCGGCTCGTGCGGTCCAACGCTTGCAACCTCGACCAGGATGATCGACGTGTCTTCCGGAACGGTGAATCCGGCCTGCTGGGCGATCCAGACCGGCGACTTGCCGACGACGGAGGCGTTCAGCTTGGCGCCGCCGCAGTTCTCCGAGTTGGCCTGCACGCCGAAGATGAACTCTTCGAGCATGGTCTTCTCGGCCGGGGTGACCCGGTAGGCGTGGAGGAGGTTGAACTCGGCCATGGCCTCGTTGTAGAGGGGCTCTTCGATGATGACGGCCTGCTCCGAAGCGCAGATCATGCCGTAGTCGAAGGCCTTCGAGAGCACGACGTCGTTGACGGCACGCTTGAGCTTGGCGCTCTTCTCGATGAACGCCGGCACGTTGCCGGCGCCGACACCGAGGGCGGGCTTGCCGCAGGAGTAGGCCGCGCGGACCATGGCGTTTCCACCGGTCGCGAGGATGGTGGCCACGCCCGGGTGGTTCATCAGCAGGGTGCTGGCTTCGAGTGAAGGAACTTCGATCCACTGGATACAGTTCTTCGGTGCGCCGGCGGCGATGGCCGCGTCGCGCACAATGCGTGCGGCGGCAGCGGAGGACTGCTGTGCTGCGGGGTGGAAGCCGAACACGATCGGGTTGCGGGTCTTGAGGGCGATAAGGGATTTAAAGATTGCGGTCGAGGTGCAGTTCGTCACCGGGGTGATTCCGCAGATAACACCGACCGGCTCGGCGATTTCGGTGATGCCGGTAATTTCGTCGTGGCTGATAACGCCGACTGTTTTAAGGTTCTGCATGGAGTTCGTAACGTGCTCGCATGCGAAGAGGTTCTTCACGGCCTTGTCTTCGAAGACGCCGCGGCCGGTTTCCTCTACAGCGTGAACAGCCAGTTCGGCATGCTTGCTGAGGGCCGCTACCGACGCCTTCTTGACGATGTGGTCGATCTGTTCCTGCGTGAAATTGGCATATTCGAGCAGTGCTTCGCTCGCGCCTTTAACCAGGGTGTCAATTGTTGTTGCAAGTGACTCGGTGACTGGTTTGTCGATTATTGTCATGGTGCCCCTCTTCGGCAGCCCAACTTGGGCTTTTCGCCTCTTAGCGTAATTCTACGACCCCGCGACGGGGGCCGAGCATCAGGGGTAGGGCGGCTAGGCCGTCAACAGAGATACATTGATGCATTTATGCTGATGTTTCCGCTGATTTCGGCCTCGGAAGATTTTTGAACTTTTTTCTCCAGAGGGGGAATACGAGGTCCCCCTTCACGCGGGCGCGCCCGCGAGCGTTCCCGCGCGGGCGCCGGCGTCGTGTGGACGGGCGTGGTGCGGATGCCGGATCAGCGGCGGCCGAGGTGCTGCACGGCCGCGACGGCGTCCTGCACGGCGGCCGCGGCCCGGCCGGCTTCGGCGGTGGTCGTGCCCGACGCCAGGGTGAACCGCACGGCGGTGAGCGCCTCCTCCGCCGGGAGCCCCAGCGCGGTGAGTACGTGCGAGGGTTCGTCGCTGCCCGCCGCACAGGCCGAGCCGCTTGAACAGACGATCCCGCGCTGCTCCAGTTCGAGCAGGACGGCTTCACCGCTGGTGCCGGGGAAGACGAAGGATGCGCTGCCGGGCAGGCGCGCGGACGGATGCCCGGTGAGCCGGGCGGCGGACGTGCCGGCCAGCACCGTGGCGATGAAGGCGTCGCGCAGCCGGGTCACGCGCTCCGACGCGGCCACGCGTTCCTGTTCTGCCAGGCGAAGCGCGACCGCCAGGGCGACGGCGCCCGCGACATTCTCGGTTCCACTGCGGCGGCCGCGTTCCTGGCCGCCGCCGTGCACCAGCGGTTCGATCGGAAGCCGACGGCGCAGGTAGGCCGCCCCGATCCCCTGGGGGGCCCCGAGTTTGTGCCCGGAGAGGCTGAGGGCGTCGACGTCCAGCTCAGCGATGGAGAGGGAGAGCCAGCCGGCGGCCTGCACGGCATCGGTGTGGAACGGCACCCCCGCCGCCCGGCTGAGGGCGGTGAGCTCGCGGAGCGGCTGGATGGTGCCGACCTCGTTGTTGGCGTACTGCACGGACACCAGGGTCGTCTCCGGACGGAGCACGCGGCGGAGTTGCTCGGGGTCGACCTGGCCGGAGGAATCCGGGTCGAGCATGGTGATCTCGAAGCCGTGCAGGCGTCGCAGGTAGTCGCACGACTCGAGCACCGCCTCGTGTTCGACCGGGGTCGTGATGATCTGCCGGCCGCGGGGCGACCCGAGCGCGATGCCCTTGACCGCGAGGTTGTCGGCCTCGGTGCCGCCGCTCGTGAAGACCACCTCGGTGGCGCGGCAGCCGAGGACCGCGGCGACCGCCGTCCGTGCCGCGAGCAGGGTGGCGGCCGCGGCCTCGCCCACCTGGTGGTGGCTGGACGGGTTGCCGAACCCGCCGGTGAACTGCGGCCAGAGCGCGTCGAGCACCTCCCGGCGCACGGGGGTGGTGGCGGCGTTGTCGAGGTAGACCATCAGCGGCTCAGCCCTCGAGCACCGCGATGTCGAGGCCGAGGTCGAGTGAGCGCACGCTGTGGGTCAAGGCCCCGACCGAGATGATGTCGACCCCCGACTCGGCGATGGCGCGCACGGTGGCCAGCGAGACCCCGCCGCTGGCCTCGACCAGGGCGCGGCCGGCGGTCAGTCGAACGCCCTCCGCGAGGTGCTCCGGCGTGAAGTTGTCGAGCATGATGGTGTCGACGCCGGCGGCCAGCACTGGCTCGATCTGGTCGATCCGGTCCACCTCCACCTCGAGGTGCGTGGTGTGCGAAATGCGGTCCCGCACCTGGAGCAGCGCCTCGGTGAGCCCGAGGCCGCCGGCGGTGAGCACGGCCAGGTGGTTGTCCTTGGCCATCACGGCGTCGGACAGGCTGAAGCGGTGGTTGTGGCCGCCGCCGCTCCGCACGGCGTGGCGCTCGATCGCGCGCAGGCCGGGGGTGGTCTTCCTGGTGTCCACGATCCGGGCGCGGGTGCCGGCCGTCTCGGCGACATAGAGTGCCGTGAGCGTGGCGATGCCGCTCATCCGTTGCACGAAGTTCAATCCGATCCGCTCCGCCTGGAGGATGCCACGGGCGGGCCCGGACGCCTCCGCGAGCACCTCTCCCGGCTTGAAAGCGGCGCCGTCCGCCACGAACAGGCGCACGTCGATGCGCTGGTCGGTCAGCCGGAACGCCGAGGCGAACACCGGGCCGCCGCTGAACACGCCGGGCTCCCGCGCCACGAGCTGGGCGGTCGCCACGGCGTCGGCGGGGATGAGCACCTCGCTGGTCACATCGCCCCAGGGGGCATCTTCGTCCAGGGCGGCGCGCACGACGGTGTCGATGGCAGTCAGGGTCAGCATGCGATGGCCTCCTCGGCCTCGGTGTTCGTTTCGGTCGTGTCTTTCGTCGCCCGGCTGAAGGCGACGGTATGGGCGAGCTCCGGCCGGCTGGCCGGGAAGTCGGAGCGGTAGTGGGCGCCGCGGGATTCCTCCCGGCCGAGTGCCGCCGCCACGGTGATCCGGGCGAGGTCGAAGAGGTTCGCATCTTCGTATGCCTGGATCTGCATATCAAGGCGGGGGTCGGCATCCGGGCCGGTGGCCGGTCGGTTCCAGCCGGCCAGGGTGGCGGCGGCGGCAGCGAGGCCCTCGCCGCTCCGGAGCACGCCCGCGTACTGCCACATGACTCGCTGGATCCCCTCCCGGTCGGCGAACGGCAGCGTCGATCGGCCGCTCAAGGCCGCCGCGGGCCGCGGGTCTGACGTGCCCTGGACGGCGTCGGCTCCAGCGTCCCCGGCGGTGTCCACACCGTCGACAGGGGAGACCCCCAACGCGCGCACGGCCCGGTCGGCGAACACGGCCGCCTCGAGGAGGGAGTTCGAGGCCAGTCGGTTCGCG
Organism: Cryobacterium mannosilyticum; assembly: GCF_004402705.1. Lineage (NCBI taxonomy): Bacteria > Bacillati > Actinomycetota > Actinomycetes > Micrococcales > Microbacteriaceae > Cryobacterium > Cryobacterium mannosilyticum. The sequence continues at coordinate 112,518 of NZ_SOFM01000035.1, read as the reverse complement.
CCGTGCGCTCCGGTGCGGGCCGTCTCGCCGACCGCGTAGAGGCCGGGCAGGCTCGTTCTGCCCCAGATATCGGTGAGCACGCCGCCCATCCAGTAGTGGGCCGCCGGGGCGACCGGGATCGGCTCGGTGGCCCAGTCCAGGCCGGCCTGGCGGCAGGCCGCGGTGATGGTCGGGAACCGGTGTTCGAGCAGGTCGCGGCCGAGCCCGGTGGCGTCCAGCAGCACGGGAGCCCCGTCCTGCCCGGCCATCTCATGGGCGATGCTTCGGGCGACGACGTCGCGGGGAGCGAGTTCGGCGCCCGGGTGCACGTCGAGCATGAACCGGGTGCCGAGCGCGTTGTGGAGCACCGCGCCCTCGCCCCGCACCGCCTCCGAGACGAGGGGGGTGCCGGGCACCGCGAGGGCGGTCGGGTGGAACTGGTAGAACTCCAGGTCGGCGACTGCCGCGCCGGCCCGCCAGGCCGCTGCCACGCCGTCGCCGGTGGCCAGGGCCGGATTCGTGGTGTGCGGGTAGAGTGAGCCCGCACCGCCGGTGGCGAGGATGACCGAGTCCGCGGTGAGGCTCTGCAGTTCGCCGTCGGGGCCGAGCAGAATCGCGCCGCCCACCCGGCCGCCCGCCACGACGAGGTCGACGAGCATGGTGTGTTCGCGCACGAGCAGGCGGGGCCCGGCGCCGTCGATTCCCGGGGTGAGCGTGCGGGCCCGTTCCGCGCGTTCCCGCACGGTGGCGACCAGGGCGGACTCGATGGCGGCGCCGGTCGCGTCGCCGCCGGCGTGCAGCACGCGCGACCGCGAATGCGCGGCTTCGAGTCCGCGGGTGACCCCGGATTCATCCCGGTCGAAGTCGACGCCGAAGCGGATGAGGTCCCGCACCCGGGCGGGACCCTCCGTGCACAGCACCCGGACGGCGGCGGCATCGCAGAGGCCCGCCCCGGCCCGCAGGGTGTCGACCATATGGGATTCCACCGAGTCGTCGGGGAACATCGCCGCGGCGATGCCACCCTGGGCGTACCGGGTGTTGCTGTCCGGCAGGGCCGCCTTGGTCACCAGGGTGACAGTGTGGCCGGCGTCGGTCGCCCGGATGGCGGCGATCAGTCCGGCCAGGCCGCTGCCGATGACGAGGATGTCGGCCATTTCAGGCGTCCTGGCGGGCCGGTGCGGGCGGCCGGGCCGCGAGCATCCGTTCGAGGGCGGTGCGGGCGGGCGCCGCGACGTCGTCCGACACGCGGATCCGGTTGAGCACGACGGGCGGCCGGTCGACGGTGCCGACCAGACCCTCGAGCACCCAGGCCAGGTAGCCGGCGTGGATGCGGTACATCGTCGAGCACGGGCAGATCACCGGGTCGAGGCAGAAGATCGTGTGTTCCGGATGCTGGGCCGCGAGGCGCTGCACCAGGTTGATTTCCGTGCCGATGGCGAACGTCGACCCTGCGGGAGCCGCCTCGATGGCCTTGGTGATGTAGTCGGTGGAGCCGTATTCGTCCGCGGCGTCGACGACCGCCATTGGGCACTCCGGGTGCACGATCACCCGCACGCCGGCGTGCTCCCGGCGGGCGGTGTCGATCTGGTCCACGGTGAAGCGCTTGTGCACGCTGCAGAAACCGTGCCAGAGCACGACCTGAGCGGCGTCGAGTTCGGCCGGCGTGTTGCCGCCCCGCAGTTTGCGCGGGTTCCACATCGGCATCCGGTCGAGCGGCACACCCATGGCTTTGGCCGTGTTGCGGCCGAGGTGCTGGTCGGGAAAGAACAGCACCCGCCGGCCGCGTTCGAACGCCCACTCGAGCACGGTCTCCGCGTTCGACGAGGTGCAGACGATGCCACCGTGCGCGCCGCAGAACGCCTTGAGCGCCGCCGAGGAGTTCATGTAGGTGACCGGGATGACGGGCACCCGGCCGTCGGCATCCGGGGCCGTACCGTACTGCTCCTCGAGCTGTTCCCAGCAGTCGGTGACCGAGTCGATGTCGGCCATGTCCGCCATCGAGCAGCCCGCGGCCAGGTTGGGCAGGATGACGGCCTGGGCCGGGGTGGAGAGCAGGTCGGCGGTCTCGGCCATGAAGTGCACGCCGCAGAAGACGATGGCCTCCGCGTCGGGCCGGCTCTTCGTGGCCTGGGCCAGCTGGAACGAGTCACCGACGAAATCGGCGTGCTGGAGCACCTCGTCCCGCTGGTAGAAATGGCCCAGGACGACCACCCGGTCGCCGAGGGTCTTCTTCGCGGCGCGGATGCGGTCGGCCAGTTCCTCCGGCGACGCCACCCGGTAGGTCTCCGGCAGCGCCCCCTGCCGTGGCGATCCGGTCGGGATCACGTCGCCCATGGACGAGCCCGGACCGTAGCCCGGTGTTCCGGCGTCGAACTCCCACGGCCCGGCGGCGAGCTCGGGGCTGCAGGTGCTGCCCGTGGCGGCTCCGGTGCTGATCAGCTGGATGGCCTGGTCAACGGATGCGATGGTCATACGGTTACTCCTCGATGGTCAGAAAAGCCAAAGCGGCAAATCAGGGGGCCGGGCATCCGGGTCAGCCGATCGACGGACCCAGCGGGCCCAGGTCGACGGCCCGCACGGAATCGTTGTATCGGTAGAGGCGGGGTGGACGGTGCCGGGCGCCGGCCACGCGCTCCCCGGTGTCAACGACGGTGCCGGAGGACTCGACCGTTCGGCGGAAGTTGGCCGGGTCGAGGGCCTTCTGCAGCACGGCCTCGTGCACATCCCGGAGCTGGGCCAGGGTGAAGGTCTCGCCGAGGAAGGCGTGGGCGATCCGGGAGTACTCGACCTTCGTGCGGAGCCGCCACAACGCGTACTCGACGATCCGGTTGTGGTCGAAGGCGAGCTCGGGGAGCCGGTCGGCCGGGAACCACTGCACGTTGTCGCCGTCCACGGCGAGCGCCGCCTCCCCTGACTCGACGAGCGCCCAGTAGACCACGGAAACAACGCGGGTGCCGGGGGAGCGGCCGGGGTCACCGAAGGTGTAGAGCTGCTCCAGGTACTTGGGCGCCAGGCCGGTGGTCTCCCGGAGGGTGCGTGCGGCCGCCGTCGCGAGTTCCTCGTCGGCCGGAAGGCTCCCGCCCGGAAGCGCCCACTGGCCGAGGAACGGCTCCCGGGTGCGGCGCACGAGCGGAAGCCAGAGGGTCTTGAAGTCGGACTCCGTGTCGGAACGAAGCGCGAAGATGACCGTCGAGACGGCGAGTGTCGCCTGTGCTGGTGCGGTCATCTGCGGTATCCACTAAGTAAAGGTCACTGTGACTCTAACTGGTGGCACCATCATATAGTCAGAATGACCCGAACTCACAACTTCGGAATGGCAGGTCAGACTCGATCGGATGCCGCCGCAGGCTCCAACGCCCTCACCCGGCGCGCTCCCTTGCCGGTCAGGCCCCAGATCGTGACCCGGGCCATTGCCTCGATCACGATTCCGCCGCTCATTTTCGAGGAGCCGCGGGTGCGCTCCACGAACGTGATCGGCACTTCGACCACCCGGAGTCCGGCGCGAACGGCGTGAAGCAGCATGTCGATCTGGAAGCAGTAGCCCAGGCTTTCGACGCTCGAGAGCCTCATCCGCTCCAGCGCGTTTGCGGTGTAGACCCGGTAGCCCCCGGTCACATCCCGCTCCTGCAGCCGCAGGAGCAGCCTGGAGTAGATCGAGCCGCCGCGGGAGAGCACCCGACGGTGCCACGGCCAGTTCTTCACCTCGCCGCCGGGGATCCAGCGCGACCCCATCACGACGTCGGCCGAATCGGCTGCGTCGAGCAGGGCGGGGAGCTGCTCAGGGAGGTGCGAGCCGTCGGCGTCGAGCTGCACGAGCCGGTCGTAGCCGCGGGAGAGGGCCCAGGAGAACGCCTCGAGGTAGGCGGCGCCGAGGCCGTCCTTGCTGGTGCGGTGCAGCACGTGCACCGCGGCGTCCGAGGCCGCTAGTCCGTCGGCCAGGGCGCCCGTGCCGTCCGGCGACGAATCGTCGACGACCAGCACGTCGGCATCCGGCACGCTGGCGCGCACGCGGCCGACGATCGGGCCGAGGTTGTCGCGCTCATTGTAGGTCGGGATGATGACCAGAGTCTGTGCCATGAAGCTACCTTGTCAGTTCGATGATGATGGTGCGGTTGACGGTCGTCGACCCGGTGACCGTGAATCCGAGCTGCTGCAGTGTGCGGATATCGTCTCCGGACGTGAATTCCTGGCTGCCCTTGTATTGAAGCACCCACACCGTGTTCGTGCCGGTGAGGCGATCACCGACGGCGGCCAGCGGGGCGGTCTGGTCCCACAGGTGGCCGGTCGAGTCGTAGGAACGGGTGAGGGTCACGTCCCGCATCCCCTGGAACGCCGCGGGGTAGAGGTGCAGGGCGAGGCGGGGCTTGCGGGAAGGCCGCACGCTGTCGTCGAAGACGACGGCGTCGCCGGGCCTCGCACCGGCCTGCACGATGTCCGCTGCCTGGCGCCAGTCGCTGCCGAAGTTCTTCCCGTATTGGCCGCGCTGGGCCTGGTAGACCGGCAGCATGAGCGACACGATCAACAGCAGGACCGACGCCTGCGCCCAGCGCGGCTTGAGCCAGGCGATTCCGATTCCCACCGCGATGGCAGCGGCGGGGGTGCAGATCGACAGGTAGCGCAGGGAGTACATGGGGGTCACGAAGTGTGTGCCGACGAGGAGCACGGCGCTCGGGAAGAGCATCCAGGCCAAGGCGATGGCGAGGGCATGCTTCGTCGCGCGGGTGTCGGCCCGACGGCCGCGGAGCACGAAGACGGTCACGACGGCCGCGCCGACCAGGGCCCAGGCGACGACCGCCAGGGGGGCGTTCCCGAACCACTGTTGCACGGCGGCGTCCAGCACCGCGATCTGCGGGCGGCGGCCGATGAAGGCGATCTGCTCGCGCTGGTGCACACTGGCGAGCATGACCGGCAGGGCAAGCAGCAGGCCGGCGACGCTGGACACCGCCCAGGCTCGGAAGGTCGCCATCCGCCGGGCGTCCCGCGGTGCCAGCAGGAATACTGCGAGCGCGAGCACCGGGATGAGCAGCACAACGTAGAGGAACATATAGATCCCGGCGGCGAGGAGCGCGGAGTAGCCGGCCCAGACCCCGGCGCGGGCGAGGCGGCCGGTCGGCGGGTGGCGCACGATGTGCTCGAGCAACACCACCAGCCAGACCGCGATGGCCGTCGCCATGGCGGTCGAGCGAGCCTCGGCTCCCATGTAGGTGACCCGGGGGAGCACGACGAAGACGAGCGCGGATATCGTCGCCACCGTGGTGCCGGTCAGTCGGCGCGCGAGGAGGTAGGTGCCCGCGGTGGCCACCCCGATGGCGATGGCGCTGGGCAGCCTGGTCGAGAACTCGGTTGCGCCGAAGGCCTGGATCCAGAAGTGCAGGATCAGGTAGTAGGCACCGTGGACCGCGTCCACATTTCCCAGCATCCTGAACAGCGACGAAAGGGACCGCTCCGCCGACATGACGCTCGCCGCCTCATCGCCCCAGTACGACGGCTGCCACGACCCGAAGGCCGACACGAGGATTCCGAGCAGGCCCAGCAGCGCGGCGGGCAGCAGCGGACCGCGCGCGGGCAGCGGCCGGGGCTCTGGCTGAGCCTCGGTGAGCGGGAGCGCGGAGAGGGAAGACACACCAACACGTTATGACACCCGGGTTAACGTTTACCCCGAGGGCCGGACGGCAGCCTGCGAAGGCTCTCAGGTTGCCCGGTCAGTCAGGACGCGCCGGTGCGGCGCGGCAGCCTGACCTCCACGGCAAGCCCGCCGCCGGTGTTCCGGAGCGAGATCCTCCCACCGGCGCGATCGACGATGGCGTGCACGATGGCCAGTCCCAGACCTGACCCGGTGCCGCCACCCGCCCGTGAATGCTCCGGCCGGGAGAACCGGTCGAAGGCCACCGGGATGAATCCGTCCGGCATCCCCGGCCCAGTGTCCAGCACGGTCATCACGGCCTCGGTCCCGGCCCGGTGCAGGGTCACCATGATCTCGCCCCGTCCATGCATGGCACTGATCGAATTGGAGACGAGGTTGTCGACGAGCTGGCCCACGTTTGTCGGAGAGACGGCGTAGCGGCCATCGGCATCCTCGCCGTCGACCTGGTAGTCGACGTCGAGATCCGCGCCGTCGCGCACCACCCGGGCGCGGTCCACCGACGCGGAGATCTCGGCGACGATGCCGTTCCAGGTAGTCTCAGGCGGCGGCTGCTGCCCTTCCAGCTTGGACAGTTCGAGCAGGTTGGTGGCAAGCCGGGCCAGCCGGTCGACGGTGACGGATGCGTCGGCGATGTCCTGCTCGAGGGCCGGCGCGTCTCCGGAATTGAGGCGGGCGAGCTCGAGTTGCGACTTCAGCACGGCCAGGGGGGTGCGGAGCTCGTGGCTGGCATCCGACACCACCTGCTTCTCGCGATCGACGCCGCGCCGGAGACGCCCGATGAAGTCGTTGAGCGTGATCGCGAGCCGGCTGACCTCGTCGTTTCCGGCGGGCACGAGCAAATGGGCCGACGCCCCAGCCGTGCTCAGGCTCTCCGCCTCGGCGCGGAGACGGTTCACCGGCCGCAGCGCGGCGCCGGTCAGCAACCAGGAGGCCAGGCCGAAGCCGACGGTGAGCACGATCGTGCCGATCGTCAGCACCCGGGTCAGCTCGTCGAGCAGCAACGACAGTGCCTCCTCATTGCGAGCGGTGACGATCACCCAGTTGCCGGTGTCGGTGACCGCGATCGTCGAGGCGACCAGGTAGCGGGTGTTGCCGGTGTCGACGGTCTGCGGATGCTCGCCGATCTCCGCCAGGTCATCAAGCCTGTTGTTCAGGCTCCGGGGGAGGGAGGACCTGTGCAGTTCCCCGCCGGGATCGATCACGGCGATGAGCTGGCCCTCCGTCGGCGCGTCGATCGGCTCGGTCGGGTTGCGGACCAGGTCGGCCACGAGAGGCGCCGCGTCGTTGCGCAGGAGCGTCTCCGTCGTGTCGATCAGGATCGACTGCACCTCGAGGCGGAAGAAGAACGCGGCGGAGCTGAACAGCACCGCGGCGACGAGCACGCTGCCGATGCTGATGCGGCCCCTGATCGACAGGCCGGGCAGTTTCATGTCGAGGCGTCCGTCACGGGGTCAACTCGACCGCATAGCCGGCGCCACGCACGGTGACGATGCGGATGCCCGCGGCGTCGGAGTCGATCTTGCGCCGCAGGTAGCTGATGTACTGGTCGACGATGTTCGGATCGATGTGCTCCGTGCCGTTCCAGATCTCCTCGAGGATCGTCGTCCGGTCGACCGTCTCACCCGCGTGGCTGCAAAGCAGGCGAAGCAGGGCGACCTCCTTGGGGCTCAGCGAGACGATGCGGCCGGCCACGGTCACCTTGAGGTCGCGGGAGTCGATGGCCAGGCGGCCGAGCTCGAGGCTCGCCGGGGTTCCCATCGAATGCCGGCGCAGCATGGCGCGAACCCGTGCGGTGAGCTCGGCGAAGGCGAACGGTTTGGTCAGGTAGTCGTCGGCGCCGCTGTCCAGGCCGAACACCCGATCCTCCACGGTGTCCCTGGCCGTGATCAGCAGCACGGGCATCGTGTTGCCCGAGTCTCGGATGCGCCGGCAGATCTCGAAACCGCTCATCCCCGGCAGCATCACGTCGATCGCGGCGAGGGCGAAATCGTCGTTATTGATCGCGATCAGCGCGTCCATACCGTTGCCGGCCCGGACGATCTCGTAGCCCTCGGCGTGCAGGCCGCGCTGGATGAGCTCGCCCATCTGGTCATCGTCTTCCACGACCAAGATCTTCATCGGGTGCCTTTCGGTTGCCGGAACCGCGTCACCTCATGCTGGCACGTCATCGTCCCCGTGCGCGGCGGCGCGGTGCGCCAGGGGAGAATCCGTGCCGGAATCGCAGCCGCTTGCCAGCCTGGTCGACGTTCGAGCGGCAGCTAGGCTGGCGCCATGATCGATTCCGCCGCTGCCGCCGATCCCGCTGCCGACAACCCCGCTGCCGCCGATCCCACCGCCGCGATCGGTGTTGCCGTCGCCCAGTTCAGGCCGGGCGCCGACCTGGCGGGCAACATCGCGGCCATGCGCGCGCTGGCTGCGACCGCGGCCGCCCGCGGCGCCCGCCTGCTGGTGTTCCCCGAGTACTCGTCCTTCTTCGAGCCCGTGCTGGGCCGCTCGTTCGTCGCGGCGGCGGAGCCGCTGGACGGCGTCTTCGTGACCGCGCTCGCCGCGCTCGCCGGCGAGTTCGGGATGCATGTCGTCGCCGGCATGCTCGAGGTCACTGCCGACCCGGATCGGTTCTCGAACACGCTCGTGGCGGTCGATCCGTCGGGGAAGCTGGTCGCGGCGTATCGCAAGCTGCACCTCTACGACGCGTTCGGGGACCGGGAGTCGGACTGGGTGCTGCCCGGCACGGTTGCGGCGCCGGAGACGTTCCGGGTCGAAGGGCTGACGGTCGGGATGCAGACCTGCTACGACATCCGTTTCCCGGAGGTGACCCGCCGGCTCGTCGACGCCGGAGCCGATCTCGTCCTGGTGCCGTCCGAGTGGGTGCGCGGTCCGCTGAAGGAACAGCACTGGCGCACCCTGGTCACGGCGCGCGCCCTGGAGAACACCGTCTACGTCGCGGCCGCCGACCACGCCCCGCCCATCGGCGTCGGCAACAGCATGGTGGTCGACCCGATGGGGGTCGAGCTGGTCACCATCGGCGAGACGACGGATGTCGCGGTCGCCTGGGTTTCGAAGACCCGGCTCGAGGCCGTGCGAGCCGTGAACCCGGCGCTGGCGCTCCGGCGGTTCACTGTGCAGCCCCGCTGAGAGGCATGCTCCGCTGGCGGGATCAGCTCTCCGTGGCGATCGTTTCCTGCGAGGTGGGGGCGGCGCGCACGGTGAACTTCTGATCCGGCCGATGATTTCGTTCCGGATGGCCGGGGATGTCGGGCTCGGCCATCGCCCGCTCCTCGCCGGTGGCCACGAGGCCCTGCGAACTGTTCGCCGAGCGCGTGAGCTGGGCCAGCCAGAGCGGATTGATCGTGGGCGGCTGGCCGCCGGAGAACTTGAAATAGAGCGGGATCGCCGGGTGCAGCCAGGCGGAACTGCGGCCGTCCCCGGCCTCGGCCGCGTTGCGCCACGACAGCAGGAAGCTCTCGCCGCGGCGCAGTTTCTGCACGATCACGATCTGCAGGTGCGCCAGGATCCGATCGTCGAATTCGACGGTGACCCGGTCGTACGTCAAGGAACCCATGGGTTGCCGCTTTCATTCGGTTGAAAAAAGCGCTCGTGAGCCTGCGATTCGGTGTGACCTTGTCTCAGGAACCAGTCGTCACCTCAGTGTGGTCGCATTGACGGTGGTTCACAAGCGAATCTGCGGCGGGGTTCCGGCTGCGCCGAGCAACCGCAGGGTCTCGCCCGGACTCTCGACGTGGCCGAAGTGCCCGGTGCCCGGCAGGGTGTGCGGAGTGAAGTCCCGGATGACCCGGCGCAGCCTGGCCGTGTCGGCCTCGGCGACGAACACGTCGGAACCTCCCCGGGTGGCCCGGACCGGGCACCGGATCCGGGACCAGACGGCATCCGCGTCGTAGCGGCCGGCGAGGGCGGATGCGGCGGCGAAGCGGCCGGGACGCACCTCGGTCGCAAGCGCGGAGATCACGCTGGGGTGCACCGCGGAGACCCGGGCGAAGAGGGGCGCGGTCAGGGGGCGGAGCACGCCCAGCCGGTCGAGTGAGCGCACCAGGGACGTGCCGGCGCGCCCGAACCCGGCGAGCACGCGCATCACCCCGAGCAGTGCGGTGTAGGCAGGGAGGATGCCGAAGCGGGACACCGGGTGCCGCACGCTGTCGATCACGGCGTAGGTCGTCGCCGAGACGAGGCCGACGGATGCCGTCTCCGCCACGAAGGACGCCGCGAGTTCCAGGGCGATGAAACCGCCCATGGAGTGGCCGAGCACCTGCCAGCGACGATAGCCGAGCGCCTCGGCGATTTCGGCGACGAGCGCGGCCGTCGCCTCGATGTCGGGCGCCCCGGCATCCGCCTGCCCGGCATCGGTGTGCGGGGTGCTGTCCCCCCAGCCGGGCAGGTCGGGGATGATCAGGTCGGTGAATCCCGGGCCGACGGCCGAGCGGGCCGACTGAAGCAGCGGTGTCCAGGTCGTCCAGGAACCGGCGGCGCCGTGGAGCAGGATCGTCGCGGTGTCGCCGCCGGTGCGGCGGCCGTGCCGCACCACGATCGTTCCGCCGCGCAGCCGCATGGTGCTGGTGGTCAGGCCGAACCGGCGGGGGTCGGAGGAGAGCGGGAACGGGCAGTAATCCTCGGTCGCCGGTGGCGGCACGGGCTGCACGGGTTGGGTGGCAACGGGCCGCGCCGGTCGCGTCAGCAGGATGGTCATGTTCCTGGTTCGTTGCCGACGATCGCGCGGATTGCTCGTTTCGGCGGAATAGACCAGGCTCCGCACCCGTTGCCGACAAGGGGCACCCGCCTTCCGATTCGGCGGCGGCGTCAGGCCGCCCGGTGGTGCCCGTCCGACAGAAAGAGCAACAGTGAATCTTTTCTCTCCCGTCACCCTTGGTGACCTCGAACTTCCCAACCGTCTCGTGATGGCACCCCTGACCCGGGTACGTTCCGGCGTGGAGGGCGTGCCGGGGCCGCTCGTCGTCGAGCATTACCGGCAGCGCGCCACCCTGGGCCTGATCGTCACGGAGGGCACCTACCCCAGCCACGTCGGTCAGGGCTTCCCCGGCCAGCCAGGTCTGGTCACCCCCGAGCAGATCGAGGGCTGGACCAACGTCGCCACCGCCGTGCACGCCGCAGGGGGACGCCTCGTCGCCCAGGTCATGCACGCCGGCCGGGTCACCCACGCCGCCACGAACGGCGGACGGGACGTCGTCGCGCCGAGCGCGATCGCCATCGCCGGGGAGACCCACTCCTACGACGGAAAGCACCCCTACCCGGTGCCGCGCGCGCTGCGCGAAGACGAGCTGCCGGGCGTGATCGCCGAGTTCGTTCAGGCGTCGAAGAACGCGATCGCCGCCGGCCTCGACGGGGTCGAGATCCACAGCGCCAACGGCTACCTGCTGCACGAGTTCCTCTCTCCGGCCTCGAACCAGCGCACGGATGCCTTCGGCGGCTCGCCGGAGAACCGCGCGCGCTTCGTCATCGACGTGGTCACGGCCGTGGCCGAGGCCATCGGCGCCGAGCGGGTCGGCATCCGTGTCTCACCGGAGCACAACATCCAGGACGCGCTCGAGCCGGATGCGGCCGACGTCGCCGCCACCTACGGCGCCCTGGCCGACGCCCTCGCGCCGCTCGGCCTGGCCTACCTGAGCATCCTGCACAAGGACCCGGCCGGCGAACTGGTTCAGGGCCTCCGCGCCCGCTTCGGCGGACCGGTGATGGTCAACAGTGGCTTCGGCGGCATCACGACCCGCTCCGAGGCGATGTCGATCATCGCCGACGACGTGGCCGACGCTGTCGTCGTCGGACGGGCCGCGATCGCGAACCCCGACCTGGTGCGCCGCTGGCTGAACGACCTGCCGCAGAACGCTCCGGACCCGCTCACCTTCTACGGCGCCGGCGCCGAGGGCTACACCGACTACCCGGCCCTCCAGCACTGACCGTCCCTCCCGCGCATAACTCCTGCAATTCCGGCCGGGCTTCCGGATCGCCCCCGTGAACACGGGGCGACGGATGCCGCGGCCCGCGATCTGCAGGAGTTACGCGCGGGCGGTGAGCCCGGCCAGTTGCTCCGAGGCACGCTCCAGCACGTCGACGCGCTTGCAGTACGCGAAGCGCACCAGTGACGCGTACTCCGGGCGGTGCTCCGGCGAGCAGAACGCGGCGATCGGAACCGCGACCACGCCGGCGAGGCCGGGCAGGGCCCGGCAGAACTCGGCGCCGTCCGGATAGCCCAGCGGGGCGGCATCCGCCACGATGAAGTACGACCCCTGCGGGCGGCTGACGGTGAACCCGGCCGCGGTGAGCCCCCGTTCGAGGACGTCCCTCTTGACGCGCAGGTCGGCGGCGATCCCGGAGTAGTAGCTCTCGGGCAGGTCGAGGCCGACGGCAATGGCCGGCTGGAACGGCGCGCCGTTGACGTAGGTGAGGAACTGCTTCACGGCCAGGATGGCGGTGACCAACGGCGCGGGCGCGGTCAGCCAGCCGATCTTCCAGCCGGTGGTATTGAAGGTCTTGCCGCCGGAGGAGATGGTGACCGTGCGCCCGCCGGCCCCCGGAAGCGTCGCGATCGGAGTGTGCGCCACGCCGAAGGTGAGGTGTTCGTAGACCTCGTCGGTGACGATCACGGCGTCGTGCCGCTCGGCGAGCTCCACGATCAGGGCGAGCGTGTCGGCCGGGAAGACCGCGCCGGTGGGATTGTGCGGGTTGTTGACGATGATCAGCCGGGTGCGGTCGGTGACCGCCGCCCGCAGCTCGTCCGGATCAGGCTGGAAATCGGGGGCTCGCAGCCGCACCGTGCGGTGCACGCCGCCGCCGAGCGCGATCAGCGCGCCGTAGGCGTCGTAGAACGGCTCGAACGTGACAACCTCGTCGCCGGGTTCGAGCAGCGCCAGGATCGTCGCGGCCAGTGCCTCGGTGGCGCCGGCGGTGACCAGGACCTCGGTTTCGGGGTTCGCCGCCAGCCCGTAGAACCGGTGCTGGTGACGGGCGATGGCATCGCGCAGCACGGGAAGGCCCCGCCCGGGCGGGTACTGGTTGACGCCGTCGCTGATCGCCTGACGCGCAGCTTCGAGCACCTCCGGCGGGCCGTCCTCGTCGGGGAACCCCTGGCCGAGGTTGATCGCGCCCGTGCGGGCGGCGAGGGCGCTCATCTCCGCGAAGATGCTGGCCGCGACCGTGCCGTCTGCGGCGAGGAGGCCGGCTCCGTGTGCGGTGCGCCGCCAGGCGCCGGGGATCGTCATCGTTTCGCCTGCATGCCTCCAAGCTACGACATCGGCCCGCGCGCCCGGCAACCGGCTGTGGAGAGTTCGAGCGGCATTGCCGAAACTGCTCTACGTTGGCCGCATGCGGTTCGTCAGTCGTCGCCGATCGGTCATGGGTGCCATGGCGTTGCTCGGCACGCTCGCGCTCGCCGGCTGCGCGCCGCCGGCCCCGCAAGCGCCGTCTCCCACGGCCACGGATGCCCCGGTCTTCGCCTCAGACGCCGAGGCTCTGGCGGCGGCCACCGAGGCATATGCCGCCTACCAGAAGATGTCAGATCTCATTCTCTCCCAGGGGGGCGCCGAACCTGAGCGCATTCGAGCGGTTGCTTCTCGGGAGTTTGCTGACACAGAGATCGCCGGATTCAAACAAGCGGCCGATAGCGGGTTACATAGTGTAGGTAGGACCTCATTTGACGGAATTGCCATCCAGAGAACCACCAAGTCGAAGGATGGGATCGCTGCGGTCTCTGTCTACCTTTGTTCTGACGTGAGCGAGGTCGACGTGCTCGACGTTAATGGCCAGTCCGTTGTTGCGGAGACTCGTCCAGCAAGGACGTCCTTTGAAGTCACCTTCGACAGGAGTTCTTTGAAAGGACCCGGGCTTGTTGTCGGTGCTCGGGAAATATGGGATCGCGGAGGTGCCTGTTGACAGGCCGCAACGGTCCAATCGCTGTCGTTTTCGTCGCCACTCTGCTATTTGCTCTTGCCGGTCCAGCTGCGGCTGAATCCGCTGCGTGCAGTTCCTTGGCAGAACAAACCGGCGGCTGTCCCAATGTCTCCGGGGCAGTGAACGGCGGCGGCGTCGATCTGTCCGCCGGATTCGACTCAGGGTCGGGCGGGGGAGGCCAGGCTGGCAGTGAGGCCGGCGGTGGCGCAGGGGGCGACCCGGCCGGCGGCGGAGGCCAGCAGTCCGCCGCGACGGTGCCCGGCCCGGGAACGATCGTGCGGGACGGGTTCACCATCAACTGCGTCGCCGGCACGCCCTGCGACCCGAACCTGATCGTCAGTGTCAGCGACCTCGTCAGCTTCCGCGCGGCGGCGCCGACGCACGAGATGGAGCCGCACGGCTGGAGCGTGGTCGGTCTGCCGACCAACTTCATCGCCACTGCCGCCGTGCACACCCGCTCGGGCACGCTGCTGGGGTTTCCGGCCGAAGTGCGGTTCACCCCGGTCGGTTTCCGCTGGGACTTCGGAGCCGGCCAGGGCCTGGACTCGGCCGGAGGCGGAGCATCCTGGGCCGCCCTGGGCCTTCCGGAATTCTCCGACACGCCCACAAGCCACATCTTCACGGAATCCGGCAGCCGCTCGATCACTCTCAGTGTCGTCTACTCGGCCGAGTACCGGTTCGCCGGTCGCGACTGGCGCGCCGTGCGCGGCACTCTGGCGGTCCCGGCGACCCCGCTCAGCGTGGTCGTCGCCCAGGCGCGCACGGTGCTTGTCAACCGGGAGTGCACCGCCGGCACGTCCGGCCCCGGCTGCTAGAGGTGCGGAGAGGCGAGCTCTGCAAGCAAGGTCACGGCTTGATCATTGAATGCTCCCAGCCTGCGCAAACCATTCACTCAGGTTCGGGCGCAAAGCTGGCATCGCTTGGAAGGAGCACACCATGACCGACAACACGCAGGACTCCGGCATCAACCCTGATCATCGCGACGACGCAGTTCCGTTCGAAGTCAATGCCGCCGGGGAAGCCATCGCTCCCACCGAAAACGCTGAGACCGTTCCGACTCCCGAGTCGGCGGCACCGGTGCAGGCTCAGCCAGAGCAGGCCCAGGCCCCGTCAGAGCAGGCCCAGGCCCCGTCAGAGCAGGCGCAGGCCCCGTCCGAGCAGGCACAGGCCCAGTCCGAGCAGGCACAGGCCCAGTCCGAGCAGGAGCAGGCGCAGGCCCAGCCGGAGCCGGCACAGGCCGGGCAGCCCCAGCCCCATCAGGCGCAGCCGACAGTCGCCTACGCCACGGACGCGTTCGGCCGTCCGCTGCCGGCGGACAGCACCGCCCCCAACTACTACGCCCCGAACATCGCACCACCGGCCTACGCCACCGCGAACGGGCTGCCGCCGCACACCCCGGGCTCCGGTCCGGTCCGGGACCCCGCCAGGCGGCGGGCAAGCATCGCCCTGATCGCTGCGCTGGCCATCGGCGCCCTCGTCGGCGGCGCATCCGGCGCGGGTGTGACGGCGTTCGTGTTCAGCAACCAGAGCAACGGCGTCCCCGTCAACCAGGCGCAGGGCCCGAGCAACGTCGTCGTCAACAACACCGACAGCGTCAACCAGATCACCGCCGTGGCGGCGAAGGCATCGCCCAGCGTGGTCACCATCGAGGCCAGCAGCGGGAACTCCGGCGGCACCGGCTCCGGTGTCGTGCTCACCGACGATGGATACGTGCTCACCAACACCCACGTCGTCACCCTCGACGGCGCGGCCGCCGACGTGACCCTCCAGGTCAAGGGCAACGACGGCAAGCTCTACGCCGCCACCATTGTGGGCACCGACCCGATCTCCGACCTCGCCGTGATCAAGCTGACCGATGCCAGGGGGCTCACGCCGATCGACTTCGCCGACTCCGGCAAGCTCAACGTCGGTGACACCGCCATCGCGATCGGCGCCCCGCTCGGCCTGGCCGGCACCGTCACCGATGGCATCGTCAGCGCGCTCAACCGCAGCATTTCGATTGCCTCCTCAGCCGCCCCCACGACGCCGGACACGACCGCACCCGATGGCCAGAGTCCCTTCTTCTTCGACCTGCCGAACAAGGACGGCAGCAAGTCCCAGCAGGGAACCTCGAACTCGGGCAGCATCTCCCTGTCGGTCATCCAGACGGATGCCGCGATCAATCCCGGCAACTCCGGCGGTGCGCTGCTCAACGCCAAGGGCGAGCTGATCGGGATCAATGTGGCCATCGCCAACGCCGGCGGCTCCTCCACTTCGGCGTCCGGCAACATCGGCGTCGGCTTCTCGATTCCGTCGAACCTGGCCAAGCGGGTCTCGGATGAACTGATCGCCAACGGCAAGGCCACCCACGGCCTGCTCGGTGCGAGCGTGACCAGCGCCGCCAGCGACCCGAAGAGCAGCACGGTCGGCGCCCTGATCAGCGAGGTCTCCTCCGGCGGTGCCGCGGAGAAGGCCGGCCTGAAGAAGGGTGACGTGATCACCAACTTCAACGGCGTTCCGATCACCGACGCCAACGATCTGACCGCCCAGGTCCGCGTGCTCGCGGCCGGCGACAAGGCCGAACTGACCTACGTGCGCGACGGCAAGTCCATCACCGTGTCCGTCACGGTCGGGCAGCTCGCCAGCTAGCAGACCGCTCCTTCCTTCCCGCTGCGCCGCCGGTTCCATGCCGGCGGCGCAGTTCTGCGTTCCGGGGCCACGCAGGGCGGCAAAGTCACGGCTGGTAGGCTCAAGCGACCCTCCGGAGGAATGCAAAAATGACCAGCCAGGTGCCACCTCGCGGAGACACACCGCTGCTCGGAGTCTCCTATGTGATGCCCGTGCTCAACGATGTCACCCACGTTCGCGATGCCGTTCTCAGCCTCCTGCACCAGGACTACACAGGCCCGTTCGAGGTCACCCTCGCCCTCGGCCCGAGCATCGACGGCACCACCGAACTCGTCGAGGAGATGGCCTCCGTCGACCCGCGCATCCGGGTCGTCGACAACGAGGTCGGATCCACGCCGGCCGGTCTGAACATCGCCATCCGGGCTTCGCAATACCCGGTCGTGATCCGGGTGGACGCCCACTCCGTGCTGCCGTCGGACTACGCGCGCATCGCGGTGGAAACCCTCGAACGCACGGGAGCAGACAACGTCGGCGGCGTCATGGACGCCCAGGGCGAGACCCCATTCCAGAAGGCCGTCGCCCGCGCCTACGGCACGAGGGTCGGTCTCGGCGGAACCCCCCTGCACGTCGGCGGCCCCGAGGGCAAGGCGGAGACGGTCTACCTCGGCTGCTTCCGGATGGACAGCCTGGTGCGGGTCGGCCTCTTCGATGAGGGCATCAAGCGCGGCCAGGACTGGGAACTCAATCGGCGCATCCGCGACGTCGGCGGAACGGTCTGGTTCACGCCGCGCCTGCGCGTTGTCTACCGTCCCCGGCCGAGTCTCGCCCGCCTGGCCAGGCAAATGGTCTCCACCGGGCTCTGGCGCGGCGAACTCGCCCGGCGTTACCCGGCGGCCAACGGCATCCGCTATTTCGCCCCGCCGGTGATGGTGGTCGGCGTCGTGCTCGGCCTGGTGCTCGGCCTGGCCGGACTTGCCGCCCTGCCCACCGGCGCGGCGCCGTGGCTGCTGCTCGGATTCCTCGCCCCAGCGGCCTACCTGCTGATCGTGGTCGTTGCCACAGTGGCCGTCACCCGCCCCGACGGGTTTCGTGCCGGCCTCTGGTTTCTCGTAGTCTTGCCGTGCATCCACTTCTGCTGGGGCATCGGATTCCTGCTCGGGTATCTCAAACTCACCACCAACATCACGGCCCACACCGGGAGGCACCCATGACGCCAGCGACACCCGCGCCCGCCAGGCCGGCGTCGATCGCCGAGTTGCGCGCCGTGGCCCAGCCGCCCGAGGTGCGCCTGCGGGCCAACGCCGAGCATTGGACCGCCTCGCTCTACCTGCGGGACATCTCTCCGTACATCACCTGGATGCTGCTGAAGACCCGGATCACCGCCAACGGGGTCACGGGGCTGATGATCCTGGTCGGCTGGTCGACGGCCGCCGCGCTGCTCATCCCGGGCGTCTGGGGCGCGCTGCTGGCGCTCATCCTCGGCCAGCTCCAGATGCTGGTGGACTGCTGCGACGGTGAAGTGGCCCGGTGGCGCAAGGAGTCCTCCCCGGCCGGGGTGTTCCTCGACAAGGTCGGCCACTACACGACTGAGGCCCTCATCCCGATCGCGTTCGGCATCAGGGCTGCGGCGTTCCCGTTCGAGGCCCCGGCGGACCTGCTCTGGACCACCCTCGCCCTGCTCCTGGCCCTGATCATCGTGCTGAACAAGGCGCTCAACGACATGGTGCACGTGGCCAGGGCGAACGCCGGTCTCACCAAACTCTCCGACACTCGCGGGGAGAAGACCCTCACGTCCAGCCGCCTCGCCCAGGTGCGTCGCCTCGCCCGATTCGTGCCGTTCCACCGCCTGTACCACTCGGTCGAACTCACCATCCTGATTTTCGTGGCCGCCATTCTCGGCAGCTTCGTGGGTGAGCCCCTCGTCGACCGGGTCGTGCTGATCGTGCTCATCCCGCTGTCGTTCCTGGCCCTGGTCGGCCACTTCGTCGCCATCATGGCCTCCAAGCGTGTCCGTTCCTGAGGCCACCCCGATCGGTCCGGTCACCCCGATCGGTCCGGTCACCCCGACGGTCGGCGTCGTCGTGCTCACCCAGGGGACGCGGCCCGACGACCTGGCCCGCGGCATCCGTTCGCTGCTGGACCAGCAGGATGTGCACCTCGACATCGTCTGCGTCGGCAACGGCTGGCAGCCGACCGGGTTGCCGGCGGGCGTCAAGTCCCTCGGGCTGCCGACCAACCTCGGGATTCCGGCCGGCCGCAACCGCGGGGTCTCCTCCGTCACCGGTGAGTTCCTGTTCTTCCTCGACGACGACGCCAGCATCCCAGACCCTCGGTTCCTCAGCGAGGCGATAGCCATGCTGCGCGCCGACCCGACCATCGGCCTTCTGCAGCCGAGGGTGGTCGACCCCTCCGGTCTCAGCTCGCCCCGCCGCTGGATTCCGCGCATCCGCAAGGGCGAGGCAACCCACTCCAGCAACGTCTTCTCGGTCTGGGAGGGCGCGGTGCTCCTGCCGCGGAAGGTCTTCGACGCGACCGGGGGCTGGGCGGAACCGTTCTTCTACGCCCATGAGGGCATTGAGCTGGCCTGGCGCGTCTGGGACCTGGGGCTTCGCACCTGGTACGCGGGCGACCTCGTTGCCAATCACCCGGTGATCCAGCCGACCCGGCACGCTGACTACTACCGGCTCAACGCCCGCAACCGGGTCTGGCTCGCCCGCCGGAACCTCCCCGCTCCCTTCGTGCCCGTCTACGCAGGCGCCTGGCTGGGCATCCAGCTGCTGCGCTGGTCGCGCAACCGTCCTGCCCTCCGAGCCTGGTTCGGCGGATTCCGCGAGGGCTGGACCAGCGACCCGGGGGAGCGGCGTCCGCTCAAGGCCCGCACCGTCTGGCGGATGACCCTGGCCGGGCGTCCGCCGATCGTCTGACTGCTCCGGGAACACCCGTTCGGGGGTCGCGGGGAGCCGCCGGCCCGCCGCAATCGGTACTCTTGACTGGTGGGTATACAAAGAGATGTCGGACTTGCACTCAAGCTGGTCAGGGACGTCATGGCATCACGCAAGGCTCAACGAGTCCTCGATGGACGCCTTGCGGTACGTGATCTCAGGCCGGACCAGCACTTCAAAATCGCGGTCTACTTCGCCGACGGCGATGTCAACCTGTACCAGATGCGCCAGTGGTACAAACCGCTGGCCAAGCTCGCCGAGACCTGGCCGGTGCTCATTCTCAGCCGGAGCGGCAGCGGGGCGCTTCCCCTGATCGACGAGGCACCCGTGCCCGTCGCCTATGTGCGGAAGGTCTCCGACCTCGAGCGGGTGCTCGAGGAGCAGGACATCCGGATCGTGCTGTACGTCAACCAGAACCCGCGGAACTTCCAGATGATGCGTTACGGGCGTCGCTGGCACGTTTTCATCAACCACGGTGAGAGCGACAAGATGTACATGGTCACCAACCAGATCAAGGCCTACGACTACGCCTTCGTCGCCGGGGACGCGGCGTTGGCCCGCCTCGACAAGGTGCTCTGGGACTACGACTTCGACAAGCGGGCCATCAAGATCGGGCGACCGCAGGCCGACCACTACGGCGGTACCCTCCCGTACACCCCGGACGAACGCCAGGTGGTGCTGTACGCCCCGACCTGGGAGGGTGACCGGCCGGCCGCTGCCTACGGTTCGATCGCGACGCACGGTGTTGCTCTCGTGACGGCCCTGCTCGACACGGGGCGGCACCGGGTGATCTACCGCCCTCACCCGCGCAGCGGTGTCGTGGACGCCGAGTACGCGGCCGCGAACCGCCGGATCATCGCGGCGATCGCCGCGGCGAATGCGCGTGACACATCCGCGAGGCACCTCTTCGACTCGAGCCCCGATCTGGGTTGGCAACTCTCCGCGGCGGATGTGGCCATCGTCGACATCTCAGCCATGGTCTACGACCGCCTGGCCGCCGGGAAGTCGCTGATGGTGACGCGGCCGGCGAACCCGGAAGCCCAGATCGACTCGAGCGGGTACCTCTCCGACTGCGAGTGGCTTGACGCAGCGGAGGCCCACGACATCGAGCGCGTTCTGGAAGATCTGAACCATGACACCGCGGTGCAGCAACGGCTGGCCGTGTGGGTGGAGCGGTACTTCGGGGACACGCGAAAAGGGGTCGCCACAGAGCGCTTCCATGCCGCGGTCCAGCACCTGATGGATGAATGGGACCGGTGCGACGCGATGCACCCTGCAGCAGCCAGCGTCGACGTCCTCGATGCGGGCCCGGTGACCCCGGACGACGCCGACCCCGACGACGGCGTTTAGTCCCGACGACGGCGTCTAGGCCCGACGACGGCGATTACGCCCGACGACGGCGTCTAGGCCTGAGGGGGCACGGGGCCATCCGCTGCAGCGTCTGACGCGCCCGCATCGGTGGCCCGTTCCGCCCGGGCCCGGCGCAGGGCCTTCGGCACCAGGCCGGGCAGCCTGCCGAGGGTTCCGCGGCCGAGTTCGGTCAGCCTGCCCGAGCGTCCCGGGAGCAGGACACTTTCCTGCACGGCCGCCTCCCGCACCTCGATTTCCCGCACCATGACGGCCCTGGCCCGGGGGTCGAGCTCAGGACGGAACCCGGCCGGGGCCTGCCCGAAGGCCAGCCGCGACGAGTGGATGACCCGCTTGCCCAGGATGTGGTTGCCGGCACCACCGATGACCGCGCCGACCCCGAACGGCAGGGCCTTGCCGATCAGGCTGGCACCCCCGCGGGCCGCGAACTGCTTGATGAACGCGCTTTTCAACCGGTCGGAGAGCGGCCCCATGATGGCCCGGGGGAGACTGGTCGTCACGAGTTCTCCCCAATATGCGGTGCGGGCGGTGCCGTTCCCGGAAAACTGGCCGGCGAGCTGGCGCACCAGGTCTGAGCCCTCATGGCCGAGCATCATGGTCATCACCAGCGCCCGCGCGCGTTCCGGGTCATCGACGGTGATTCCATGTACCTCGCTCACGGACTGCGTGAACAGCGCCGTGGCCTCGAGGAAACCGGCCGTTTCGACCCCGGACAGGGCGAGTGTGATCCCGGTTCCGACGCCGGGTATCACGGCAGTCGCGCCGACCGCCGCGCCCCCGGTCGTCACCGCGGCGAGGTAGCGCCGTTCGAGAATCGCCACGAGCTCCACGGGGCCGGCTTGGGGAGATCGGCGCCGGATGGAACGGATGTGCGCAAGCACCGCCGGGCGGTGGATCGCCATCACCCGGTCGAAGCTCTTGGTGAGGGCGGGCGGCAGTTGGCCGCCCTGGGGCAGTCCACCGGTGGTCGACACGATCGGTTTGGGTTTCCTTGCCATCGAACTGCTCTCCTTAGCGTCCCGACGAGTTTACGTGCCGGTGTCCACATCTGCCCGACCACTGGCGGGATGCTCAAGTGAAGCCTATAGATGGAGGATGCCAGAGCCTTCCTCCGAAGCATCCCGCATCCTGGGTGACCGCCTGCGTCGCCGTCGCCGCCAGTTGTCACTCAACCAGGAGGCGGTGGCGCACCGGGCCGGTCTCAATGTGTCGAACTACGCCCGCATCGAAAGGGGTCACGGCAACCCGACGTTCCACACCCTGATCAGACTCGCCGCGGTGCTCGGCCTCGAACCGGGCGAGCTGATGAGCGGGTTCTCGGCGGAGCACCTCCCGGAGCCGCGCGGCGGCCCTGAGACAGTCCTCATCCGGCGGCTGCGCTGACCCGTGGCGGCTGATCCGTCGCGCCGCCGGGCCGCCGCTCACGCGGGCTTGATGCCGTACTGGGCGTTGTAGAGCGCGAGGACCTCGTCGATGGGCCCGTCCAGCACGAGCGCTCCCTTGTCCAGGTACAGGCCGCGCGTGCAGAACCGCCGGAGGTCGCGTTCGTTGTGGGACACGAAGAACAGTGTGCGCCCGCCGGCGAGGAGTTCCTCGATCCGCCGGTAGCACTTCTCGCGGAACGCCTTGTCGCCCACCGCCAGCACCTCATCGACCAGGAGGATGGGCTCCTCGAGCCGGGAGATCACGGCGAAGGCGATCCGCACCTTCATCCCGCTGGAGAGGTGTTTGTAGGGAGTGTCGATGAAATCGCCGATCTCGGCGAAGTCGAGGATGTCGTCGAAGCGTGCGTCGATCTGGGCCCGGGTCATGCCGTGCAGGCCTGCAGTGAGGTAGACGTTGTCCCGCACCGTGAGATCGTCCACGAAACCGCCGGTGATCTCGATCAGCGGCGCCACCCCCTCGGTGACGTGCACGGTGCCCTCGTCGGGGAGGACCACGCCGGTGACCAGTTTGAGCAGGGTCGACTTGCCCTGCCCGTTGCGGCCGACGACGCCGATGGCCTCGCCGCGCTGCACCGTGAAGGAGACCTTGCGGAGCGCCCAGAACTCGTCCGGCCGGCTGCGCCGCCGCCCGCCGGCGAAGAGATCCTTGAAACTGCGGCGGCCGCGACGGTTCCGTCTGAAACGGATGCCGACCCCGGTCAGCGAAATGACTGGCGCCGCCACTAGATCTCCTTCAGGACTGCACGCTCGGTGCGCTTGAAAACCAGGATCCCGAGGCCGAGCATGGCCAGCGACATCCCGGCGCTGATGCCGACGGTGAGCCAGTCCAGGTCGCCTGGGAAGAACGCCGCCCGGTAGAGGCTGAAGATCCCGCTCAGCGGATTGAACGCCGCCCAGAAGTGCAACTGGCTGGGGAGGTCCGTGGTGCTGTAGATGATGGGGGAGGCGTAGAACAGGAACCGGAGCACAAGCTTGACCGCTCGCTCCAGGTCGCGGAAGAAGACGACGAGGGGCGCGACCATCAGCCCGATCCCGGCGGTCAGAACCGTCTGGATCAGGATGGCCAGCGGGAACAGGAACGCCCCCGCGGTGATCGGCGCGCCGGACACGATCGCGAAGAAGAGCAGAACCGGCACGGAGGCCAGGAACTCAATGCCCTTCGACAGCACCAACCGGTTGACCCAGATGGTCCGGGGGATCCTGGTGGAGCGGATGAGCTTCGCCTCGCGCAGGAACGCCCGGGTGCAGTCGGAGATGGTGCCGTTGAACCACATCCAGGGAAGCAGGGCCGAGAGCAGGAAGATGATGTACGGCTCATGGCCCGCCCCGCGATTGAAGACCTGCGTGAAGACGAACCAGTAGATACCGGCCATGACGAGCGGGTCGAGGATCGACCAGAAGTAGCCCAGGAGCGAGGTCGAGTAGCGGACCCGCAGGTCTCGCTGGGTCAGCAGCCAGAGCGAATGACGGTAGCGCGCAAACGACGTGCGTTGCTCGGGGCGCACTTCCGCATAACTACTCACTCGACCAATCGTAGGTGAGCCCGGCCCGGCCCGGCTCCATCTGGGACCCAGCGAGTCCCGGGCATGAAAAAGCCCCCCGGCACCTGATTGTTCCGGGGGGGCATGTTCATCGTCGACGTCTGGTTAGACGAAGAGGTTCGCGCGCTCCAGGTCTTCAGCGAAGTCGACCTCGACCGCGTAGAAGTCCGAGATGTCGAGCGGCTCGACGAGGAGGTTGTTCTTCTCGATGGCGAGTTCGATGCCGCGTTCGAAGTAGTCCTGGTCGCCGACCTTGGCGAGGTGGTGAAGCAGGACCGCCTTGTAGGCGCTCGAGATGTAGTTGATGCCGACCGCTTCGCCGAGCCCGCCCTTGACGGTCTTCGACAGCTCCTTGATGTAGCCTTCGGCGCTGGTGGTGTACTTCACCTCTTCATCCGACACCTTCGAGGTGTTCACGGTGACGAACGACTGGTCGCGGGCGACCATCGCCGCGGCCCGGTCGAGAATGGCGGGGTCGAAGACGACGTCGCCATTCATCCACAGCACGCCGCCGGTGCTCGACGCCTGAAGCGCGCGCATCAGGCTCTTCGACGTGTTGGTCTGGTCGTACTCTTCGTTGTAGACGAAGGATGCTTGCGGGAACGCCTCGATGATGTGCTCGAGCTTGTAGCCGACCACGATGGTGACCTTGGCCTTCTTGCCGAAGGCGTGTGCGATGTTGTCGAACTGCTGCTGCATGATCGTTCGACCGTCGTTGAGTTCGGTCAGCGGCTTCGGAAGCGAACGACCGAGTCTGCTTCCCATGCCTGCTGCCAGAATGACTACCTGGGTGGTCACGATTATCTCCTAAAAAAAGATTCGAGCGACCCCTGCATCCGATGCATAAGACTCTTGTTTCGAACAAGTTTGTCTAGGGTTCACTCATAAGTTCACGTATAGACACGCCGTTATGCCAGCATCAGTCTACCTTATGCCCTCTCTCCGGGGGAAGAGGCGGTTTCCGGAGTGTGCTCAGTCCGTGACCACGGGCGCCGTTTCGGCCCGGCATTTGTGTCGTCGGCTGACCTCCAACCTGCGGTGTCAGGCGGTCCTTGGTAGGTTAGCGGGGTGACTCTTGTGCCCCCCAACTCCGAGCCCGACGAGCCGACGACAGTCCCGCCCGTGGGGGTCGAGACGCCCGCGAAACCGCAGATTCCCGCGGACGAACGCGACATTCCGGTGTCCACGGCCGCGGCACCCGAGCCGACCGTGCGCAAGGCCCCGGTTCGCAAGGCTCCGGCCCGGCCGACGGGTGCCTCCCGCACCCCTGCGGCGCGCAGCAGCAAACCGTCCGCCGCTCCGCTCGCCGACGGCGCTGAGGTTCCGCCGACGTCCGCGGGGCCGGCCCCGAAGCCCCGGACGACAAAGCCCGCGGCGCGCACCGCCGCAGCCCGCCCCGCGACCGGTCGGGCCAAGGCTGCGTCAGCGGTCGAACCTGGCGCCGATGCGCTCGATTCTCCGGTGGCAACGCCGGCCGCCGCCCGGTCGGCGGCCGCGAAGGCGACGTCCGCTCGCACGGCCACCGCCAGGACCGAATCGGCCGCCAAATCGACTGCTGCCCGAGCCGACACGGCGAAGGCCCGCGCCGCGAAGGCCGCAGCGACCAGGGCCGCGGCACTCTCTGCATCCCTCGGCCAGGCCGTCGCCGAGCCGACCGTTGCCGAGCCGACCGCGGCTGAGCCGGCCGTTGCCGAGCCGGCCGTTGCCGAGCCGGCCGTCGCTGAGCCGACCGTGGCTGAGCCCGTTGCTGCGGAGACCGCAGTTGCTGAGCCTGCGGTCGGTGAGCCTGAGGCCGTGACGCCCGAACCGGTCGACGAGGCCGTGGAAACCGTTGTCCCACCGGCCTCGGCCGCCGAGACCCTGCCGCCAGACGACGCAGGCCCCGTCCTGGCACCGGAAGCGGATCCCACTGCGCCGCCGGCGGTGGCCGTCCGGGCACCGAAGAAGGCACCGGGACGGACGCCGCGCACCTCGACGAAACGGAGACCGAAGTCGGCCCCGCCGGTCCCGGAAGGACCGCTTACCCCGCTCGTGCTGTCGGTGACCGGGCTGAAGAAGAGTTTCGGCAACACCGTGGCCGTCTCCGGGATCGATCTCGAGGTGCGCGAGGGATCCTTCTACGGCATCGTGGGACCCAACGGCGCAGGCAAGACGACGACCCTCTCCATGATCACCGGACTCCTCCGTCCCGACGCGGGCGCCGTGCAGGTTCACGGCATCGATGTTTGGGGCAGCCCCATCGCCGCCAAGCGCATCATCGGCGTGCTGCCCGACCGGCTCCGGCTGTTCGACCGGCTCACCGGGGCGCAACTTCTCTACTACTCCGGCGTCCTGCGCGGACTCGACGGAGCGACGGTGCGCAAGCGGTCGGCAGACCTGGCCGCGGCGTTCGGCCTCGAGGATGCGCTCAATCGCCTCGTCGCCGACTACTCGGCCGGTATGACGAAGAAGATCGCCCTGGCCTGCGCGATGATCCACTCGCCGAGGCTCCTCGTGCTCGACGAACCCTTCGAGTCGGTTGACCCGGTGTCGGCCGTCAACGTCACGGAGATCCTGCAGAAGTACGTGGCCAGCGGCGGCACGGTTGTGCTGTCCAGCCACGGCATGGACCTGATCCAGCGGGTCTGCGATCACGTGGCCATCATCGTGCAGGGGGCGGTTCTCGCCTCCGGCACCATCGACGAGGTCCGGGGCGAGAAGACCCTCGAAGAGCGGTTCATCGAGCTTGCCGGCGGACGCAAGGTTGCGGAGGGCATGGAGTGGTTGCACAGTTTCTCGGACTGAAACTCCGCCTGCTCGCGAACCTGTTCCGGCGCAGTCCCTGGCAGGTCGTCGGCATCGCGATAGCGCTCGTCTACGGCCTCGCCGTGGCCGTCGGCCTTGTCATCGTGCTGGTAGGGCTCCGCTTCGTCGGCGATGTCGTCGCCGTGCGCGACGGACTCGTCGTCGCTGGGTCGATCGTCGTGCTCGGGTTCTTTCTCGTTCCCCTGGTCTTCGGCATCGACGACAGCATGGACCCGCGGAAGTTCGCGACCATGGGCATCCCGAACCGACGGCTGTCGGCAGGGCTGGCGCTCGCGTCGCTGGTCGGGGTGCCGGCCTTCGTGCTGGCGCTGGTGCTCCTCGGCACGATCGTGACCTGGTCGCGGGGAGTGGTCGAGACGTTGCTGGCCATCGTGGCGGCCGCCCTTCTCCTGGCAACGTGCATGCTGGCGTCCCGGGTGAGCACCTCGATCGCGGCGTTCCTGCTATCGACCCGCCGGTCCCGGGAGTTCACGGGCATCATCGGCGTGCTCTTCCTGGTGATGGTGGCCCCGGTCGTGCTGCTCATCCTCAATCTCGACTGGGAGCGCTACGGCCTCGACCTGCTCGGCGGGCTCTCGGCGATCCTCGGCTGGACGCCACTGGGGGCAGCCTGGGCGGTCCCCGGCGACGCCGCCACCGGCGCGTGGGGGCCGGCCTTCCTGAAGCTGCTGATCGCCGCCGCCACGGTCTACCTGCTGTGGCTGGCCTGGCAGACCCTGGTGGCACGGATGCTCGTCACCCCGGGCCGTGAGGCCCAGGCGCGCCAGTACGGCGGGCTCGGCTGGTTCGACCGGATGCCGCACACCCCGATCGGTGTCATCGCGGCCCGCAGCCTCACCTACTGGGGCAGGGACTCGCGGTACTGGATGTCGCTGGTCATGATTCCGGTCATCCCGGTCCTGGTGATCCTGCCGCTGTCCTTCGCCGGGGTTCCGCTTCCGTACCTCGCACTGCTCCCGGTGCCGCTGATGTGCATCTTCCTCGGCTGGACGATGCACAATGACGTCGCCTACGACCACACGGCCATCTGGCTTCACGTCGCCTCCGGAACCCGCGGATTCGCCGACCGGATCGGACGCCTGGTCCCGACGCTGTTCGTCGGCATCCCCTTGATCGGGATCGGATCGGCGGTCAGCGTTTCGTTCTTCGGCGACTGGACCGTGCTGCCGTCCGTGCTCGGCGTGAGCACGTGCATCCTCCTCACCGGGCTCGGCTTCTCGAGCTACACCTCGGCCCGGTTCCCCTACCCCTCCACGAAACCGGGAGACAGCCCGTTCGCACAGCCCCAGTCCACCGACACCGCCGCGGCGATGATCCAGTCGCTGACCTTCACCGGCTCGATCCTGTTGTCGCTGCCGTCGATCTGTTTCGCCGTCCTGGGCATCTTCGCCGATCCGATCTGGCACCTGCCGGCGCTGTTCTCGGGCGTCGGAGTCGGCCTGCTCACCCTCACCGGCGGAATCTGGCTTGGCTCTCGCACGTTCGAACGGCGTGGACCTGAGATGCTCGCGTCGGCGATCCGAGCCTGAGCCACCCGCAACGGATGCCGCGCTCCTGCCTACAATGTTCGTATGACTGAAGACTTTCGCGCGAGCATTGCAGAACCAGGCCAGCCGGGCGGCGGCACCTCCACGCTCGACCGCGAGCTCGAGGAGCTCATCAACCAGGAGCAAATCGAGCCGGGCGACCACGAGCGGTTCTCCCACTACGTACCCAAGGACAAGATCCTCGAGTCCGCGATCTCCGGAAAGCCCGTACGCGCCCTGTGCGGCAAGAAGTGGCTGCCCGGACGTGACCCGGAGAAGTTCCCGGTCTGCCCGACCTGCAAGGCAATCTACGAGAAGATGAAGGGCTAGCCCCAAGCCCTATCGGTACAGCGTCGGGATGACGGGATCGCCCCGGCCGAGCCGGAACGCTTCGATCGGCAGCTCCTGCATGACGCGGGCGTTGTGGGTCCGGGCCCGCACGGTGCCGGCGGCCCCGAGGTAGCCCTCGTCGATGACGCCGTCGGTGACGAACGGCACGAGCAGGGCTCGGTCGTGACCGTCCGGCGCCTCGAACCCGGTGGGGTCTTCGTCGGTCTCACCGACCAGCACGATCTCGGCCCGGGCGATTCCGGCGGCGTCGAGGCGCCGCACCGAGCGTTTGCGGCCGCCGACCGACGCCTTGGCGGTGGACGTCTTCGCGACGGAGACCCACTCGCCGGCGTCGTCCCGGTGCGCGACCAGCTTGTAGACCATCCCGGCGGCCGGGGCTCCCGAACCGGTGACGACGGATGTGCCGACCCCGAAGGCGTCGACGGGCGACGCCGAGAGAGCGGCGATCGAGTATTCGTCGAGGTCGCTGGTGACCGTGATCCGGGTGTTCACGGCGCCCAGGGAATCCAGCTGCGCCCGTGCCCCAGCGACGACGGTCGGCAGGTCGCCCGAGTCGATCCGGATCGAGCCGAGGCCGGGCCCGGCCACGCGGATGGCCAGGTCGATCCCGCGGATGACGTCGTAGGTGTCGACGAGGAGGGTGGTCGACACCCCGAAGGCGGCAACCTGGGCGCGGAATGCGTCCTCTTCGCTGTCGTGGAGCAGGGTGAACGAATGCGCGGCCGTGCCCATCGTCGGCACCCCCCAGCTCCGTCCCGCCTCGAGGTTGCTCGTCGACGCGAAGCCGGCGATGTAGGCGGCCCGGGCGGCCGCGACGGCCGAGTATTCCCCGGTGCGCCGCGACCCCATCTCCGCGAGCGGCCGGCCCAGGCTCACCGACACCATCCGGGCTGCAGCGCCGGCCACCGAACTGTCGTGGTTGAGCACGCTCAGGATGAGGGTTTCGAGGATTACGCACTCGGCGAAGCTGCCGTCGATCGTCACCAGGGGCGAGCCGGGGAAGTAGACCTCGCCCTCCTGGTAGCCCCAGATGTCGCCGCGGAAGGCGTAGTCGGCCAGCCAGTCGAGGGTGGGGCGTCGCACGACGGCGTTGGCATCGAGCCAGGCGAGTTCGGCATCCGTGAACCTGAAATCGCGGATGAGTTCGAGCAGGCGTCCGGTACCGGCGACGATGCCGTAGCGGCGGCCGGAGGGGAGCCGCCTGGCGAAGGCCTCGAACTGGCACTCGCGACCGGCGGTGCCGCTCTGGATGGCGGCGTCCACCATGGTGAGTTCGTAACGGTCGGTGCGGAATGCTGAGGATTCGGTCACCCGATAAACCCTATCCGCACCGGCCGATGATCGGCCCAGGTGACGATCTACAGGGCGCCGAAGGCGACGATGCAGTTCTGGCCGCCGAAGCCGAATGCGTTCGCGAGAGCGTAACGAACGGGTTTCACCCGCGCGGTCAGGGGAACGTAGTCGAGGGTGCAGTCCGGGTCGGGGGTGACGTAGTTGATCGTCGGCGGGATGATCCCGGTGCGGATCGACAGGGCGCAGAGCAGGCCGGACAGGGCTCCCGCCGCGCCGATCAGGTGGCCGGTCATCGACTTCGGAGCGGTGACGGCGATTCCGTCGGCCGAAGTGCCGAGCG
This sequence comes from Cryobacterium mannosilyticum, assembly GCF_004402705.1. Lineage (NCBI taxonomy): Bacteria > Bacillati > Actinomycetota > Actinomycetes > Micrococcales > Microbacteriaceae > Cryobacterium > Cryobacterium mannosilyticum. The sequence goes on along the minus strand of NZ_SOFM01000035.1, from coordinate 82,760 downwards.
CCTGACGGATCGCCGAGGACTCCGCGCGGTCGTTCGCCTGGGTCGAGGTGCCGTGCGCGCAGATCATGTCGATGTCGCTCGGGTTCAGCTTCGACTTCGCGAGGGCCCTGGTCATCGCGAGGCTGGCGTACTTCCCCGTCGGTTCGGGGGCCACGATGCTGTGGCCGTCGCTGGTCAGCGCCCCGCCGAGAACCTCGGCGTAGACGCGGGCTCCGCGGGCCTTGGCGTGGGAGAGCAGTTCCATCACGAAGATCACCGCGCCCTCGCCGAAGACGAGTCCGTTGCGGTCGGCGTCGAACGGGCGGCTCGCCTCGGCGGGGGAGTCATTGTTTTTGGACGCCGCGTGCATGGCGTTCAGCCCGGCGAACATGACGGGGGTGATCGCGGCTTCGACGCCGCCGGCGATGACGACGTCAGCGTCGCCCATCATCAGGAGCGTTCGGGCCTCGAGCAGGGCGTAGGCGCCGCTCGCGCAGGCGAGGGCGCTGGCGTTGACCGGGCCGTGCACACCCAGGTCGATGGCCACCTCGCAGGCGGCCATGTTGAGCAGCGATGACGGCACGAAACGCGGCGGGATGCGGCGCGAACCGCCGGAGTTGACGAGTTCGGTGGCCTCCTGGATCTCGGCATAGCCGGAAACGGCGCTGTTCACCACGACCGCGGTGTCGATTCCCTCCATGGACGGGCCGAACCCGGCGTCGGCCACGGCCTCACGGGCGGCGGCGATCGCGAGCTGGGACGCGCGGGAGGCCCGCTTAACCTGCTTAATGGACATCTGCTCGGCCGGAACGAAGTTCTTGACTTCGCCGGCGATCTGGGTCGGCAGACCCTCAGGGTCGAAGTGAGTGATCCGAGCGACCCCGCTCCGTCCGTTCGTGAGACCCGACCAGGTTTCCCGCCATGTGTTTCCCAGCGGCGTCAAGGCGCCCAACCCGGTAATTACGACTCGATCATTCACTGGGTCATCTCCTCAAACGACGAATGGGGCGTCTTCCTGCGCGGTTACCGTCGGTTGGCGGGCCTCCATATTCCGAGTGTAGTTACGCCCATATTCCCGCTCTGGTACGTGTGACGGCCGTCCCGCGGACCCTGAGAAAACGCCCACAATCGCCCGGCGTGGGGGCCGGTGAGGCGCGCTCGCGCGAAACCCGGGCCGAGCCGGGCACTTCGCCGGGATCGGAGGATTCCGACTAAGCTCGACTGTCGTGACGGATGCACCGATTGGAATCTTCGATTCCGGAGTGGGCGGCCTGACCGTCGCCCGGGCGATCAAGGATCAGCTGCCCAACGAATCGATCCTCTACATCGGGGACACCGCGCACTCGCCCTACGGTCCGAAGAAGATCGCCGACGTGCGTCGCTACGCACTCCAGGTGCTCGATGACCTCGTTGCCCAGGACGTCAAGATGCTGGTGATCGCGTGCAACACCGCCTCCGCCGCCGTGCTCCGCGACGCCCGGGAACGCTACAGTGTGCCCGTGATCGAGGTCATCCAGCCCGCGGTGCGCCGCGCGGTCGGCACCACCCGGAACAACCGGGTCGGCGTGATCGGCACCCTCGGCACCGTCAAGTCGCGTGCCTACGAGGACGCCTTCGCGGCGGCCACAGACATCCGTCTTTTCACCCAGGCCTGCCCCCGTTTCGTCGAATTCGTCGAAGCCGGCGTGACCACGGGCGGCGAGGTCCTCGCGGTTGCGGAGGAGTATCTTGCCCCCCTCAAGGCGGCGGGGGTCGATACCCTGGTGCTCGGCTGCACCCACTATCCGTTCCTGCGCGGAGCCATCTCCTACGTGATGGGTGACACCGTCACCCTCGTGTCCAGCGACACCGAGACGGCCAACGACGTCTATCGGGCCCTCGTCAGCCAGGGCGCCGAACGCGCGGACAAACGCCCGCCGAGCTACCGCTACGAGGCAACGGGCGGCAGCGCCGAGGATTTCCTCAGCCTCGCGCACCGCCTGGTCGGCCAGGACATAGCCCGGGTCGACCTCGTCGAGACCGGCACCTTCAACCTGAGCGAGCTCGTCGAATTCGCGGCATCGCATCCGAACACCAACAAGGAGACCTCGTGAACGACATTGTGCGCGCCGACGGACGAACGACAGACGAGCTTCGGCCGGTCACGATCGAGCGAGGCTGGAGCGACCAGGCCGAAGGCTCGGCCCTGATCTCCTTCGGCCGCACCAGGGTGCTTTGCACGGCATCGTTCACCAACGGCGTGCCGCGGTGGATGGCAGGCAAGGGGGCGGGCTGGGTCACCGCCGAGTACTCCATGCTTCCTCGGTCCACCAACGACCGGATGGCCCGAGAATCGGTCAAGGGACGCATCGGCGGCCGCACCCACGAGATCAGCCGCCTGGTCGGCCGGAGCCTCCGCGCCGTGGTCGACATGAAGGCGCTCGGCGAGAACACGATCGTCCTGGACTGCGACGTGCTGCAGGCCGACGGCGGCACCCGAACGGCCGCCATCACCGGCGCCTACGTGGCACTGGCGGATGCCCTCGAGTGGGGCCGGGAGAAGAAGTTCCTCGGCCAGAAGGCGCAGCCGCTGATCGACAGCGTGGCGGCCATCTCCGTCGGCATCGTCGGCGGCGTACCCATGCTCGACCTGGCCTACACGGAGGACTCGAAGGCCGAGACCGACATGAACGTGGTCGTCACCGGTCGCGGATTGTTCGTCGAGGTTCAGGGAACCGCCGAGGGAGCGCCCTTCGATCGCAGCGAGTTGAATTCCCTGCTCGACCTGGCGCTGGCCGGCACCGTCACGCTGACCGAGTTCCAGAAGAACGCGCTGGGGCGCTAGCCGTGCAGGTCGTTCTCGCCACCCACAACCCCCACAAGGTGGAGGAGTTGCGTCGCATCCTCGCCCCGCGGCTTCCCGGCATCGAGGTTCTCGCCTACGACGGGCCTGAGCCCGTCGAAGACGGCACCAGCTTCGTCGAGAACGCCTTGATCAAGGCGCGCGCGGCGGCGGCTCACACCGGGCTGCCCGCCGTCGCAGACGACTCCGGCATCTGCGTCGACGTGCTCGGCGGATCGCCGGGCATCTTCTCCGCCCGCTGGGCCGGACCGGCCAGGGACGCGGAGGCGAACCTGAGGCTGCTGCTCTGGCAGCTGGCCGACGTGCCGGAGGACCACCGGGGTGCGCATTTCGCCTGCGTCGCGGCCCTGGCCCTTCCGGACGGCACGGAACGCCATGTCACCGGGGAATGGCCGGGCCAGATCCTGCCCGAGCCGTCAGGGGAGCAGGGTTTCGGCTACGACCCGATCTTCCTTCCCGACGGCTACGCGATCTCGGCCGCCGCGCTCACGCCGAACGTGAAGAACGAGCAAAGCCACCGGGCCAGGGCCTTCGAACAGCTCGTTCCGGTGATCCGGGAACTGCTCGCCGACTGACCGCCTGGCGGGACCTCGCCGGTGCTGAGAATGGCACTCATTCCCAACTGGCGGCTCAACTGGCTATCCTCCTGCGCGCGCTCTACCTTTGACGAATGGGCCACGATCACGCGCACACCTCGCAGACGAACCGGGTGCGCCTCACTGTGGCGATCGGCATCGTCGCCGCAGTGCTCGTCGTCGAGGTCATCGGTGCCGCCCTCACCGGTTCCCTGGCGCTGCTGGCGGATGCCGGCCACATGTTCTCCGACCTTGCCGGCCTGGTCATCGCGCTCGTCGCGACGGTCGTGGCCGCCCGGCCTGCCACCGACCGGCAGACCTTCGGCTACCAGCGGGCCGAGGTCTTCGGCGCGCTGATCAACGGATTGATCCTCGTAACCGTGGCGATCTCCGTCGTGGTCGGGGCCGTGACCCGGCTGGTCGGCTCCTCGCCCGTCGAGGTGCAGGCGATGCCGATGCTGATCGTGGCCGCGATCGGCCTCGTCGCGAACATCGCCGGGCTGCTGCTCCTGCGCCCGGCGGCGAAGGGCTCCATCAATATGCGCGGGGCCTACCTCGAGGTGCTCGGCGACGCCCTCGGTTCGGTGGCGGTCATCGCAGCGGCGGCGGTCATCCTTCTCACCGGCTTCGCCCAGGCGGATGCGATCGCTTCGCTGGTCATCGCGGCGATGATCGGTCCCCGGGCGTTCGTGCTGCTCCGCGACGTCGTGCGGGTGCTCAGCGAGTCAGCGCCCATCGACACGGATGTCACGGAGATCCGGCGGCACCTGCTGGAGACTCCCGGGGTGGTCGCCGTGCACGATGTTCACGTCTGGGCGATCACGTCCGGTGCGCATGTTTTCAGCGCCCATGTGGTGGTGGAACCGGTGGTGCTCCAGTCGGGAGGTTCGGGAGAGCTGCTCGATGCCCTGTCCGGGTGCCTCGCCGAGCACTTCGACGTCGACCACTCGACGTTCCAGCTGGAGCCGGCGGAGCACGCCGCGCACGAGGACTACCCGCACCTCTGACCCGGCGCCAGACGCCAGGCATCCGGCGTCAGGCGTCAGGCGTCGTGCTTGTGCTCGTGGTGACCGTCGAACACGTCGGGGTCGAGCACCAGGCTTCCGGTGGCGGTCGTCACCCCTGCCCGGGTGGCTCGGCGGGCCTTCATGGTCGCCTGAACGTAGTGGAACACGGTGGGGATCAGCGTGATCAGGACCGCGCCGAGCAGGATCAGATCAATGTAGTGGCTGACGAAGTCGCGCACGGGTGGGATGTAGCCGAGGAAGAAGCCCGCGTAGGTCACTCCCACACCCCAGAGCAGGGCGCCCGCGAGGTTGTAGATCGAATACCGGCGGTAGTTCATCCGGCCTACGCCGGCGGCCACCGGGGCGAATGTGCGCACGATCGGGACAAAACGGGCGACGATGACGGCGAAGCCGCCGAACCGTTCGAAGAACGCGTTCGTGCGCTCCACGTTCTTGACGCTGAACAGCCCGGATTCCTTGCGCTCGAACACGCGCGGCCCGAACTTGCGGCCGATCAGGTAGCCGCATTCCCCGCCGAGGAACGCGGCGAAGCCGATGGCGAGGGCAACCCACCAGATGTCGATCTTGATGGCGCCGCTGAAGGTGAGGATGCCGGTGATGATGAGTAGGGTGTCGCCGGGGAAGAGGAATCCGACCAGCAACCCGGTCTCGGCGAAGATGATCGCGCAGACGCCGAGCAGCGCCCAGGCGCCGAACCCGTCGATCAGGTACTTGGGGTCAAGCCACGGGATGAGCGCCGAATGAATCGGCGCGGTGAGAATCAGGGCGGAATGAATCACGAATGAACTCCAGTCGGTGGCCACAACGGCCGGGCGGCGGTGATCGTGGGTGCTGTGATACAGGGTATCGCCAGATTACGGGAGAACCCCGTATGCGCCGGTCAGCGTTCAGACTTCGGGGGCGACGTCATCCGCTGGTGCGGGCGCCGGCGATGGTGAGAGCGCGGAGCGGGGGCCGCGCTCGGACCGCCAGGTGCGCACGCCGAACACGATCGACGCCGCGATGAACAGCCCGGCTATGACGTAGGCGGCGCTCTTGACCCCGGGAATGGCCGCAGCGAAGTAGCCCGTCAGGGTGAGTCCGACACCCCAGGCGATCGCGCCGACCAGATTGCTGCTGAGGAATTTGTAGTAGTTCATCCGGCCGACCCCGGCGATCACCGGCACGAACACTCGCGCCCAGGGCATGAACCGGGCGATCACCACGGACCACCAGCCGAAGGAGCGATAGAACTGCTCGGTCCTGGCGATCGCGGACCTGGTGCGGCGTCCGCCGTGCCGGTCGAGGGAGGAACGACCGAAACGGCGCCCCAGGAGGAATCCGACCTGGTCGCCGAGGAACGCGGCGAGTCCGGTGCCGATCGCGAGCACGGCGATGTTGAGGTTCGGGGTCGAGGCCGCGACCAGGCCGGAGCCGAAGAGCAGGGAATCCCCGGTGATGAAGGGGATGAAGACGCCGAGGAAGACCGCCGTTCCCGCGAAGACGAGCGCCCAGACAAGCAGGTAGAAGACGATCGCCCCGGTGTCCGCGAGCAGATCGTTCAACTGGCCGTCCAGCGCTGACGCATTGTTCATGTGCGGGAGAGGGGACTTGAACCCCCACGCTCGAAAGCACAGGAACCTAAATCCTGCGTGTCTGCCAATTTCACCACTCCCGCGACTACGGTTCCAGTGTAGTTCGTGCGACGGTGGGCGCCCGGTGCCCGGTCCGGAGCGAGAAGCCCGGTCAGGCAGGCGATGGGCGGCCGTGCAGGGCCTCCCGGAAGGAGTCGACCTGGTGTCGCAGTGCCGCGACGAGGGTGGCAACGGCGGGTTGGTGAAGCGACTCGGAGCGGAGCACCATCCAGTACTGGAGCTGCTCGTTGAACTGGGCGGGGAGCAACCGTACCAGGTCGGAGTGCTGGTCGGCCATGAAACACGGAAGGAAGCCGATGCCGGCGCCGGCCCGGGTCGCCTCCACGTGCACGAAGACGTTGGTCGAGCTGAGCGAGGCCCGCATCGACGGGACCAGCCGCCGCGGGGCATCCAGATCGTCGACCAGCAGCATCGAATCAACGAAGTAGACCAGCGGATGCCGGGTGAGCTCGGCCACGCTCTCCGGGGTTCCCTTCTCGGCGAGATAGGCGCGCGACGCGTACATGCCGAGCCGGTAGTGGCCCAGCCGCACCGCCTCGGCCCGGTGCACCTGTGGTTCGCCGACCACCACCTCGATGTCGAGGCCGGAGCGATGCTGGAGGGCGCGCCGGGTCACCGTGACGATCTCCACTCGGAGATGGGGATGGGTGCGTTGCAGGGCGGCGACGGCGGGGGCGGCGATGTAGGCGCTGAAGCCGTCGGTCGCCGACATGCGCACGACGCCGGACAGTTGGCTCTGCCGGCCGGCCGGCCCGTTCAGCACGGCCACGGCTGCTTCGACGTTCTCGGCCGCGTTGAAGGCCCTCTTGCCCAGCTCGGTCAGCTCCCAGCCTCCCACCGTGCGGGAGAGCACGCGGCCGTCGAGGGCCTTCTCCAGGGCGGTGATCCGACGGGCGACCGTGGTGTGGTTCAGCCCGAGACTGTCGGCCGCCGCAGTGTACCGACCGGTGCGGGCGACCGCGAGCAAGACCAGGAGGTCGTCGGGGTGGGGAGCCGGGGACGGCGGCGCAGCGAGGGTCATATCTGCAATTATGCACACGCCCTCTGTAGAAGTGGTCATTGATGCACAGGCGGACTCCGTGAATACTCAGTGGAGCCGTGTTGGGTGGAACTCGACCCTCGGCCAACCACCACTAAGTGTCAGCGACGACACCGAAGGAGACAGACATGAGCGTCAATCAGCGCGTCGGAGCCGGGAAGCCCGGAACGAGCGGGTCTGGTCAGGACAGCCCGGAGGAGAAATCGGGGCTGCGCAAGATCGTGGCGGCGTCGATGGTCGGCACGATCGTGGAATGGTACGAGTTCTTCCTCTACGCCACGGCCGCGAGCCTCGTCTTCGGCAAGTTCTTCTTCCCCAACGCGGGCAGCGAACTGGACGGCATCATCGCCGCATTCCTCACCTACGCCGTCGGCTTCATCGCCCGCCCGCTCGGTGGCATCGTCTTCGGTCAGATCGGTGACCGCCTCGGCCGCAAGCACACCCTGCAGGTCACGATCATCCTGGTCGGCGCCGCCACGTTCCTGATGGGCTGCCTGCCGGGCTTCAACAGCATCGGCTACTGGGCGCCCGCGCTGCTCGTCATCCTGCGCTTCATCCAGGGCTTCGCGGTCGGCGGCGAATGGGGCGGCGCCGTTCTGCTCGTGGCCGAGCACAGCCCGAACAAGACCCGCGGTTTCTGGTCGAGCTGGCCGCAGGCGGCCGTTCCGGTCGGCAACCTGCTCGCCACCCTCGTGCTGCTGACCATGTCCTGGATCCTGCCTGCCGAGCAGTTCCTCGGCTGGGGCTGGCGGGTGGCCTTCTGGCTCTCCGCGATCATCGTGGTGATCGGCTACTACATCCGCACCCACGTCAGCGAGGCGCCGATCTTCCTCGAGGCCCGCGCGCAGGTCGAGGCGGAGAAAGCGATCAGCTACGGCGTGATGGAGGTCGTGCGCAAGTATCCGAAGGGGATCCTGGGGGCCATGGGTCTGCGCTTCGCCGAGAACATCCTCTACTACACGATCGTGAGCTTCTCAATCGTCTACCTGGTCACGGTGCACCAGTACAACACGAGCCAGCTCCTGCTCGCCCTGCTGCTCGCCCACGTCGTGCACTTCCTGGTGATCCCGCAGGTCGGCCGGCTCTCCGACCGGTTCGGACGCAAGCCGGTCTACCTCGCCGGCGCCGTGCTCGGATCGACCTGGGCGTTCTTCGCCTTCCCGATGTTCGACACCCTGAACCCGGTCGTCATCGTGGCGGCCATCACCATCGGGCTGTGCTTCCACGCTCTGATGTACGCCGGGCAGCCAGCGATCATGGCCGAGATGTTCCCGACCCGGATGCGTTACTCCGGGGTGTCCCTCGGCTACCAGGTCACCTCGATCCTGGCCGGTTCGATGGCGCCGATCATCGCCACGGCGCTGCTCCAGCAGTACAAGTCCTGGCTGCCGGTGGCGTTCTACCTGGTGATCGCCTGTGCGATCACCGTCGTCGCCGTGGTCACGCTCAAGGAGACCCGGGGCATCTCGCTGCGCGAGGTCGACGCTGAGGATGCCCGCAAGCACGGCCTCGAGCCGGCGAGGGTTTCCGGCTGAGCCTGCCGAGCGACCGGCCCCGCACGCCCTTGCCAGCCCGCACCACGAAGGACCACCTGATGACCGCAGCAGCAGAGACCGTTTCCGTCCACGATGGGGGCGGCACCAGGCCCCTTCAGGGCCGGAGAGCCCTCGTCACCGGGGGAGCGAGCGGGATCGGCGCGGCCACGGTCCGGGCGCTCGCGGCCCGCGGCGCCCACGTCGTCGTCGCCGACATGGACCGGGCCGGGGCCGCGGCGCTCGCCGCGGAGGTCGGCGGTTCGAGCTGGGCGGTGAATCTGCTGGACCCGGCCGCGCTGACCGATCCGGAGCTTTCCCTGCGGTTGGCGGGCGTGGACATCCTGGTCAACAACGCGGGCGTCCAGACGATCAGTCCGATCCAGGACTTCGCTCCGGAGGACTTCCGCCGCATCATCACTCTCATGCTGGAGGTTCCCTTCCTGCTGATCCGGGCGGCGTTGCCGCAGATGTACGAGCGCGGCTTCGGGCGCATCGTCAACGTCACGTCGGTGCACGGCATTCGCGCCTCGCCGTTCAAGGCTGCGTATGTCGCGGCCAAGCACGGGCTGGAAGGCCTCTCCAAGGTGACCGCCCTCGAGGGCGGGGAACACGGGGTGACCAGCAACTGCGTCAGCCCCGGTTATGTGCGCACGCCCCTGGTCGAGAAGCAGATCAAGGACCAGGCGCTCGTGCACGGCATCCCGGAGGCGGAGGTGCTCGGCCGGATCATGCTCACGGAGAGCGCCATCAAGCGGCTGGTCGAGCCGGAGGAGGTCGGGTCGCTGGTGGCCTGGCTGGCGTCGGCCGATGCCGCCATGGTCACAGGCTCCAGCTACGGGATGGACGGCGGCTGGTCCGCCCGCTGACTTGCGGAAAAAGCACCCTCGCCAGCGGGCTAAGGCAAGTGGTGCCGGGTATGGCGACGGGGGTGTGGATAAGTTCTCCGGTGTCCTGCACCGGTGGAGCATCATTCAGGGATGAGCGAGGCCGTGCGCATCATCACCGAGCAGGTCCGGTCCCGGGTGCGCCGCGACGGCGTCGATCTCTCGACCGACCTGCTGCTGGCGGAGAAGTACGTGCACGACGAGCTCCAGCGCTACAGCGAGCGGGCGCTCGGCTCCTCCCTGCCGCTGATCCCCGACGAACGCCAGGCAGCCAGGGAGGTGGTGGCGTCGCTGACCGGGTTCGGGGCGCTGCAACCATTCCTCGATGACCCGGGCATCGAGGAGATCTGGATCAACTCGCCGTCCCGGGTGTTCGTGGCCCGCGACGGGGTTCCGGAACTGACCGACATGGTGCTTTCCGAGCGTGAGGTCCGGGACCTCGTCGAACGGATGCTGCAGGCATCCGGCCGCCGGGTCGACCTGTCCTCCCCGTTCGTCGATGCGTCCCTGCCGGACGGCTCGAGGCTGCACGTGGTCATCCCGGACATCACCCGCAAGCACTGGGCGGTGAACATCCGCAAGTTCACCCGGCGCATCCGCGACCTGAACCAGCTGGTCGGGCTGGGGTCGCTGACCCAGCAGGCATCGGAATTCCTGCGGATGTGCGTTCTGTCGGGGCAGAACATCCTCGTCTCGGGCGCGACCCAGACCGGCAAGACCACGATGCTCAACGCCCTCCTCACGGCCACCCGCCGCAACGAGCGGATCGTGACGGTGGAGGAGACCTTCGAACTCGACCTCGCCGCCCGCGACGTCGTGGCCATGCAGTGCCGCCAGCCCAGCCTCGAGGGCACCGGCGAGATCACCCTGCGCCGGCTGATCAAGGAGTCCCTGCGGATGCGGCCCGACCGTCTCATCGTCGGCGAGGTGCGTGAGGCGGAAAGCCTCGACCTGTTGATCGCGCTCAACAGTGGGCTGCCGGGGATGTGCTCGATCCACGCCAACAGCGCGCGGGACGCCCTGGCCAAGCTGTCCACGCTCCCGCTCCTGGCCGGTCGCAACATCGACTCGGCCTTCGTGCTGCCGACCGTCGCGGGCTGCATCGACATCGTGGTCCACTGCGAAATCGACCGGCATGGCCGTCGCCGGGTCATCGAGATCCTGGCGCCCAGCGGTCGGCTTGCCGGCCCCGTGATCGAGGCGAGCCCCATCTTCCTCATCGAGGGCGGAACGCTCACGGCGACCGGCGGCCATCCCGGCAAGCTCACCAAGTTCCTGGCTGCGGGGCTCGACCCCGCCATAGTGCTGCGAGCTGGTGCGGCATGAGCGTCGTTCTCGGGAGCCTGCTCGGGGCCGGCCTGCTGCTGCTGGCCTCGCCGTTCCTCTGGCCCACGCGCGGGACGGCCGATCCCGGGCGGGGCCGGCCGCACGGGGCCTTCCGGGCAGACCTGGCCCAGGCCGGCCTGGGTGCGCTTCCGCTGCCCGCGTTCGCGGCCATTTCCCTCGTCCTCGGGGTGGCCGGCTTCGCGCTGGCCGAGGCGCTTCTCGGCATCGGGGCGTTGTCGATCGTCGCGGGGCTGGGCGGCATGGCATTGCCCGTGCTGGTTGTCACCTGGCGCGCGCGGGCGGCGCGTCGGGCCAACCGGACAGTCTGGCCCGACGTCGTCGACCATCTCGTGTCCGCGGTGCGGTCGGGTCTCGCCCTCCCCGACAGCGTGAGCAGCCTCGCCGATGCCGGCCCGGTGACGACGAGGGCCGCGTTCGCGGCGTTCGCCGGGGACTACCGGTCCACCGGCAATTTCACCTATGCCGTGGACCGCCTCAAGGAGTCCCTGGCCGACCCGGTCGCCGATCGCATCCTTGAAACCCTGCGGATGGCCAGGGAGGTCGGCGGCAGCGACCTCACGATCGTGCTCCGCAGCCTTGCGGCCTGGCTCCGGCAGGACGCGGCCGTCCGGGCCGAGGTCGAGGCCCGCCAGTCGTGGGTGGTGAACGCCGCACGGTTGGGAGTGGCGGCGCCCTGGGTGATCCTGCTCCTCCTCGGGTCGCGGCCGGAGGCGGCCGTCGCGTACAACACCAGCACCGGTGTGGCCGTCGTGCTCGGCGGTCTCGGCATGTCGGTTGTGGCCTACCGGGTGATGGTGGCGCTGGGCCGGCTGCCCGAGGAACGCCGGTGGTTCCGGTGAGTGCGTCGCTGGCGTGGGGCCTGTTCTGCGGCTGCGCGCTGGGCATCGGACTGTGGTCGATGGTGAGCACCATCCCGCGTCTCAGCCGGCCGCGGCTCGTGCACAGGCTGGCCCCCTACATCCTGGACGTGTCCGTCGAGGCTCGCGCCTTCGTCGGCCGAAGGTCGGTCGACCCGATCCCCGTGCTCGGCACCCTGTTCGCCCCAGCCTTCGGCTCCCTCAAGCGGCTGCTCGGGGCCGTGCTCGGCGGCGCGGACGGCATCGAGCGGCGCCTGCGCCAATCCGGGGCAGAGCGCAGCGTCGATCGCTTCCGGTCAGAGCAGGTGGTCTGGGCTCTCGTCGCGTTCGGTCTGGGCGCTGGTCTTGCCATCACGCTGCCGATGTTCCGGGCGGTGCCCATTGTGGTGTCGGTCGTCCTGCCCGTGCTGGCCGGGCTCTGCGGCGCCCTGGCTCGGGACTGGCTCCTGACCCGCGCGGCGACGGCGCGGTTGGCGCGGATGCAGAGTGAGCTGCCGACGATCCTGGAGTTCCTCACGCTGTCCCTGTCGGCGGGCGAGGGAATCCTGGATTCGCTCGCCCGGGTGTCGCGCACGAGCACGGGGGAGTTGTCGCGGGAATTCGCCGGCGTCGTCGCCGATGTGCGGATCGGCGTGCCGCTGCACTCCGCGCTGCGGGCGCTGGCCGGCCGCCTGCACCTGCCGGCGGTGACCCGTCTCGTCGATCAGGTCTCGGGTGCGCTCGACCGTGGCACGCCCCTGGCCGAGGTTCTGCGCGCCCAAGCGCAGGATTCCCGGGACAGCGCCAAGCGGGAACTGCTCGAGGTTGCCGGCAAGAAGGAGGTGGCCATGCTCGTCCCCCTGGTCTTTCTGATTCTTCCCCTGACCATCCTGTTCGCGGTCTTCCCCGGCCTGTTCATCCTTCAGTCGGGTTTCTGACCTACCAACCCACCAAGTGATTCCCACGGAAAAACGGAAAAGAGGAGCAAGATGACCACATTGCGGCGGCGTTTCCTGGCCCTGTGGAGCGACGACACCGGGGACGTCCCCGGCTGGGTCCTGATCACCCTGATGACTGCAGGCCTGGTCATCATCATCTGGGGTCTGGCCGGCCCGGCCCTGAGCGGGGTGTTCCAGCAGGCCATCGACCGCGTGAGCGGTTTCTGACCCCCGGACGATGTTTCTCCCGCGACGCGCATCCGCCCTGGCCGGTGACCGAGGATCGGCGGCGGCCGAATTCGTCCTGGTGGGCGCGCTCCTCACGGTGCTGACCCTCACCGTCATGCAACTCGCGCTCGCCCTGCACGTGCGCAATACCGCTCTCGACGCGGCGGCCGAAGGGGCACGGTTCGCCGCCCTGGCCGACAGCAGCCTGGCCGAGGGCGTCGCGCGCACCCGGGAACTGGTCACCGTGGCACTGGGTCCCGGCTACGCCACGGATGTCGTCGCCGGCTACACCGAATACGACGGCTACCCGAGTGTGCAGGTGCGGGTCATCGCCCCGCTGCCGCTGCTCGGTCTCCTCGGACTCGATCGCGGTCTGGAGGTGGTGGGGCATGCCGCCGTGGAAGGCCTCGAGTAGGAGCTGCGGCCGGGCGGAGACGAAGCCGACCGCGGGCGTTCGCCGGTCCGTCGGCCAGCTTCTCGCCGGGGAAGAAGGGTCGGCCGCGCTCGAGTTCATCACCGCCGGGGCGATCCTCCTCGTTCCGCTCGTCTACCTCGTGCTGGCCATGTCGGCGCTGCAGGGCGGGGCGTTCGCGGTCGAGGGCGCGGCGCGGCAGGCCGCCCGCGTCTACGTTCAGGCGCCGGACGAGACCGCCGCTCGCGCCGGGGCCCTCCGGGCAGTGCAGGTCGGGCTCGACGACTACGGCATCGCCGGAGACAGCGCCGCGGTGAGCATCGACTGCGGGGCCGGGGGCTGTCTGGCTCGGCGGAGCACGGTTTCCGTCACAGTGCGGATTCGCGTGGCGTTGCCACTGGTCCCCGATCTGCTGTCCCTGCGAAGCGCGGCGAGCATCCCGATGGAAGCCGTCGCCACCCAGACGGTGTCCCGGTTCCGCAGGGCCGGCTGATGAACCGGGGAGCGCCCGGTCGTTCGGGCCGGAGGTGCGCCGCGGTCTGCCGCATCTGGGGCAGCCTCGGCCCGGACGAGGAAGGCTCGACTCTGATCCTGACGATCGTCTATGCCTTCCTCGCACTCGTGCTGATCCTCGTCGTCGTGGCCGCGAGTTCGCTCTACCTGGACCACAAACGGCTGCTCACCCTGGCCGACGGTGCCGCGCTCGCCGGCGCCGAGTCCTTCTCGCTCGACGCGGTCGGAATCACCGCTGACCCGTCCGGGCCGGTCCCCAGACCCGTGCTCCGATCCGACGAGGTGCGGGCGGCGGCCGAGGACTACCTGGCGACGGCGCCCCACGGCGGCGTCGACGGGGTGGAACTGACCGGGGCCGACTCGGCTGACGGGCAGAGCGCGAGCGTCAGGCTGGGCGCGGTCTGGCGCCCGCCGGTGCTGGTCTTCTTCCTGCCGGAGGGCGTGCCGCTGGAGGTCTCGGCCGTGGCGCGGTCGGTGTTCCGGTAGGCGACGCGGGCCCGGGTTTCCCGATCGGCGCCGGCGACCCGGTACTCTCGGAAAGCGCGCCCGACCGGGTGCGGACGAGGAGAGCCGTGACCGCCCAGCGCGATCGTCTGACCGGCGCGGGCGCCCAGCTCGCGACCGAGGTCAGCATCAACTTCGGGTCGTCCCTCGCCGGGCTCGCCATTCCGCTCGTCGGCTCACCCGTGGTGGTGGCGGCCCGGCAGCTCGTGATGGCCTGCACTGTTCTGCCGTTCTACCGTCCGAAACTGTCGACCCTGACCTGGCGCAGGCTGTGGCCTGCCCTGGCCCTCGGGCTGGTGCTCGCGATCATGAACCTGACCTTCTACGAGGCCGTCGACCTGCTCGGGCTCGGCGTCGCAGCCACGATCGAGTTCCTCGGCCCCTTCGCCCTGGCCCTGGCGTCGTCGCGTCGGCCGATCGACTTCGTCTGCGCGAGCGCGGCCGCCGCCGGGGTCTTCCTCCTGACCTGGTCGACCGGGGAGCTCAACCTCCCCGGCATCCTCTTCGCCCTCGCCGCCGCGGCGGCCTGGGCGGCATACATCCTGCTCACCCGGCGGGTGGCGGTGACCTTCCCCGGCCTGGAAGGCATCTCGGTGGCGAGCGTCGTCAGCCTGGCTCTGCTCGTGCCGTTCGCCCTGGTCACGGTCGACTACTCCAGCCTGAACTGGGGTGTCCTCGGGCTGCTCCTCGCGGTCGGAGCGCTCTCATCGGCCTTCCCGTACACGCTTGACACATTCATCCTGCGCCGGATCACCCCTCGGCTCTACGCGATCATCACCAGCTTCGGCCCGGTCATCGCCGCGCTGTTCGGCGCCCTGGTGCTGGGGGAGACGTTCCTGCTGCAGCAGCAGATCGCGATCCTCGTGGTGTGTGTGGCGGCCGGGGCGGCGATCGCCACCCAGCGGGAACGCCCGAAATCCGACCTGGAGATCACGGCGGGCGTCATCTCCTGACACCTGCGTGGCCGGGCCCGGCCGGGCTACTCGACGACGATGCCGAGGTGACCGGCCAGCAGGGGAGCGAGCAGGCTCAACTGCGATTCGTCGATGGTCGCTCCGCGCAGGCCGTCGAGGCCGCGGATGACGCTGAACTCGGCCCCGCGCAGGTCGACGTGCTTGAGGGTGGCACTGGACAGGTCGAGCGTGCCGATCCGGCAGCCGCGCAGTTCGACCCGCTGAGCGACGACGCTGCCGAGGTCGAGTTCCTCGATGATGCAATTGGAGAACAGCACATCGGTCAACTTCGAATTCCGCAGGTTCACGAAATCGAGCTTGGAACCGTCGATCTGCACGCTGCGCAGGTCTGACTCGTAGAGCTCTGTCGAGCCGAGCCTGGATCGTTCGATCCGCACGTCGCGCCAACTCGACCGCGGCGCCTTCAGCACGGCAGCGTGCAGTTCGACGGCCACGCACTCGGCCACGGATGCCCCGCGCAGCGTCGCGTCGTCGAGGGACACCCCGCGGAACTCGCACTCGAGGAAGCCGATCCCGGTGAGGTCACGGCCGGAGAGGTCGCAGCCGTCGAAGGACTGCGCGTCGTAGCTGCCGCCGGCCCTGAGCTCGGAACCGTCGGCGGCAGCTAGCCCGGTGAGCCGGATCGGGTCGAGGAGCGGACCGCGGGTCGCCGAGCGGGCTATCATCAGGACGCGGACACCGGCTCGAGCACGAAGACCGGGATCACCCGGTCGGTCTTGACCTGGTAATCCGCGTAGTCGGGGTATGCGGCAACCGCCCGGACCCACCACTCGTCCCGTTCGGCGCCGGTGACCTCGCGGGCGACCATGTACCATTTGCGCGGGCCGTCCTGCAGCTCCACCAGCGGATGCGCGACCACGTTCGCGTGCCAGACCGGGTTCTTCGGGCTGCCGCCGAGCGACGCGATCGCGGCATACCGGCCCTCGTGCTCGACCCGCATCAGCGGGACCTTGCGCAGCTTGCCCGACTTCGCGCCGACCGTGGATAGCACGACCACGGGCATCCCGCGCATCGTGGTGCCCTGGGTTCCGCCGGAGCTCTCGTACAGGTCGACCTGGTCGCGCACCCATTTTTGTGGGCTCGGTTCGTATTCTCCGTGCAGTGGCATGTCACCATTCAACGCCATCGGCGCGGCCGGCATTCCTGCTCTACGACCCGGGGGGTGGCCCTGGGCGTGACCCCGGGCGTGGACGGCGGGGCGCGTAGCGCGGGATGTAGCGCCCGAGCAGCACCGCCCCGAACAGGCCGAAGACGCCCATCACACCGCTGGCCAGTGACAAAGAGACCAGTGCGGTCAGGCCGGACACCGCCAGGGGAGCGGCCGCGCCGCCGAGGTCGGCGGTGAACCGCCAGGCGCCGAGGAAGGGCGCCGGGTTGTTCTCCGGTGCGAGGTCCGCACCGAGGGTCATCAGGAGGCCGCTGCCGATCCCGTTGGCCAGGGAGAGGAACATCGCCACCGCGATGAACCACTCCACATTGCTCGGCAGGTCGTGGGTGAACGCGAGCACGAGATGCCCGGCCCCGAGCCCGACCATCGACGGCAGCGCCGTCCACAGCCGTCCGAACCGGTCCATGATCTGGCCGCTGGCGTAGAAAAGGGCGAAGTCGATGCCGCCGGCGATGCCGATGATCAGCGCGATGTCGGGTTCGTTGATGCCGATGCTCACCGCCCAGAGGGGGAGGAGGACCGTGCGGGTGGCGCGCATGGCGCCGATCAGGCCCGCCCCGGTGCCGAGCTTGCCGAGCACGGCCCGGTAGCTCCAGATCGTGCGGAAGAGGCCCTCGGATTCCTCGGCGGCCAGTTCCTCGCCCGCGCTGCGCGTCGTGCCGTCCGCGGCGACGACCGGCTCGGGCGTGCCGAAGGTGCGCGACGGATCGCGCAGCAGCAGCAGCATGGCCGCCGCGCCGAGGCAGCAGACCACGAAGACCCAGAACACCGATTGGGTGCTGCCCGTCAACCGGATCAGTGCGGTGGCGATGAACGGGCCGATGAACCAGCCGGCTCGGAAGATGCCGCCGAGGGTGGACAGGGCCCGAGCCCGGTAGGCGAGCGGGACATACGTGGTCATGAAGGCGTGGCGGGCCAGGGCGAACACGGCCGTCGCGAGCCCGACGAGGAAGATGCCCAGCCCCAACACGAACGGGTTCGGTGCGGCGATGCAGATCAGCACGGCGATGATCGAGAGCATCGCGGCCCAGATCATCGCGTTGCGCTCGCCGATTCGGGAGACCACCCAGCCGCTGGGGATGTCGCCGATCAGTTCGCCGACCATGATCATGGCCGCGATGAGACCGGCCACGGCGAGGGATGCCCCGAGGTTGTTGGCGACGATGGGGATGAGCGGGATGATCGCCCCCTCGCCGATCGAGAAGAGCAGCGTCGGCAGGAATGCGGCGAGGGCAACGGAGCGCAGGCTGAAGGAGCGTTCGGCGTTACTCATGGCTCCTCGATGCTACTTCAGGCGCTGCCCGGCCATGGTCCGCACGGAACCGCCCGGTAGGCTGGGGTCCGACATGATTGAGCTGGACTTTTCGGAGCAGATCGCCGCACTGCGGGCCACCTTTGGCGACATCCGGGCGGTGATCGACATCGATCAACTGCGCACCGACATCGCCGACCTGAACGACCAGGCCGGAGCCCCCGACCTGTGGGACGACTCCGAGCACGCCCAGAAGGTCACCAGCGCGCTCAGCCACCGCCAGTCCGAGCTCGCCCGCATCGAGAGCATCGAACGGCGCCTCGACGACCTCGAAGTCCTGGTGGAGATGGCCAATGAGGGCCAGGGCGACGAGGAGTCCGCCCAGGAGGCGACTGCCGAGCTGGCGAGCCTGAAGAAGGTGCTCGGCGACCTCGAGGTGCACACCCTGCTCAACGGCGAATTCGACGAGCGACCCGCGGTGGTGACCATCCGCTCCGGCGCCGGCGGCGTCGACGCGGCCGACTTCGCCGAAATGCTGCTGCGGATGTACCTGCGCTGGGCCGAGCAGCACAACTACCCCGTGCAGGTGCTCGACGTCGGCTACGCCGAGGAGGCCGGCATCAAGTCCGCGACCTTCCAGGTCGATTCCCCCTATGCCTTCGGCACCCTGAGCGTGGAGGCCGGCACGCACCGTCTCGTGCGGATGAGCCCGTTCAACTCGGCAGGCAAGCGCCAGACCTCGTTCGCCGCGGTCGAGGTCGTGCCCCTGATCGAGCAGACCGAATCGATCGAGATCCCCGACAGCGACATCCGGGTCGACGTGTTCCGTTCCAGCGGCCCCGGCGGGCAATCGGTGAACACGACCGACTCCGCCGTGCGGATCACCCACCTGCCGACCGGCACCGTGGTGAGCTGCCAGAACGAGAAGAGCCAGATCCAGAATCGCGCCGCCGCCCTGCGCGTGCTGCAGTCCCGGCTGCTGCTCCTGCAGCGCGAGCAGGAGGCCGCGACCAAGAAGGAACTGGCCGGCGTCATCACCGCGAGCTGGGGCGACCAGATGCGCAGCTACGTGCTCGCGCCGTACCAGATGGTCAAGGACCTCCGCACCAACTACGAGACCAACAACCCGAGCCAGGTGTTCGACGGCGACCTCGACCCGTTCATCGCCGCGGGCATCCGCTGGCGCAAACAGGCGCCGAAGGACTGAACCGCTTTCGGACCGAGTCCGCGGTTCGGTATGTCGCAGTAGGAAAAACCCGGATGCCTGCTTAGGCTCAAGGGGCCATGATCCGTTTTGACCACATCACCAAGAAGTATCCGGGAACGAACCGACCCGCTTTGGACGATATCGACGTCGAAGTGCTGCGCGGCGAGTTCGTCTTCCTCGTCGGTGCGTCCGGCTCGGGCAAGTCGACCTGCCTGCGCCTGGTCCTGAAGGAAGACCGACCGACCAGCGGCAGCATCCACGTGCTCGGCCAGGACCTCCGGTCGATCTCCAACCGCAAGGTGCCGTATTTCCGGCGCAATCTCGGCGTCGTCTTCCAGGACTTCCGCCTGCTGCCGAACAAGACGGTCTTCGACAACGTCGCGTTCAGCCTCCAGGTGATCGGCAAGTCCCGGGGGTTCATCCAGGAAGCAGTCCCGGACACCCTGAAGATGGTGGGCCTGGCCGAGAAGGCACAGCGGTTCCCGCATGAACTCTCCGGCGGTGAGCAGCAGCGAGTTGCCATCGCCCGGGCGATCGTGAACAAGCCGCAGGTGCTGCTCGCCGACGAGCCCACCGGAAACCTCGACCCCACCACGAGCGCCGGGATCATGGCCCTGCTCGAACGGATCAACGCCGGTGGCACGACCGTGATCATGGCGACCCATGAGGCCGGCATCGTCGACCAGATGCAGCGCCGCGTGATCGAACTCGCCAGCGGCAAGATCGTGCGCGACGAACGCCAGGGCGGCTACGCCACCGCGGCGATCCCGACCATCACCGCAGGCGCCGGAACCCACCGGCGCGCGAGCGTCCAGGCGGCCCAGACCCAGACCCCTGCGGCCCGGACCCCCGAGGCCCCCATTCCCGCCGCCCAGGCCCCCGCCGTGCCGCCACGGCTCGCCTCGGTGTTCGCGCCGACGCCTTCCGAGCCGCTCACCTTCCCGCCGGCCCCCGAACCCGTCGCCGCACCCGCACCCGCAGTGCGGCATGAACCCGCGCCGACCAGGGCGGGGCGGGCACAGGCCGCCGCCATCGCCGCCGACACGGGCATGCCCCTTCCGCACGTCGAACCGGAGCCGGAACCGGCTCCGCCCACTGACCCGGGCCGCCCGATGGCACGGCCGGCGCTGCCGGTCACCCAGCACGACGTGCCCGAGCAGCTGACGCTCGCCGAGAAACTCGGCCTGCGCGCGCCCGGCGAGAAAACGGACCAGTCCGGCGAACAGAATGTAGGGCCCACCCGATGAGACTCGGACTTGTGCTCTCCGAAGCCGCCAACGGCCTGCGCCGCAACGCCTCCATGGTGGTGTCGGTCGTGCTCGTGACCTTCATCTCCCTGACCTTCGTCGGCGCCGCCATCCTGATGCAGATGCAGATCGGCCAGATGAAGAACTTCTGGTACGACCGCGCCCAGGTCGGGATCTACATGTGCACCGCCATCTCCCCGGGCGAGACGTGCACCGCCGGCGAGGCGTCCGCAGAGCAGATCGATGCGGTCAAGGCCCAGCTCGTGTCGCCCACGCTCGCGCCGTTCATCGACAAGTACTACTTCGAAACGCACGACCAGGCCTTCGAGAACTTCAAGAAGCAGTTCGCCGGCAACCCGGTGGCCGACTATGTGACGCCCGATCAGCTCAACCAGACCTTCTGGGTCAACCTGAAGGACCCGTCGCAATCCGACGTGCTCGTGGAGAGCCTGTCCGGCATCCCGGGGGTCGAGAACGTCGCAGACCAGCGCAAGTACCTCGATCAGATCTTCTCGGTGCTCAACGTGGCCAGTTACACGGCCATCGGAATCGCGGCACTGATGCTGGTGGCGGCCGCGCTGCTGATCGCCACCACGATCCGGCTCTCCGCGTTCTCGAGACGCAGGGAACTGGGGATCATGCGGCTCGTCGGGGCGTCGAACCGGTTCATCCAAACCCCGTTCATCCTCGAGGGTGTCTTCGCGGCGCTGCTCGGCTCCCTGCTGGCCGGCGGGGCGATCGTGGCCCTCGTGAACTGGTTCGTCCAGGGCTACCTCGGCGAGAGGCTCAAGGGGTTCTCGCTGGTCGGGATGCAGGACGCCCTCGTCGTGGTGCCCATCCTGCTCGTGGTCGGCGCGGTGCTGGCGGCCTTCTCGGCGAACTTCGCGATCACCCGCTATCTCAAGGTGTGACCCGGTAGCGCCACCCACAGGCTAGACTGGTGGGCTGGCTGCCACCGGGCTGCCGCACCCACCATTGCTGAGGAGTAAGCCGTGCCCAGGGAACAAGGCGAGAAGGTCGTGTCGACCAATCGCAAGGCACGCCACGACTACCTCATCGAGGAGACCTACGAGGCCGGGATGGTGCTCAGCGGCACCGAGGTCAAGTCGCTCCGGGCCGGTCGCGCCTCCCTCGTCGACGGCTACGCGTTCATCGAGTCCGGCGAGGTCTGGCTGGATGCCGTGCACATCCAGGAATACAAGGCGGGCACCTGGACCAACCACCCGCCGCGGCGCAAGCGCAAGCTTCTCCTGCACAAGCAGGAGATCATCAAGATCAGCCACAAGACCAAAGAGGGTGGCTACACCCTCGTGCCGCTCCGGATCTACTTCAGCAACGGCAACGCCAAGGTGGAGATCGCGGTCGCCAAGGGTAAGAAGGAATACGACAAGCGCCAGACCCTGCGGGAACGCCAGGACAAGCGCGAGTCCGACCGGGCAATCTCGGCGAGGAAGAACCTGGGCGACTAGGGCACGCCCCGGGTCTCGACGGGGGAGTGTTTCTGTTGTAGAGTTAAAGGCTGCACGGGGTGTTCTCCGGAACGTCTCGCGCGGCCTTGGAAACTCAACAGCGTGTGATAGTGACCCACTCGATTGCCGCGACGGCTATGCCGTGCGACGGCACTGAGTGCATATGGGGATGATCGGTTTCGACATTGCCTGCGCAATTATGAGAAGCGGGTCGAGGATGCAGGGTTATCTCGTAAACGATCTCTGCAAAACAATAAGTGCCAATTCAAACCGCACTGACTTCGCCCTCGCTGCCTAAGCGAGCGCACTAAGAAGTCCGCCAGACCGGGAATGCTCTCTACCCGGATCCTGACGTCATTGAGAGAGCTTGCTCCTACTCTGAGCCGCGGGGTGTAGGGGGACTTGAACGAGGGCTGGGCTCGTCGGATTAGATGACAGTGTCAAATTCCGGAGCCGAGTAGAACGATTTCACTGGATACACCCGTAGAAGGCATATGACCACAGCAGTGGACCGGGGTTCAATTCCCCGCATCTCCACCATCGGTCGCTATCGCACGCTGTTGCCTCTTCCGAGGACGTCGACTCGAGGGTCGACGAGAAAGGCCCGGATCCCCAGGGATCCGGGCCTTTCTCGTCGTCGATCAGTTGTCGTCGTCGTCCGTTCCGGCTGCCGCGCCGGACCCGATGATGTCGTGCCTCGGTTTCGGCATCACCGAACCGGCTCCGCGCACCGATTTCCAGATGGCCCGGTTGTACAGCTGCTCGTCGATCTTGTCCTCGGTATCCGTGTTCTGCCCTTCGACCGCTCCGGCCAGCGGAGCGTTCGCACCGTTGACCGTGGTCATGTCGTAGCTCGGCCTGATCGCCGAATACGGGTTGTTGTCGGCGGTCGAGGTGAACGACGCGCTCATCGGC
This sequence comes from Cryobacterium mannosilyticum, assembly GCF_004402705.1. NCBI lineage: Bacteria > Bacillati > Actinomycetota > Actinomycetes > Micrococcales > Microbacteriaceae > Cryobacterium > Cryobacterium mannosilyticum. The sequence continues at coordinate 60,234 of NZ_SOFM01000035.1, read as the reverse complement.
GTCGCGAACGCGTCGAACTGGGTCATCGGCTGGATGCCCGCGAGCAGTCCGACGGTATGCACCATCGAGGCGGTGCTGTAGAACGTGGAATCCACCTTCCCGGTCTGGGTGTACGGGCTGATCGCCAGTGCCACGGTGCGGTGGGCGTCGACGTGGTCCGGGCCGTTCTGGGCGTCGTCCTCGGTGACGAAGATGGCGGTGTCACCCCAGATCCGGGAGTGCGACACTGTGTCGACCAGCTGGCCCAGGGCGAAGTCGTTGTCGGCCACGTAGGCCTTCGGGGTCGGTTTGCCCGCCCGGGTGGCCTGGGTGTGGTCGTTGGGGAGTCGAACGAACTGCACCGTCGGCACGGTGCCTGCGGCGACGTTGGCGGCGAAGTCCCTGGACCACTCGTCGATCCGGGGTGACCCGCAGTCCGCCTTCAGCGGTGCGAAGGTGCCCGCGGAATCGGGGCAGGAGAGGTCATAGCCCCGGTAGTCGTGGTCGGTCTGGGCGTCGAGCACCGGGTCCTGGGCTTTGGCCTGCCCTCCGGCCAGGCCGACGAAGAAGCCGTAGTTGCGGAAGCTGACACCGGCCTGGGCGAGGCGCTGCCAGACATACGTGTTATCGGGTTCCTGCGCCGCGATCTCGGGGTCGGCGTTCTCGCTGGGGTACGGGGCCTTCCGGCCGGAGTAGTTGGCCGGCCACATCTGCTCGGCGTAGGGGTTCGAGTTCGCCGACGCGACCCAGTTCCAGCCGTTCGCGCTGACCTCCGCATCCGCATAGAAATTGTCGATGGTGGTGAACTGCTTCGACAGCGCGCGAACGTTCGGAGCCGATTCGTCGCCGAAGAGATTCAAGGCCGGGTCCCCGTTGCCCCTGCCGAGGCTGCCGAGCACCTGGTCGTAGGTGCGGTTCTCCTTGACGACGTAGATCACATGCTTGATCGGGCTGTCCTGGCCGGGCTTGCGGGGGATCACCTCCCCCTCCGCCTCCGCGGACCGGTTGTTGCTGGCGACCTGCCGGGTCGCCCGCTTGAGGTCCGCGGCGGCGGGAACCTCGAAACTGCTCAGCGTGCCGGTGATCATCGAGCCGCTGTACTGATTCTCCGCCGTCGCCGCACTCGACTCGGGGTCAGGATGTCCGGAACCGTCGTTGGGTCCGGCGCCCAGGCCCTTGGCATTGGTGGTGTGCAGCCGGCCGTCGGCGAAGGAGAGGGAAGTGGGATACCAGCCCACGGGAACGACCCCGTCCACGGTCCGCGTGCCGAGGTCGACGACCGCCACGTCGTTGTTGCCCGAGTTGCTCACGAAGAGCTTCGATCCGTCGGCGTTGAGGGCCAGCCCGGTGGGATTCGACCCGATCGGTGAGTCCGCCGTGGGCGCCACGCTGATCGAAGACGTGGTGCCGGCGGCGAGGTCGATGACGGAGACTGTGTCGGCGTCCCCGTCGGAGACATAGAGGTGGGCGGCATCCGGGGCCAGTACCGACTTGTTCGGGTGCAGCCCGGTAGCGAGGGTGCCCGTTGTGGCCGGAACGCCGCCGGCAAGGGTGACCACCGACACGGTTGCGGCACCCTGGTTGGTCACATAAGCGGTGAGTCCGTCCGCGGCCAGCGTCACCCAGAGCGGACGGTGGCCAACCGGGGTTGTCGTGACGGCGCCGGAGCCGAGATCGACCACGGAGACCGCGTCGGCGAGCTGGTCGGCGACGACCAGGTGTGTGCCGTCGGGGGTCAGCGCCAGGCCGGCCGGGAAGAGATTGAGGGCGGTGCCGTCGGGCGCGGTGGTGGGCAGCGGAAGGGAGGCGCCCTCCGTGAGGACGCCTCCGGCATACGAGTAGGTGCGGATCTTGGAGTTGGCTGCGGCGCTCGCGAAGGCTTTCGTGCCGTCGTGGCTCCAGGCGAGCCCCATGTAGAGGGACTCGGGGGAGGAATACGGAATGGTCTGCGTGACCGTGCCGGCCGCCACATCCACCACCTGCAGGGATTGCGTGCCCTGCCCGTTGTTGGTCACGAGCAGTGTCTTCCCGTCCGGGGAGAGATCGGAGTTCAGGGGGAGATCGCCCAGACTGGTCTGGCGACCCGTCGGCGTGACCCGCTGGCCCACGGGCGTGACGGCCGTTCCGTCCGCCTGTGGCCCGGCTACGGTGGGGACGATCGCGGCCGCGGCAATCCCGCCGACGAGGCCGAGCACGATGAGGGCGACCAGCCCGGTGGATGTCTTTATTCTCATGGTGCCCACGGTAGGAACGCGGCAAGTCGCCCCGACGCCGTTCGTCGAGACTCCGGATGAACGTCAGACGACGTTCGCGAGCCGGGGTCGGAAATGTCGCAGGTCGGCACCCAATTCCCCGGCGGTCGGTGAGGGAAGCACGCCGATGCGCCACAATGGGCCGTGGGAGGAACTGCATGGCTGCGAAGTGGCTGCGGAGGTGGGTGCCCGGGATCGATACGGCGCTGGGTTACCGGCGCGCGTGGCTCCTTCCGGATCTCCGCGCGGGCGCGGTCCTGACCGCTCTGCTCATCCCGGTGGGTATCGGCTACGCGGAGGTTGCGGGACTCCCGCCGGCCACCGGCCTGTATGCCACGATCATCCCGTTGGCTGCCTACGCCGTATTCGGGCCGTCCCGGGTGCTGGTCCTCGGCCCTGATTCGGCGCTGGCCCCGATCATCGCGGCGGCGATCCTGCCGCTCTCCCTCGGCGATGACGGGCGCGCCGTCGCCCTGGCCGGGCTTCTCGCGATCATGGTCGGGTTGGTTCTGCTTCTCGGCGGGGTCCTGCGCCTCGGATTCGTGACCGACCTGCTCTCGAAGCCGATCCGGGTCGGTTACCTCAACGCCCTGGCCCTGCTGGTCATCGTCTCCCAGCTGCCGGCGTTCCTCGGCTTCTCGATTGAGTCGGCGTCGCCCGTCGGCGACGCCGTCGCCATCGTGTCCGGCATCGTTGGTGGCCGGATCAACCCGATTGCCCTGCTGTTCGGGCTCGGTTCGCTGGGCCTGATCGTGGTGTTCTCCCGGGGCCGGACCCGCATCCCCGGGGTGCTGGTCGCTGTGGTGCTCGCCACGGTCCTCACCGTTCTCTTCAGGTTCCAGGATGTCGTGCGCGTGGTCGGGGCGCTGCCGAAGGGACTCCCGGCGCCTGCGCTCGGCGGACTGGACTGGGCGGATGTCGCCGCGTTGATCGCCCCGGCCCTGGGGATCGCGCTCATCGCCTTCGCCGACACCGCTGTGCTGTCGCGCACGTTCGCGGCCCGCCGGGGGGAGAACGTCGACGGCAGTCAGGAGATGGCGGCGATCGGGGCGTCGAACATCGCCGCGGGGCTGCTCGGCGGCTTCCCCATTTCGGCGTCGTCGTCGCGCACGCCCGTGGCGGAGAAGGCAGGGTCACGCACCCAGTTGACCGGTGTGGTCGGGGCCGTGCTCATCCTGGCGTTCATGCTGCTCGCGCCCGGCCTGACCGGGTACCTCCCGGCGGCGACCATCGCCGCCGTGGTCATGGTCGCTGCAGCGGGGCTGATCGATGTCAGGGGTCTGGTCGCGCTCGTCCGGATGAACAAGGTCGATGCGGCGCTTTCGCTCGCCGCGTTCCTGGGCGTTCTGGTGGTCGGGGTGATCGAGGGCATCGCCGTGGCGATCGTGCTGTCGCTGGGCGCCTTCGTCAGCCATGCCTGGCGGCCATACCGGGCCGAACTCGGCCGCATCCGCGGTCTTCGCGGCTACCACGACCTGTCCAGGCACCCCGACGGTGAGCGGCTGCCCGGCATCGTGATCGTGCGCTTCGACGCGCCCCTCTTCTTCGCCAATGGAGGGATCTTCGACGACTACGTGCGGGCGACGGTGACCGCGGCCGGCAGCGGGGTGCGCACTGTCATCCTCGCGGCCGAGCCGATCACCGACATCGACACAACCGCCGTCGACGAGTTGCTCGAACTCGACGACTTCCTCGCCTCCCGCGGGATCACCCTCATCTTCGCCGAGATGAAGGGGCCGGTGAAGGACCACCTGCGCGACTACGGGCTGAACGGGAGGTTCCCGCCTGAGCGGTTCGCCGACACTGTCGGTGCGGCCGTCGACGAGGCCACCGGCACCCTGCGCGGCGACCTCGACGGCACTCAGTGGGAGGGCAAGGCCTGACGGGTCAGACGCTCGCGAGCCAGAGGTCGGGGCCGAAGATCTCGTAGTGGATGCGTTCGGCCGGAACGCCGGACTCCAGCGCCTGGGCCCGGAGACTGCGCATGAACGGCAGCGGGCCGCACAAGTAGACCGACGCGTTCTCGGGGATCGCCACATTCCTCAGGGACATGAAGCCGTCGTGGGTGCCGTCGTTCGGGGTGTCGAGGCTCGGGGTTTCCAGCCACAGTTCCAGCTCGGCCGTCTCGAGAAGGGCGACGTCCTCACGCATCTGGTCGCGCAGCGCCCAGCTCTCCAGGGAGCTCTCCGCGTGCAGGACCAGCACCTCGCGCTTGGATGCGCTGTCCACGAGCGACCGCAGAATGGAGGCGCTCGGGGTGCAGCCGATGCCGGCCGAGGCCAGGACGAGCGGGGTGTCGCCGTCGGCCAAAGTGATGTCGCCGCACGGGTTGGAGAGGATCAGGGTGTCGCCGACCTGCACGTCGCGGTGCAGCGCGGGGGAGACCTCGCCGTCGGCGTCCAGCTTGGTCGTGAAGACCCGAGTCGTCGCTGTCCCCGCGGAGAGGGAATACTGGCGCACCTGGCGGATGCCGTCGGGCATCCGCACGGTGACGCTGACGTACTGCCCGGGCAGGCTCGGCGTGACCGGGGTGTCGTCGGCGGGCTCGAGGGTGAACGTGATCGCATCGGTGCCGGCCGCCACCTTCCCGGTCACGACCCAGGGGGCGAGCGGCTTGTCGCTGGCCGCGCCGGCATAGAGCCCCTTCTCGAGTTTGATCAGGGCGTGCGCCATCAGCCAGTAGACCTCGGTCCAGGCAGCGGCGATCTCGGCGGTGATCACGTCGCTGAGCTCCTCGGCGATGGCCTCGAAGAGGTACCGGTAGACGAGGTCGTACTGCTCGGGGCGGATGTCGAGGGAGACGTGCTTGTGGGCGATCCGGGAGAGCATCGCCTCCGGGGTGGTGTCCGGGTTCGTGACCAGGTAGGTGGCGAAGACGGCGATGCTGCCCGCCAGGGCCTGCTGCTGGGTTCCGCTCTTCTGGTTGGAGCGGCTGAAGAGGCCGTCGAAGAGTTCGGGGTGGGCGGTGAGCATGCGGCCATAGAAGTTCTCGGCGATACCGGGCATGCGTTCACCGACGATCGGCAGCGTCGCGGTGATCAGGGGAAGGGACTGGGGTGACAGCATGCCGGCTCCTTGAGAGGGGTGAGGGGATGCCTCTCAAACTAGCATCTGAAATGCCAATTTGCGGCTTTCGGGTTCAAACGGATGCTCAACCCGCCCGGTCCTCCGGCGCGTTGCCGATCATTGTGCTCAAGGTCAGGGCGACGGGTCCTGACCCTCGACGAGGGACGAGGCTGGAGATCGTCGTGTCGTCCAGTTCGGAGTAGAAGGCCTCCCGCGCCCGCCGCAGGGCTGCGCGGAGGCCGCAGCCGCCGCTGAGCGGGCAGTCCCCGTGAGGGGTCTCGCAGTCTGCCACGTCGGCACGGGTGTCCAGTCGGCGCATGAGAGTGCCGACCGTGGTCTCTCGGCCCGTTGGGCTGATGCGCACCCCGCCGAACCGGCCCCGAACCACGTCGACGACCTGCAGCTCCCGCAGCCGGATGATCGCCTTGCTGACATGGTTGTACGGGGTATCGACGCCGTCGGCGATGACGCGTGAGGTGAGCAGCACGCCGTCCGGCGCTGCGGCCAGGAGCATGGCCACCCGCAGGCACACGTCAGTGAAGGCATTGATCCTCATGTTCCCAGAGTACGGTCCCCTCGGGAGTCCCGGTCACTCAGCGGGCGGCATCCGTCAGAGTGCCGGCCACCGCGCCGGCCGGGTCGTAGATCACGCAGGTCACGACGCGGTCGTCGGCCCAGGTCGCATCCGTCGGCGTGAGGTAAGCGAAGTCGAGAGTCGAACCGCGGTAGGCGATTCCCGCGAAGGCATCGAACCGAGTGGCGCAGCCCGACTCCGCCGCGGCCGTGACCGCGTCGTCACCGGGGTAGTCGTCACCCGGGACGGGAATGATCGCGTAGACCTCGTAGCCGTGCGGGGCGCCGCACGGGACGATCGGAAATCCGGCGGGGGAGGCGGCGTCGAGGTCGTCCAGGCAATCGGCGACCGCCAGGCGCGGTGCGATGCGCGTGACGGCCCGCTGGGTGGTGGTTGTCGCACTCGGGGGCGCCGCCGGCAACAGGTCCGCGACCGCGCTGCAGCCGGTGAGGGTGAGGGCGGCGCCGATCAGCGCTCCGATCCGGGCCGCCGCCGGGCGATGCCTGCCGGCCGGCACTATGGGATGAGGGTAGCGGGTTCGGCGAGACCGAGGGTGCTCAGCGTCGCTTCGTGCAGCAGACCGTTCGTGGCCAGGGCGCTGCCGTGCCAGGGGCCGTCCCTGCCGTCGACGGAGGTGAATCGGCCGCCGGCCTCCTGCACGATGGGGACGAGGGCCGCCATGTCGTACGGTTTGAGATCGAATTCGCCCGCGATGTCGAGGAGTCCCTCGGCCAGCAGCATGTAGGACCACATGTCGCCGTAGGCGCGCGTTCGCCAGACCTGCCGGGAGAGGCGGACGAGGGCGTCAAGCTGCCCGGCCTGGTCCCACTGCTGGATGCTGTTGTAGCTCAGCGAGGCGTGGTCCAGGGTCGTCACGCCGGAGACGTGCAGCCTGGTGGGGGCCGCGCCGGGCGTGCGTTCGTCGGTCATCCAGGCCCCGCCGCCCGTGCGCGCCCACCACCGCTTGCCGAGCGCCGGCGCGCTGACCATTCCGACGACGGGAACCCCGTCCACGGCCAGGGAAATGAGGGTGCCCCAGATCGGGATTCCGCGGAGGAAACCGGCGGTGCCGTCGATGGGGTCGATGATCCATTGCCGTTCGGTTGTGCCTTCGGCGCCGTATTCCTCGCCGAGAATACCGTCGGTCGGTCGGTGCTCGGCCAGTGCGGCACGGATGGCGCGTTCCACGGCCTGGTCGGCATCCGTCACGGGAGTGCGGTCCGGCTTCTCGGTGACGACCAGATCCAGGGCGGTGAACCGCTCCCGGGAGATGGCGTCGGCCACGTCGGCGAGGTGGGTCGCGAGGGCAAGGTCGTCGTCCAGGGAAGGCGTTCGGGGCTCGGTCACACGTCCAAGAATAGTAATTGCGGGAGCGGCTCGCGGGTTTGCGTCTCGATTCGCATCGGAGCCGTCCGGGATGTTAGTCTCTAGAGTCGGTTCGGGTCAGCCCGGGTCGGAAATACGCACCTCTAGCTCAATTGGCAGAGCAACTGACTCTTAATCAGTGGGTTCCCGGTTCAAGTCCGGGGGGGTGCACCAGTCACAGGGCCTGAGCCCCGTAGTTACCTGACAACTACGAGGCCCAGTGTTTCCCCTCATACTCACGGCGACACTCAAGTCGTCACAAACTCGTCATAAACCCCCGCAGGTTTGCCTTCGGCGCGGCTCGGTATCCGCTTGTCGTTGGTTCGATTCCAACCGGGGCACCACGAACGTGGTTTGATCAGGGTTTCTTGTCCTCACCGAATGGACAAGACTTGATGCACTAAACGTTCATTCAACGCATATTCCACGGTGCCCGCCCGTCGCGCGTGGTGGCCAAACTCGATCGTCTGGCCAGGTCGCTGCGGGATGCGAAAGACATCGTCGATGAGCTAACCACCAAGGGCGTGAAGCTCAGCATCGGCGGCTCCGTGCACGACCCGAATGACCCAGTCGGCCGGCTCCTCTTCAACGTCCTCGCCATGGTCGCGGAATTCGAGTCAGATCTCATCCGCGCTCGAACGAAAGAGGGCATGCAGGTGGCGAAAGCAAAGGGCCGATTGCGCGGCAAACCACCGAAGCTCTCCCCGGCGCAACAGAAGCATCTGATGGAGGTCTACAACGCTGGTACTCACACAACGGCCGAGCTTGCTGAGCTGTTCAATGTCGCCCGCTCCACTATCTATCGAACCATCCAGCGCCAACACCGAGGCAATGGCTAGCAGCCGAGATCGCGTTGCAGGACTGGCCGTCCTGCAACGCGAACGGTGTGCGGGCGGCTCTTGTCTTAGCGTTTCCTGCTTCGGTCCCGTGTGAAGTGGTAAAGACCGTGGTCTCGCCGAAAGCGGTGAACAGAAAAGCCTCATCGTGGAGGAACTGCCAGTCGTCGGCGCCGCTACGGTGTCCAGAAATTTTCCTTTGGCGGGTGCTCGATTGCCCAGAGAAGCAACAACGCCCCGTAGAACAGTTCCCAGATACCGACAGTCAGGACAAGTGCGCCCGGCCAGATCGATGGCTCGAGCACCATCGCAGCAACGGCCCAGCCGATGAGAAGGGGCGCGACGCAAAACCGGAGCACGGCCGATCGTCGCATTATCCGGCGTGCCTTCGCAGGATCCATCGGCCGGCTCGGGGGCCATGTCTTATCCGCCCAGGATTTCCTCAACATCCACGTGGCACCGATCGCGAAGAGGATCGAGGCGCCGACGATGAGGATAGCGCCTAGGATTCCTGCCCATCCGTACTGAAACAGAGTGCCGCCGAGGATCGCTATGGCGATACCGGCGACCATCGCGAGGATGCCTGTGACGCGGGGGCTCATGAGCTGGGGCCCACGACATTACAGAGGGGGCGCACCGCGGTGCCTCTCCATGAACCCGAAGATCACCTGCGTCACCCCGGCGAGCCCGAGGACGATAGCTGCCCCCATGGAGATCGGCGTACCTCGAAAGTGAGGACGACTGCGGCCGCGCTATGCATGCCGATTTTCTCCCTTCTAATCGGGACTTCCGTTGCATCAGACGAGCGTGTGCCCTGCCGTCATTCAACCTTCCATTTGGCATCGCTGTCAATGGAAGAGCGGGAGGATGATCTCCCGGCATCGTCGCGCGGGACTTGAACGCAATTGCTTGGTCTATGGCAGATGCGCAAATCGCGAAGCGTCCGTTAGCCGGACGTCAAACGCGACAGATCCGCGGTCACTTCGCCGGATGGCACCGAGTATTGATGCTGTGTCAAAAAGGAACCCTAGAGCCAAAGTTTGATTGGCTTCCATCGCGGTGCCTCGACAGGGTCAGGTACCGTTTTCGGCGGGAATCTTCCCAGTCGGATCGACGGCAGAAGAAACATGAACGCCGACGAACCATCGATTACTGCGCCCAGGGCGTAGCTAAACGTGAAGTTGCCAGACCCAGACACCGCGAAGAAGACATCGTTGACAAAACTGAGGACGAGTAGCGATCCGACGACGAAGCCGGCTCGCGGCCGAGATGTCATCCTCCACCAAGCACGCGGCGGCTTGACAGGTTCGCCGGGACCGCTGAAGGATCGCACACCGCCCAAGTAGAGCATCAGTTCGGCGAGCAACTTGAACAAAGGCTCCTAAACGGCGTCGAGGTCAGTTTCGAGGATTTTGGCGAGGGCCTCGAGGGCTTCGTCGGCGCCATCACCTTCAGCGCGGAGCACGACGGCGTCGCCGTTGGCGGCGCCGAGACTCATCAGGCCCAGGATGCTTGAGGCATCCATCGCGTCCTCGGCCGATTCGTTAGCGCGGCCGATCGTGACCTCCATCGGTAGCGCGCTGACGGCCGCGGCGAAAATCGAGGCGGGGCGGGCGTGCAGGCCAACGCTGCTCGCAATGGTGGCGGTGCGTTCGGACATGATTTCTCCTGATGAATGATCGACGAGGAAAGGCTCGGCGGGGTGACTATGGATGGGTCGAGGTTGCTGGCTGAAAACGGGTGCCCTCAGACGATCATGCGTGTGCCGTTTGTTCAAGGATCGCGACAGCTGCGGCCAGCGCGGCGGCCTCGTCCGTGCCGTCGGCGAGCACGTCGATCTCTGTCCCGTCCTCGACTCCGAGGGAGAGGACCGCGACGATGCTGCGCAGGCTCGCGGTTTCTTCGCCGTGCTGGATGAACACGCTGCTGCTGAAGCGGCCCGCTTCCTGATGCAGAAGATGGGCGATTTCGGCGTGGATGCCCTGCTTGATCCGCACGGTCACCCGTTCGGTGATCACGGGGTCTGAATCGTGATGACGCTGCCGACGCGCAGTTTCGGTGGGGTGCCGGCTTCGACGTAGACAGACCCGTGCATGTGCGCCTCAGTGGCCCCGTTGAAGACGACGGTGATGTGACCGAGGCCGTCAAGATTCTTTCGGGCGACGTCACCGACCGCCGTGATCGTGAACAGCTGCTCGTCGAGGTTCAGCTGCTGGCCCGGCTCGATCGCCGCCGTCGAGGCGTTGATGTCGACGATGTAGCAGTAGTCCTTGAGTGTGTCGGGGGCGCCTTGTCCGAAAAGGATGAACATGCCCTCATCGAGGAACGAATCGACCTGGTCGCCGATGTCGCCGACTTCAGTGCGGTAAATGACGGGCATGAGGTGCTTCTTTCAGTTGAGCGGGACGTGCCGAGGATGAGTGGTGAGGCCCGCGCATCCGATCGGGCCTCACCGGGGTGTTTCTAGACGTAGAGACCGATGCTCGCCAACCAGGCCAGCGCGACGCGCGGGGCACCGGTGATGAACCGGGAGTAGAGAACCGACGGAACGCCGACTTCCACCGTTTCGGGCTCGGCCTCGGCAAGGCCGAGGCCAACGGGGATGAAGTCGCAGGCGTTCTGAGTGTTGATGGCGAACAGTGCTGGCAAGGCGAGGCTCGGGGAGATGTTGCCCTTGCCGATCTCGACGCCGATGAGCGTGCCGATGACCTGTCCGATGACTCCACCCGGCCCGAGAAGGGGCGAGAGGAACGGGAGCGAGCAGATGAAGCCGAGGAGGATCAACCCGAGACCAGACCCTGCCAGTGGGGCGAGGAATCCGGAGAACCAGTTGCCGAATCCGGACCCCTGAATGATCCCAATCAGCATCGCGACGAACGCCATGAACGGAATGATCGTGTTGATCATCGTCTGCACGGCATCGCGGGCGGCCTGATAGAAGGTGTTGACGACCTTGCCGGCACCCAGCCCGATCTTCTGGACGAACGATTGGTTCGGCCGCTGCGCGAGCGTCTCGGAGATCTTCTTATCGGTCGAGTAGGTGAAACTGCGTTCCGAGGGTCCGTCGCTCGCCCCTGCCTCATCTGAACCGGATCCACCCGAACCGGATCCACCGGCACCGACGGTAACCGCGCTGAGGCTCGCCACCTGGGCGACGCCCACCGCGGAGACGTAGATGTCTTCCTTGATGTACTGCATGAGCGGTCCGGATCGGCCAGTGGGCATGATGTTGATCGTCGGGATGCGCTTCTTCGGGTAGATCCCGCAGCGCAGGGTTCCTCCGCAATCGATGATGACGGCGAAGGTCTCCTCGTCGGGCACAGAGGTCTTGAAGCCGTTGACCGCTTCGGCTCCGGTGAGCTCGACGATCTTGTCCACGATGTCGGGCTTGGCGCCGCCACCGGTAATGTAAACGAGTTTGTTCTTGACTGCTGTCGGGGTGAGCGTGAGAGGGCCGCCGAAACCGCCGCTTCCCTTGTTGATCACCACTGCGTGATATTCGACCATGATCATTTTCCTTAGGCCCGAGCCATTGCGGCATCTTCTTGCATGCGGACGGTCTTGCTCAGGACAACGCCCTGCTGCTTCGACACGATCTTCGTCGTGAGGTCGGTCACCCAACCGCTGAGGAAGTTGAGGACGAGACCGACCAGGAGATAACGAATGGCGAGTGGGCCGGCATCCAGGCCGAGTTTCTGCACGCCGGCGGCGACACCCAGCCAGATGAACAGTTCACCGGGATTGATGTGCGGGAAGATGCCGTTGCTGGTGTGGCAGAAGAACGCCGCACTGGCGAAATAGCTGGGCTTGTAACGCTCGGGCATGAACCGCCCGAGTGAGTGCACCATGGGGTTCGCCAGCAGGAACGACCCGACGAACGGGAGCACCATGTAGCGCATGAGGGGATTTCCGCCGGCCTTGCTGGCGAACCTGTTGATGCGCTCTTCTCCGACAAGTCGGATAAGCGAGTTCATTGCGATGAGCAACAACAGGACCACCGGAACGATGGTTTGCATCCAGCCGATGAAGGTGGCCGCGCCGGTTTGGAACAGGCCGATGAAAAGCTGTGCGCCTTGCACGAGAATGCCAAGAATATCCACAGCTCACTCCTTTCTTTTCGTGAAGAGGGACTTGAGCCTCGTGGTCAGTGTGCCCAGTGGGCTTTCCGGCTCCGCGACCGTCCCTCCTGCCATGATCGTGATGTAGTTCTCACGTGCGTTGTCGGTCGCCTTGCGGACGCTCTTCGGCAGTCGCCGACAGTCATCCGCAGAAATGGACCGAATGTTCTTGCCCACGAAGCCGGGAAGAACCCGGAACTTCGAGAAGACGGTGACGCCGGAGATCTTCCGGCTGTCGAGTATGTCGCCGACATCGTCGACGCAGTGCATGACGATGGCCCCGGAGGAGAAGGCGCCCTTCTTAATTCCAATGGCGACCTTGCCCTTCCGGCGGAGATCGCCGTAGGCGGCGGTGAAGCTCTTCATCTGCAGCACCGCGAAACCCATCTGCATGACGTAGGCGACGCCGAGGGCCACCAGGATCGGCCAGAAGTTCATCTCAGTTCCTCAGGGTTGTGGATCAGGTTCGGCGTTTTCGCCATGTGGAAGAAGAATTGCTCGTAGCTGGTGAGCCGGGAGATCTGTTCGAGCTCCGCCCGGTTGCCGGCGAGCCGAATGATTTCGTCGTAGATCTTGACCAGCATCGTGTCGTCGTAGTCCGTCTTGTCGGGCAGCCCCATCAGGAAGATGACCCGGACACCCTGCTCGTCTGCGGCGCGGGGGATGACCCCCATCGCGAAGACCACCTGGCTGCCCAGGGCATTCGCGAGGTGCGGGAAGGCGACGAACTCGTCGAGCAGCATCGTCGACTGAGCCTCCCTGGCAAGCAGGCGTTCCTGGAAGCCGCGGTCAACGGCGCCCTGGGAGAGGAGTCGGTCTACCATCACGGTGGTGTTCTCGAGGTAGGACTTTTCCGGCGAGAGGCAGAAGAAGCGGGTGCGGTCGAGGATCGAGACGAGGAGACTGTTGGCGCCGCCGATGATCCGGATGTCGACCTGTTTGTCGTAGCGGAGCTGGTTGAGCTGGCGCAGGATTTCGCGGTTGTCGAAGAACTCGCTCAGTTCGATGATGCTGGTTGAGGTCACAAGCTCCGACCAGGCAGTCGTGACGACGAGATCGAAGCGGTCGAGAGTGGCCGTGTCAGCCTCGTCGAGGGCCAGGATCCGGTACTCGGTCTTGTCCGACATCACCTTCTGCAGCTGGGTCTGGATCAGCCGGGCCGACACGAGGCCGGAGGTGCTGACGATCGCCACCCGGTAGCGCGGTTCACTCTGGGCGTGCTGGTCCTCGAGGTAGACCTGGAAATAGGAGGCGATGAAGCCGAGTTCGTCTTCGATGACGGTGAGCCGGGTTTCCTGTTCGATGACCCGTTTGGCAACCTTTGCCATGCGAAAAGCCACCGGGTATTCGATTTCGATGTCGCGCAGTGACAGGTCCTTGAGGTGAATGTTGTACCTCATCCGGTTCTGCATGAAAGCGAGGTGGAAGACGAATTCCTTGAGGAGAGCATCCGCGGGAATGTGCATATCCATCTCCGCATTGATCTGATCGAGGATCTTCTGCACGAGGTCGCCGTTTTCTGCCCCGGACGGGAAGTGGGCGCGGCCGCGCTCGTCGGAGGGGGTGCGCATGCCGGCGATCGGCAGGGCGAGGAAGACCGACTCCTCCGACGGGATGGCGATTTGGATGCGGCGCCCGATCGCGTTCACGACCTGATCGGCCAGTCGGAAGGCGGTGGTGGTTTTGATGCTTGAGTACTTGCCCGGCATGCCGGTGAGGGCGTGTTCGGTCAGAACGCGATCGATCATGACGGTGAACCAGCGCTTGAGAGATTCCGTCGTAGCGGTGTCGAGGTGGTACTCGGCGGCGGCGTCTTCGATGGTGTCGATGAAGTCGTCATCGAGCGGATAGTCGGAGTAGACGGCGTCGAACATGTTCTCGAGCACGAAGAGCCGACGTTGCAACTCGTCGCCGGTGAGTTCGATGCCGACGTTCGGGATGCCCGTGATGCGCAGCCCGTACTGCGACAGGTTCTCCTTGAGCTTGGCCAGGTCGGCGACGACCGTGCTCCGGCCGATGTTCATTTCTTCGACCAGATCGTCGATCAGGATCGGGCCGGTCTGGCCGAGCAGCCGTCGAAAGAGGTAGCCGTAGCGATTGGCTGGGAGGTTGAACGAATCAATCTGTTCGCAGATCGTCTCGCGCACCGTCTCAAAGGCGTCCTGCTCAACGATGAACATCCGGTAGCGGCCGTTGTCCGATTCGATGGTCGCCGTTCCGGCGAGGAGTCGGTTGAGGTCCCGCACCTCGTTCATGATGGTCTTCGGCCCGACGCCGAAGTGCTGCGCGAGGGCATCATTCGACGCCGAGAGGCGGGTTTCCAAATAGCGGATGATTTGGGCTGGTCTGCTGAGCTTGCGGCGGTTGTCCACGTTGACTCTCCGTCCAGAGGGTTAGCCTCTGGACTTTCCTCCGCTGATATTCACGGTCGTACCGGTGATGTAAGAGGCTCGGTCCGAGACCAGATAGACGACGAGATTGGCGATGTCGCTCAGTTTTCCCGGGCGGCCGAGCGGGATGACCTTGGAGTAGTCGGTCGACAGCTGCTCCGGCTTGATTCCGCGCGTATAGGCGAGGGCATCGTTGTAGAGCGGAGAGGTGAGTCCGGTTGGTTCGTTGATTCCGGGGGCAACGCCCACGACTCTGATGTTTTGCGCGCCGAGCTCCTTCGCCCACGACCTGGTGAATCCGTTCAGGGCGCTTTTGGTGGCCGAATAGCAGCTCTGACCGGTTGACCCCTCCATGCCTGCTTCGGAGGTGATGTTTACGATCGTACCGCCGCCGTTCTTCAGCAGCGCTTTGGTGGCCGCCTGGGCGGAGAGGAAAGCCCCCTTCACGTTCACACCGAACATCAGGTCGAAATCGTGTTCGCTCAACTCGTAATCCGGACGTTCCTGCTTGGCGTCGACGAGCATCCGCGGCAGGTTGATGCCGGCGTTGTTCACGAGCGCGTCGAGGTGACCGAATTCGCTGACAACCGCGTCGACCATTCCGCTGACGCTGGCGGCGCTGGTGATGTCGCACTTCACGTTGAAGATGCCGGTCTCCGGGTCGATCCCGGTTTCGACGCTGACGTCGCCGACCGCGACCTTCGCCCCGACCCGGGCGAGTTCGCGGCTGATGTTCCGGCCGATTCCGGATGCGCCACCGGTGACGATGACGACTTTTCCTTCGAGGCCGAGCCATGTATTCGGCATTGCATCTCCCAAGTGTTTTCTGTTCTTACGTGCTGTGGGAGTCACACTATGGTTTTGCCCGGCAAGAATTAATACAACCATTTTCCAGACGACGGAAACCCGGCCCGGGCTCACTCGACACACTCGTCACCGATCGATTGCCCCGCCCGCGGGGCCTTACGGGCGGCGCGGGTGCAGCCAGCACAGCAATAGTCTTGAACTGGTCCGCCTCGCTGCGCTGCGGGAGACGCGGGCAATCCGTAGTTCCGGTGTCCAGGAGAAACTCATGACCGAATCCGCCCCCGTCGACCCCACGTCCACCGACGCTTGGAGCCAGCTCGCCGACATCGCCCACGGCTTTTCTCCTGATCTTCGCGGTTGGTTCGACACCGACGCCGGACGAGCAGATCGATTCACCTTTGAAGCAGCCGACCTCACCGTCGACCTGTCGAAAAATCTCCTGACCGACGAGATCCTGACCAACCTCGTGCAGCTCGCGAAGAAGATCGGCGTTGCTGGCCGATTCCAGGCCATGATCGCCGGCGAACACATCAACGTGACTGAAGATCGTGCGGTTCTCCACACTGCGCTGCGCCGGCCGAGGGACGGCGCCGCCCTCGTGCCGCCGGCGGGCTTCATGGTCGACGGTCAGGACGTTGACGCGGACGTTCACGCCACACTCGACAAGGTCTACGCTTTCGCCGAACAGGTAAGGTCCGGTACCTGGACGGGCATCACTGGCAAGCGAATCACGACGGTTGTCAACATCGGGATTGGCGGTTCCGACCTCGGACCCGTGATGGTCTACGAAGCGCTGAAACCGTATGTGCAAGCAGGACTCGAGTGCCGTTTCGTCTCGAACATCGACCCAGTCGACATCTACGAAAAGACGGCTGACCTGGACCCCGAGACCACCCTCTTCATCGTTGCGTCCAAGACGTTCGGTACCCTCGAGACACTCACGAACGCCCGATTGGCAAGAGAATGGCTGTGGAACAGGCTCCTCAACTCAAGCGCAATCCACGATACCGACGTCGCCCGTGCTGCGGCCGTCGCTAAGCACTTCGTCGCCGTTTCGACCGCTCTGGACAAGGTCGCGGCATTCGGCATCGATCCCGAAAACGCCTTCGGATTCTGGGACTGGGTCGGCGGTCGGTTCTCGATCTGCTCCGCCATTGGCACGTCCGTGGTCATCGCCATAGGGCCCGACAACTGGCGCAAATTTCTTTCCGGATTCCACGCCATCGACGAGCATATGCGGACCGCACCCATCGAGCAGAACGTGCCCGTGCTAATGGCACTCCTTAACGTCTGGTACTCCAACTTCCTCAAGGCCCAAAGCCATGCTGTGCTCCCATATGCCCAATATCTCCACCGATTCCCGGCCTACCTGCAACAGCTCACGATGGAGTCCAACGGGAAAGGCGTCCGTTGGGATGGGTCTCCAGTCACCACCGACACCGGCGAGATCTTCTGGGGCGAACCCGGCACGAATGGGCAACACGCTTTCTACCAGCTCCTCCACCAGGGAACGCGCCTGGTCCCAGCGGATTTCATCGCGGTAGCGAATCCCGCCCATGCGCTCAAGGACGAGACCGGGGACGGTGGCACCGTTGAGCCAGGCCAAGACGTCCACGCGCTGTTCATGGCGAATTTCTTCGCCCAGACAAAGGCCCTGGCCTTCGGAAAAACGGCCGCCGAGGTCCGCTCCGAAGGCACCAAAGAGTCCGTCGTCCCGGCCCGGGAGTTCAGCGGAAACCGGCCCACCACGTCCATCCTCGCGCCAGCGCTCACCCCGAGCGTCGTCGGCCAGCTCATCGCCCTGTACGAGCACATTGTGTTCACCGAAGGCATCATCTGGGGCATCGACTCGTTCGACCAGTGGGGTGTCGAACTGGGCAAGCAGCTCGCGCTTCAGATCGCACCTGCAGTTGACGGCCATGCGGACGCTCTCGAATCTCAGGACTCGTCGACGAAGGCCCTCATCCGGAAATAACTCGAGCTGCGAGGCTGACTCCCGGAAAGCATCCACACCGCCTTGCCAACCCGGCGCCAGCCCACCCAGACCGAATCTATTCAGGGCGGGATCCCATCGGCTGCCGGTGAGTGTGCGCAGGCTCTCGCCCCACTGCCGGCGCTGTCCGTCGATGCTGGATTCCTATGCGGCGGCGCGCGGTCGCACCTGCTGCGGAAGCGGATGAACCGGGATTGGTCAGGAAATCAGGCTGAGCGCGTCGTCGTCGCTGCCCCTGGCCAGGCGGGAGAGGGCCTTCCGAGCGAGGAATCCCCGCACCGTCCACCGATGACGTCGCGTCCGGGGCTGGAAGTCGGGTACATGACAGTACACGGCCTGGCTCATCGGAGACCCCAGATATGGTCCGGGCGCCGAGCCTGCGAGGGGAACGAACGGGATGCCCAGATAGTCGACCAGTTTCCGCAACGGCACTGCGTCGATGATCGACACGAGATGGTCGATGCCGTGCTGCAGCGCGGAGAGGTACATCGCGCGATAAAGCTGCACGCTGACGGCGCCCGCGCCGCTGCGGTGCCCCGGCAGGACGGCGACCGTCCCGACGTCCCAGAGGGTACCCCGGTCGACGATGGCGTGTTGCTCCGCCACATCCTCCGGCAGGATGTGAAACGGCGCGGATCGGGCGTCGTTGAGGGTCTTGAAGCCCCGCGGGGAATCGCCGATGATCCGGAGCGCGCCGCTCGGCATCCCGGTGGAGCGGTCGATCGAGACGAAGAAGACGCTGCCTGCCTCGTACGGGCCGTATTCGGCCGTCATCTGGGCGGCATCATTGCCGAAGGATGCCTCGAACACGACTCGTTCGATATGGCGGGCGATGTTGGAGAACAAGCTCTCACCGGCAATTTCGATTCCGACATAGCGGTATTTCTCCGGCCAGGCCCCCGCGAGGGAGGCCAGGAGCTCCCCTGTGAGCGCCCCGACGTCGTCCGGGGACAGGTCGTAGCTGGCAGTGAACTCGGCGGTCTCCGCAACGACGCGCCGATCGGCCATCAAAACTCCTTGTAGACGGCGTCGTCGCTGCCGAAGAAGTCCTTCGTGTATTCGACCGCGGTGAGCGGGTCGAAGGCCTTGCAGGTGTAGATGTCCACGCTGTAGAAGAGAACGGGCTGCTCCCAGGCGTAGAAGTGCGCCCCCGAGGTTTCCCAGTGCGTCCAGCCGGCCCAGCCGAACGCGTCGCTGCGGTGCGTCACCGGTTCGATCAGGGCGGTCATGTCCAGGACGGGAGCGAGTCCGGCAAGATACCGGGTGATCTGTTCGGCGCTGATCGCTTCCGGCGGGTACGCCTCGATCACCAGTCGTTGACGGTAGATCGACGGTGCGAGATCAATCATTCAGACAGCCCCCAAGAACCTGTTCCGGCAGCGAGACACTGGGTCTTCAAACGCCGCACAAGCAGAGAATATCATTTGAAATACCCTATTTTTTCCGAGTGCGCGCGGGAGCGGCGGGACTAGCCTGTGCCCTACGAGTCGAAGGAGCGCGGATGCTGTCGATCGAGCTGGTGACGGACGCCTTCGGGCGGGTGAACGCTGCCGTGCATTCGGTGCTGCGCGATGCCGGCAGCGAGTTCCTCACCTTCCGGCCCGACCCGGAGGCGAACACGGTCGCGTGGCTGATCTGGCACCTCACCCGGGTGCAGGACGACCACCTCGCCGAGCTGAGGGGCGGCGAGCAGGTGTGGACCGGCGAGGGTTGGGCGGAACGATTCGCCCTGCCCTTCGACCCGGCGGCCACGGGGTACGGCCAGAGCCCCGACGAGGTGGCCGCCGTTCGCCCGGGCTCCGCACTCCTGGCCGGCTACCACGACGCCGTGCACGCCCGGACGCTCGCCTATCTCGGCACGCTGGCCGAGGCCGACTTCGCCCGGATCGTGGACACCCGGTGGACCCCGCCGGTCACCCTGGGCGTGCGGCTGGTGAGCGTGATCGCCGACGATCTGCAGCACGTCGGCCAGGCCGCCTATGTGCGAGGCATGGCGGAGCGCGCGGGACGCTGAGCAGTCCCGGCCGAACGCCATGCGCCAGATCACGGGCCAGGCTACCGCCGCCAGGAGTACTCGTTCTCGGGCCGACCGGGAGTGCCGTACCGCGGGCTGCGCAACACAGAACCAGACTCGGCCAGGTACTCGAGGTAGCGTCTGGCCGTCACCCGGGACATCCCGAGTTCGTCCATGACCTCGCTGGACGAGATCGGCCGACTGCGCGTCTTCACGAAGTCGACCACGGCGGCCAGGGTGCCCTCGGCCAATCCCTTGGGCCGGGGCAATTCGCTGGGCGTGCGGAGGCTCGCGAAGGCCTGGTCGACGTCGGTCTGCGAGGTGAGCGCGGACGGGGTGCCGAGCTGGAGCCGGAAATCGCGGTACTGCGCCAGCTTCTGCGCGAAGGTGGCATAGGTGAACGGCTTGATCAGGTACTGCACGATGCCCGCGGCGACGGCGCCGCGCACGACCTGCAGGTCGCGCACGGCCGTGATCGCGATGATGTCGGTCACCAGCCCGGCCGAACGCATCCGCCGGCTCACGTCCAGGCCATGCAGGTCGGGCAGGGTCATATCCATCAGGACAAGGTCGATCGGCTGGCCGAGGGAGGCCGCGGCCGACAGGAGGCGCAGGGCGGTGTGGCCGTCGGTGGCGGTCCCGGCGTGCACGAACCCGATCAGCCGGCCCAGGTAGGCGGTGTGAGCCTCGGCGGCGATGGCCTCGTCCTCGACCACGAGCACCCGGATGTCGGTGTCAGGCACGAGAGGTCGCCTGCGTCGCGAGGGTGGCCGGCCGGTCGGCCGGGGTTGCCGCACCGGGGAGTGTGACGGTGAACACCGCGCCGCCGCGCCGTTCGATGGTGAGGGTTCCGCCGAGGCGATTGACGGCCTGGCGCACCAGGGCCAGGCCCAGGCCGCGCCCGTGCAGGCCCGGTTCCTTCGTGCTGTAGCCGTGGCGGAGGATATCCGCGACGGCATCGGGATCCACTCCCGGTCCGCTGTCCGATACCTCGATGACGACGTCGCCGCCGGCGCTGCCGGCGCTGCTGACCGCCAGGTGGACCTCGCGCGGCGATTCGCCCCCCGCCGCGGCGTCGAGGGCGTTGTCGATCAGGTTGCCGACGACCGTCACCAGGTCCTGGGCGGAGAGGCCGGAGTCGGCGAGGGTGCCCGAGGCGTCCACGGTGAGCCTGACGCCCAGCTCGGCCGCCTGGGCGAACTTCCCCATCAGCAGTGCGCTGAGCACGGGTTCGTCAACAGAGTCGATCATCTCGTCGGTGAGCCGCTGGCTCACCTCGAGGTCCTTCGTGGCGAAGTCGAGCGCTTCCGGCACGCGGCCCAGTTCCATCAGGGACACGATGGTGTGCAGCCGGTTGGCGTGCTCGTGGGTCTGCGCGCGGAGGGCGTCCGACAGGGTGCGCATCGAGGCCAGTTCGGTGCCCAGCGACTGCAGTTCGGTGTGGTCGCGGATCGTCGCGACCCACCCCATTGGAGTGGAGCGATGGCGGATGCCCGCCGAGGGTGACAGCGCCGGCTGCTGGCTGACCACGAGCACTCGGGTGTCGGTCAGGTGGATCTCGTCGACGGCGCTCCGGCCGCTCCCGAGGAGTTCGCCGAGGCCGGCCGGAAGCTCGAGCTGGGCGAGGGTCGGGCTGCCGGGGGAGATCGCCTGCCCCGGCGGCCGGGCCGGGATGCCGAGCAACCGGGCGGCCTGGTCGTTGTAGAGCACGAGCTCGCCGGTGAGGTCGACCAGGACCAGGCCTTCGCGCACGGAATGCAGCACCGAGTCGTAGTACACGAAGAGCTGCGCGAGCTGCTCGGGACCCCAGCCCAGGGTGACCCGGCGCAGGTAGCGCCCGAGCAGCCAGGTGGCCACCGACCCGGCCGACAGCAGGGCCAGGGCCAGGCCGAGCACGGCCGGAAGCCTGGCGCTGAGGGCGATCGACAGGTTGCTCGTCTTGACGCCGGCTGCCACCAGGGCCCGCACGACGCCCTGGTCGTCGACGACCGGCACGACCGCGCGAACCGACGGCCCGAGCGTGCCGGTCGTCACCTCGGTGAATGCGGTGCCGGCCAGCGCTGTGCCGATCGTGCCGATGTAGGGCCGGCCGATCTCGGATGCCGTGGGGTGCGTCCACCTGGTGCGGTCCGGCGCCATGATGGTGATGAAGTCGAGGCCGCCGTCGCGGGTGACCCGAAGGGCGTACGGCTGCAGGAGGCCGCTGGGGTCGGCGGAACGGCTGGCCTCGAGCACGAGCGGGTTCTCGGCGATGGCGGTGGCGACGGACAACATCCGCTGCTCAGTCTCCGCATAGCCGCGGTCTCGGGCGTCGACGAACGACCAGGCCCCGACGAACAAGGCCGCCACCACGATGAACAGGGCGTGCGCCACGAACAGGCGCCGGGCGATGCTCCAGCCGGGACCCATCGCATCCGCCTCCCGGCTCTCGCATCGTGAACAGTATGACCGCAACGGTGACGGACGCCGCCTCGTCGACCAGTCTGAAACGCACCACGGATTGTCGTCGGCGCCACGCGTCCACCTCAAGCCTAGACACTAGACAAAGGAGTCTTTCATGGCATCACCGCGAGTAACTCGCGCCGGCAAGCCGGCGAAACGGATCGACAAGTCCCACTACCTCTACCTGGCGGTCATCATCGCCGTCGTCCTCGGCGTCATCGTCGGGCTGGTCTTCGGCGGCCCGGACGGCTTCGCCGTGTCCCTCAAGCCGCTCGGCGATGTCTTCATCGCCCTGATCAAGATGATGATCTCGCCGATCATCTTCTGCACGATCATCCTCGGCATCGGGTCGATCGCCAAGGCCGCCACGGTCGGCAAGATCGGCGGGCTGGCGCTCGGCTACTTCCTCGTCATGTCCACCTTCGCCCTGGCCATCGGCCTGGTGGTCGGCAACCTGATCCAGCCCGGCGCCGGCCTCAACCTCAAACCGGCCGACTATGTCGCGCCGGTGGCCGCCGACTCGCAGGGCTTCCTGCTCGGGATCATCCCGACGACGCTGTTCTCCGCGCTCACCGCCGGCAACATCCTGCAGACCCTCCTCGTGGCCCTGATCGCCGGTTTCGCTCTGCAGAAGATGGGCAAGGCCGGCAAGCCGATCCTCGAGGGCATCGCCCACGTGCAGGCGCTCGTCTTCCGCATCCTGATCATGGTGATGTGGCTCGCGCCGATCGGCGCCTTCGGCGCGATCGCGGCGGTCGTGGGCTCCACCGGCATCCAGGCCGTGATCAGCCTCTTCACCCTGATGGGCGCGTTCTACCTGACCTGCGCCCTGTTCATCGTGGTCATCCTCGGTGGGCTGCTCAAGATCGTCACGGGCGTCAACATCTTCAAGCTGATGCGCTACCTCGGCCGGGAGTACCTGCTCATCTTCTCAACCTCCTCCTCCGAGGCAGCCCTGCCCCGACTGATCGCCAAGATGGAGCACCTGGGGGTGTCCAAGCCCGTCGTCGGCGTCACCGTCCCCACCGGCTACTCCTTCAACCTCGACGGCACGGCCATCTACCTGACCATGGCGTCGCTGTTCATCGCCACCGCGATGGACCAGCCGCTGCAATTGGGGGAGCAGATCGGGCTGCTCGTCTTCATGATCATCGCGTCCAAGGGGGCGGCCGGCGTCTCCGGCGCGGGTCTGGCCACCCTCGCCGCGGGACTGCAGGCCCACGCCCCGCAGTTGCTCGACGGGGTCGGCTTCATCGTGGGCATCGACCGGTTCATGTCCGAGGCCCGCGCGCTGACCAACTTCACCGGAAACGCGGTGGCCACCGTGCTGATCGGATCGTGGACCAGGGAGATCGACCGCGCCCAGGTCGACCGGGTGCTCGACCGCCAGGACCCGTTCGACGAGACGACCATGATCGCGCACCACGGTGCCCCGGTCTCCCCGGTCGAACGCCCCGACGAGGCAGAAACGCCGGAGCTCGTCGGAGCCTCGACCGCGGCCCGCTGACCGGGAGCAGGGCGTCCGCGAAAAGGGGCCGACCACCCCCGAAAAGGGGGATTGTGTTAGAGTGATCCTTGGTCTAACGACCCTTCACCAGAACGCGAACACGAAGCCGCCAGCCTTGTCGGCCGTGGGCGTACGGTGAGGCTCTGATGGAGTCGGCCCCATGGTCGCCCCAGCCCCCGCCGGAATGGTGCCGGGCCGGTCACGGCCCACCCGTTCGACAAAGCGTGCACCCGATCGTCGACCGTGAGAACGGCCACGCCGTCGTGCATCGGAGAATCCGTGACCGAAACCATTGCCGTCAAGGCCGATCGACTGTACAAAGCGTTCGGGCGCCGCCCGCACGAAATGGTCAAGAAACTGACCGGCGGGGCCACCCGCGACGAGGTGGCCTCCCTGGGCACCGCCGCCGTCATCGACGCCTCCTTCGAGGTGCGACGCGGAGAGATCTTCGTCGTGATGGGACTGTCCGGTTCGGGCAAATCCACCCTCATCCGCATGCTCAACGGGCTGCTCGACGCGACCTCCGGCACCGTGACGGTCGCCGGGCAGTCCATCACCGGGATCCCGGCCAAGCAGCTGCGTGATGTGCGCCGCAACAACGTCTCCATGGTGTTCCAGCACTTCGCGCTGCTGCCGCACCGCACCGTGATCGACAACGTCGCCTACGGCCTCGAGGTGCAGGGCGTCGCCCGGGCCGAGCGCCTGGAGCGCGCGAGCACCATCATCCGTCTGGTCGGCCTCGACGGCTGGGCCGACAGCCTGCCCTCCGAACTCTCCGGTGGCATGCAGCAGCGCGTCGGCCTCGGCCGTGCGCTCGCCGCCGACACCGACGTGCTCCTGATGGACGAGGCGTTCTCCGCACTCGACCCGCTGATCCGCCGCGAAATGCAGGAACAGCTGATCGAACTGCAGGCCGAGCTCGGCAAGACCATCATCTTCATCACCCACGACCTCAATGAGGCGATGTTCCTCGGCGACCGGATCGCGGTGATGCGCGACGGGCGCATCGTACAGATCGGCACACCCGAGGAAATCCTGACCGACCCCGCAAACGACTACGTCGCCCAGTTCGTGCAGGACGTCGACCGCGCCCGGGTGCTCACCGCGGCGAGTGTCATGGAGCCGGTCCGCAGCGTCGTGACGATCACGGCCGGCCCCCGCGCAGCTCTCCGCACCATGCGGGACCTGCAGACCTCCGCGACGTTCGTGCTCAACCGGGACCGCAGCTTCGCCGGGGTCGTTCGCGACCGCGATGTTCTGCGCCAGGTCAAGGCCGGCGAGACCGACCTGCGCTCCATCATCCGCGGCGACGCCACCTCGGTCACCCCGGACACCCCCCTGGTCGACCTCGTCGAACCGTCGGTCGGCAGCGACCTGGCGATCGCCGTGGTCGATCCGAAGAACCGGCTCCTCGGCGTGATCCCCCGGGTGACCCTGCTGGCCGCCCTCGGCAACGTCAGCACCACCACGGGTGAGCTGCCCGTGATCGAGCCTGCGGCCACCATCTCCACCAAGGTGATCACCGAAACGCTGCGCGAAACCGCTCTGGAAGGAGCCGAACTGTGAACGACTTCCGACTTCCCCTGGGCACCATCGTCGAGGGTTTCATCGACTACATCACCGAAACGTTCGGGTTCCTCTTCGACTTCATCCGTGCCGTGTTCAAGGGTGCGTTCGAACTTGTCGACGTGCTCCTCGTCTCCCCGCCGTTCTGGGTGATCATCGTGGTCGCCGCGGCGCTGGCCTACTTCACCAGAGGCTGGAAGTTCACCCTCGGCACGGTGGCCGGCCTGCTCGTCATCCTCGGCGTCGACCAGTGGGAGAACGCCATGGACACCCTGGCGCTGGTGCTCGTTGCGAGCATCCTTGCCATCGTCTTCAGCGTGCCGCTGGGAATCCTGGCGGCGAAGTCGAAGGTCGCCTCGCGCATCATCAAGCCGATCCTCGACTTCATGCAGACCATGCCGGCCTTCGTCTATCTGATTCCCGCGCTCATCCTGTTCCGGGTCGGCGTCGTCCCCGGCATCGTCGCGACCATCATCTTCGCGATGGCACCCGGAGTGCGGCTCACCGAGCTCGGCATCCGCGGCGTCGACCACGAGGTCGTCGAGGCCGGCCAGGCCTTCGGCGCATCGCCGTGGCGCATCCTGCGGCAGATCCAGCTTCCCCTGGCCATGCCGACGATCATGGCCGGCATCAACCAGGTCATCATGCTGTCCCTGTCGATGGTCGTCATCTCCGGAATGGTCGGTGCCGGCGGTCTCGGCGCCGAGGTCGTCGCCAGCCTGAACCGGATCGACGTCGCACTCGGCTTCGAAGCGGGCCTGGCCGTGGTGATCCTCGCGATCTACCTCGACCGGTTGACGGCCGCGCTCGGCACGGGCGGCACGCCGCTCGGCCGGTTCTTCGGCTCCCTCCGGCGTCGCCCTCGGGCGGTCGTCGCCGCCGCCGACGATGTACCTGCCCGCACACACGAGCCGGTCGCGGTCTGACCCAGCTTTTCCCGGATGCTGTCGCATCCGTTCAGCGCGGCCATGCCGTGCACGTCCAGCGTGAACTCGGTCGCCCCAAGCGGCGACAAGGTAAGGAAACCACATGAAGAACCGTTCGAAAACCATGATCGCCATCGGCGCCGTCGGGCTCCTCGCCCTCACCGGGTGCACGGCCGCGGACTCGAGTGTCGGCCACGGCAACAAGGACAAGAAGGACATGACCATCGCCGTGTTCAACGGCTGGGATGAGGGCGTCGCCGCCTCCGAACTGTGGAAGGCGATCCTCGACGAGAAGGGTTACAACGTCAAGCTCGAGGAAGCGGATGTGGCTCCCGTGTTCTCCGGCCTCTCCACCGGCGACTACGACGCCACCCTCGACGTCTGGCTGCCCGACACCCACGCCTCCTACCTCAAGGAGTACGGCGACGACATCGTCGACCTCGGCGCATGGAACGACAAGGCGAAGCTCACCATCGCGGTGAATGCCGACGCCCCGATCGACTCCCTCGCCGACCTGGCCGCGAACGCCGACAAGTTCGACAACCGGATCGTGGGCATCGAGCCGGGCGCCGGACTGACCGCGGCGACGACCGAGAAGGTCATCCCCGCCTACGACCTGAAGAAGATGGACTTCGTCACCTCGTCGACGGCTGCCATGCTCACCGAGCTGACCGCGGCCACCAAGGCCGGCGAGAACATCGTCGTCACCCTGTGGCAGCCGCACTGGGCCTACAGCGCCCTGCCGATCAAGACGCTCGAAGACCCTGAGGGTGCCCTGGCGGCAACCGAGAGCCTGCACACCTACGCCAGGTCCGACTTCAAGAAGGACTTCCCGAAGGCCGCCGGCTGGCTCGCGGGCTACAAGATGGACCTCGACCAGCTGCAGTCGCTCGAGGACGCCATGTTCGTCAAGTACGACGGCAGCGACTACGGCCCCGTGGTCGCGAAGTGGATTTCCGAGCACCAGGACTACGTCGACTCGCTGACCAGCAAGTAGCGTCGGCCCGTCCCACCCGAAGACCCCCGTCGAGATCGACGGGGGTCTTCCTCGTGCCCGCTGTCGACTCGGTTGCGGCCGCACCCGGTGTATCCCGGGCGGGTCCGGGTTCGGTTAGTCTCTGCAGTAGCGCCATCGAGGGCGCCCTACCGGCGGAGGCCGTTGCCAATGCCGGACCCGGTCGTGACGCAATCCCTGGCCGGTGCGGCCAACCGCCGGGCCGAGGACGTGCTGCATGACCTGGGGTCGTCGTCCGCGGGGCTGACCGTGGCGGATGCGGCCGGCCGGCTGATCGCGAACGGGCCCAACGCGGTGCGCACCCACAAGGCGGGCGTCTGGTCCGTGTTGTGGCGGCAGCTGCGCAGCCCCATCCTGATCCTGCTCATCATCACCGCCGGTCTCTCCCTGTTCCTCGGCGACGTCACCAATTCCATTGTGATCGGGGTCATCCTCCTGGCCAGTGTCGGGTTGGGCTTCAGCAACGAGTACCGGGCGGAGCTTGCGGCCGAGGCGCTGCACAGCCGCGTCACGCACCGGGCCGTCGTTCTTCGTGGCGGCGCCCCGGCCCAGATCGACGTCGTGGAGATCGTCCCCGGTGACGTGGTGCACCTCGGGCTCGGGGCCATCGTCCCCGCCGACATCCGGTTGCTCACCTGCGAGGATCTGCTCTGCGACGAGAGCATCCTCACCGGCGAGTCGCTCCCGGTGTCGAAAGACCCGGCGCCGGTCGCGGCGGGCGGAGCGCTGGCAGACCTCACCTCCTGCATCCTGATGGGCACGGTGATCCAGTCCGGCAGCTGCACCGGGGTCGTCGTCGCCACCGGGGGACGAGCCGAATTCGGCCGGATCGCCCTCGGCCTGGGCGAACGCCAGCCGCAGACCGAGTTCCAGGTCGGGCTCAGAAGATTCTCGGTGCTGTTGCTGCAGGTGGCACTGGCGCTGACCTCACTGATCCTCATCGCCAACCTGCTGCTGCAGCGCCCGCTGCTGGAATCCCTGCTCTTCTCCCTCGCGATCGCCGTCGGGATCACGCCGCAGTTGCTCCCGGCCGTGGTGAGCACCGGCCTCGCGACCGGCACCAGGCAGTTGGCGCGACGCAAGGTGCTGGTCAAACGGCTGGTCTCGATCGAGGACCTCGGCGACATGGACGTCCTCGTGACCGACAAGACCGGAACGCTGACTGAGGGCCGGATCGCGTTCACGGCGGCGCTGCCGGCCCGGTCCGGTGACCCGGCCGACGACCTGCTCCGGCTCGGGCTGCTGGCCACCGAGGTGGACTTCTCGGCCGGGCCGATCTCGACGCTCGGGCAGAATCCGCTGGACGCGGCGCTCTGGGAGTCGCCGCGCGCCACCGCGATCGAACTCACCGGGCACCGCCGGCTCGACGTCATCCCCTTCGATCACGAACGGCGGATGACCAGCGCACTGGTGACCGGGCCGGACGGGCGGGCGTTCCTGGTGACCAAGGGATCCCCGGAGGATGTGCTGCGCGCCTGCACAGGCATCCGCCCGGAGGCGCAGGCGCTGCTTGACGAACAGTACGATGCCGGCGCCCGGGTCGTCGCCGTCGCCACGCGGGAGGCCGTCGGCCGGACCGGCATCTCCCCGGCTGACGAGCGGGATCTCGTCCTCCAGGGCTTCCTGGTGTTCCTGGACCGGCCGAAGGAGAACGCGCGTGAATCCCTGGAGCGCTTGGACAGGCTGGGGATCACGGTGAAGATCGCAACCGGTGACAACGCCCGGGTCGCCGAGAAGGTGTGCGCCGACCTGGGACTTGTCTCAGGCGGCACCCTCACCGGCCCGGATATCGACCGGCTGTCCGACTCCGAACTCGGCAGAGCGGCCGCGGAGGCGAGCATTTTCGCCCGGGTGTCTCCCGAGCAGAAGGCCCGGGTGATCAGGCTGCTCCGGGAGAACGGGCGCGCCGTGGGCTTCCTCGGGGACGGGGTGAACGATGCGCTGGCCCTCCACGACGCCGACATCGGGATCTCCGTGGACAGCGCCACGGATGTCGCCAAGGACGCCGCAGACGTGGTGCTTCTGGACAAAGACCTCGGGGTGCTCGCCGACGGGGTCATGGAGGGTCGGCGGATCTTCGCCAACACCATCAAGTACGTGCTGATGGGCACGTCCAGCAATTTCGGCAATATGTTCAGTGCCGCGGCAGCGTCCGTGGCGCTCAGCTTCCTGCCCATGCTGCCCGGCCAGATTCTGCTGAACAACCTGCTGTACGACGCGGGTCAGCTGGCCATTCCCGGCGACCACGTCGACAAGGAACAGCTGCTCGCACCGGCCCACTGGAACATCGCGTTCATCCGCCGGTTCATGTTGTTGTTCGGTCCGATCAGTTCCCTGTTCGATTTCGCGACGTTCGCACTCATGCTGGGGGTTTTCCAGGCGGCGCCAGGGGAATTTCGGGCGGGATGGTTCATCGAGTCCCTGGCCACCCAGACGCTGATCATCTTCGCGATCAGGACCCGGCGGGTCCCGTTCCTGCGCAGCAGACCGTCACTCGGACTGACGGCGGCGGCCATCACTGTGGTGGCGGTCGGAGTGTTCCTTCCGTTCTCGCCGCTCGCGGGCCTGCTCGGGTTCGAGCCGCTGCCGGCGCCGTTCTTCCTGGCACTGGCCGGGATGACGGTGCTCTACCTCGTGCTGGTGGAGGTCGCCAAGTCCTGGTTCTTCTCTCGGGCGGCCCAGCGGCCGGCCGGCGTGCGCCAGCGGCCGGCCAGTCACCAGATCGGCCGGCGGGCGGCGCGGTTCAGCATCACGGCACCGGTTGCGGTCGTCGGAGCCGTTGGGCCTCGTCGGTCCCGGCGCCACCGCCTATAGCGACCGAAGGTCTGAGCGTGAACGCGGTGGTCGGGCCGTGGCTCAGCGCCGCAGGGTGGGCATGATCGCGCCGGCCCATTCGGCGGCCTTGTCGAGCTCGCCCGTGGCCATGGGGCCTTCGCGCCCCTCCACGATGAAGCCGTGAGGTTTGGCCACGATGTGGGCGCCGGCATGCTCCAGGGCGTGGGAGATCTTTCCGGCGGCGTCGCCGTGGATGAACAGGCGCAGTCGGGTGTCGAATGCCGCAGCCCTCACGCCGTGCAACATGCCGACGCCGAGTTGGGCGAGGAAGGCCTGCATCCGCGGTGACGGCCGCCAGCCGATGATGGGGCAGCCGACGACGAGGAGTTCAACGCCGGTGAGGCGCTCGGGGGTGAGGCCGGAAACGGAGACGACAGCGGTGCCCTCGCCGAGTTCCGCGGCGATCTTCTCGGCCACGATTCGCGTGGTGCCGTAGTTGGAGTCGTAAACGACGAGTGTGCTCATGGTGGTACCTCCAGCGATCGGGTTCGGGTTGGTGCTGGTGTGACCAGTGTGGCCCCGCGGGATGGGTGCGGCAAGGGGGTCCGTGGCTGTCGAGATCACCGCCGGCCGGTCCTCCACAAAGCGTGTTTGATCAGGTTATCCACACCCTGGTGTGGGGTCGGTTGGGGGCCGGGGAATGTCGGTGGCTGGTCGTAGTGTGCGGGTATGGTCACCCTGGTGAGCACCACCCAGCAGCAGCTCGGACTGCTCTTTGACGCGGTCGCGGTCGCGGACCGGGTGATCGCACAGTGTTTCGCGTTCCGGGCGGAGTTGATCGATCAGACCCGCCGGTTCAGCGAGGCGCACGCGGGGGAGATCCCGCGGGGACCGCAAGCGTTGTGGAGCCGGGAGGAGATCGCGAAGCGGGAGCTCTCCAGCGAGCTGGCCGTGACGCTGCGGATCCCGGAGCGCAGCGCGGAGACCCTGCTCGCGGAGAGTAGGGCCCTGGTCCAGGACCTCCCCGCAACCCGGGCGGCGTTGCATGACGGGGTGATCAGTTACCGGCATGCGCAGGCGATAGTCCAGCAGTCCTGGTCGATCCCGGTCCAGGGTTTGGCCGCGTTCGAACAGGCCCTGTTGCCCTCGGCGGAGCATTTGACGGTGGCCAAGCTCAAGCACAAGGCCCGGCTGCTGCGGGAACGGTTGCATCCGGAGACGATCACGGCGCGGCATGCCGAGTCGATCGCGAAGCGCACCTCGTCCGTGGAGGCCGGGGCCTACGGGATGGCGACGTTGTTCCTGACGACGGGGGCGGAGCTGGTGCAGGCGATCTTCACCCGCGCCACCGACCTCGCCGCCAGTCTGCAAAGCCCCGACGAGACGCGCACGCTCACCCAGGTGCGCACCGATGTGCTCAGTGACCTGTTGATCCACGGGGTCACCCCGACCGGTGTCGGCACCGGGGTCAAAGCCACCGTGCAGGTCACCGTGCCGGTGCTGACGCTCCTCGGCCACAGTGAGGAACCCGGCTATTTGGAAGGGTATGGGCCGATCGACCCCGCGACGGCGCGGGATCTGGCGTCGCGGGCGCCGAGCTTCACCCGGTTGCTCACCCACCCCGAGACCGGGGTGATCCTCTCCGTCGGGAGGGACCGGTACAAACCGCCCAAGGCGATGCGCCGGTTCCTCCGCCTCCGCGATGAGACCTGCCGTTTTCCAGGCTGCAACCGGCCAGCAAGGGGTGCCGAACTTGATCACTCGCATGACTGGGGGCTGCTCGGCGAGACCGCGCACGACAACCTCGCCCACCTCTGCAGACCCAACCATGCGCTGAAAACTCAGACCCGGTGGAGCGTCGCCCAGCAACCGGGCGGCATCCTGACCTGGACGTCACCGACCGGGCGGGAGTTCATCACCGAACCCGCCACGATACTGCCGACCGTCCTCCCCACCGGGCCACCGAAAGCGGGCCCGCCACCAGTCGGACCACCGACAGCCGCAGCGTCGGACCTCCCCGACGACCCGCCGTTCTGACCAGGCCTTGCCGGGTGGCCTGCTGAAAAAGGAGGGCATTCCCGCCCTGGTTACCTGGTGCCGAGCTCGCGCACCTGGCGGAGCCACTCGGCCTGGAGGGGGAGATCGAGATCGGCGCTGCTGCGGAGTTTCACCGAACTCATCCGGCCGGAACCGGCGGCCTCCAGTCGGCCTGAGGTGTCCGTGATGTCCTGGCCTCGCCACAGCAACAGGGTGACGTAGGCCGGATACGCCTTGAAGCCGGCGACCGGGGTCTTCGCGGCGAGCCAGACCGGGTGGCCGTGCCACATCTGCCCGTCCGCCCGCGGCAGCGCCTCGTCGAACTGCGCCCGCAGGGTCCTGCCGATGGCGGCGAGGTTCTCCGGGAGGGATTCCAGATACTCGTCGACTGTTGCGGGGGAAGGCATGGTGGGGCTCCTGTCTGCTGCTAGCGGGAGGTCGAATCGGCCAGGAACGCGGTGAGGTTCCGGGTGATCGCGGCGGCCACGGCATCCGTCGACGCGGTCGCGATGCCGTCCCCGACCTCCACTCCGTAGTCGCCGAACCGGGCGTGATTGGCCCCCGGGATCTCCACGAATCTGGCGGTCGCCGGGAGCAGCCCGGCGGTGTCGGCGATCTTCGCCGGGGTGCTCAGGGCGTCCGCGCTGCCCGTGAGGCTCAGTACCGGCAGGTCGTCCCTGGCCAGTGGGGCCGCGCAATAGCTTCCGAAGAGCACCAGCCCGGCGACCTGGGGTTGGTCGGCGTACAGGCACGCCCGCACTCCGCCGAGGGAGTGTCCGCCCACCAGCCAGGTCGTGACGCCGGGGGCGACCGTGGTGAACGTGTCGAGCGGCCGAAGGTCGAGGATGGCGAGGTTCAGCACCGGTTTGGTGATGACCACTGTCAGCCCGGTCTCTTCCACCGTTCCCGCGAGTTTGTAGAGATAGGCATACGGGTCCACCCGGGCACCCGGGACGAAGACGAGACCGACACCGGATGCGCCCGTTTTCGGGGCGATCACGACCGCGTTCGCGGTATCGGTCACCGAGACGGCAGGATTGCCGAACACCCTGTCGGCGGCACCCCGGTCGACGGTGCGCACCGTGTTGGCCCAGACCAGGAAGACGACGATCGCGAGCACGAACGAGGCGAGGGCCGCCCAGCCGATCAGGCGCACCCGGCGCAGGATCCGGCCCGGCCGGGAGTCGGCGGTCGCAGTCTGGGACATCGTTCCTCTTCTGTCGGGCGCGCGGTCGGCGCGGGCTCCCAATCTAGAGCGGATACGCTCAGTCGTCGAGTCCGCGCGCCACCAGAGCCTCACCGATCGCGTCCGCCGCGTACAGCGACCGCACGACCACCGGCACCGCCAGGGCGAGCAGGGAACCCTGCGTGCCTCTGGCCCGCCGCGCTTCGAGAACCTCTGCGACGATCTCGGCGACGAGCGGGATGCAGCGCAGGGTGAGCGCGACGAGCAGCCCGACACGGTCCGCATCGATCCAGCGGCGGAACGGGTGCAGCAGCGCCTGGAACCCTACGAGAACCGCCGTGACGGTCGTCGTGAGTGTGAACAGGGCCGCCAGGGCGACCGCGACCACCAGGCGACCGGCCATCATGCCCGCCGTCGTCCAACCGGCGAACAACGCCTGGAGCGGCACGGCGATGATGAGGATCCAGAGGATCGGGCCGATCTGCTGCCAGGCCGGCCGAGGGGGGATGTCGGCCACGACGTAGAGGACGAAGACGGCGCCGAGGGCGACGAGCAGCTGCCAGGGCTGCCCGAGCAGTCCGACGACGGTCACGCCGACGGACAGGAGCAGCAGCTTGAGCAGGGTCGGCGTGCGGTGGATGATCGAGGATCCCGGGTGGTAGAGGCCGATCACGACGGCCGGCTCCACTTGTCCGGCGCCCTCACGCGAGCAGCTCCCGGTAGGAATCGAGGGTGGCATCCGGACTGCCGTCGAAGGCAACTTCCCCCTCGTCGATCACCACGACACGGTCGAACCCGGCCAGAAGCTCGAGCTGGTGCGTCACGACGATGACCTGCTGGCTCATCTCCTGGAGGAGCTCGGTGATCCGCCGGGCGTTCCGGGCGTCGAGAAGCGTCGTCGGCTCGTCCGCCACGACGATTTTCGGCTCGGCCACGAGCACGGCGGCCAGGGCCAGAAGTTGCTTCTGCCCGCCGGAGAGTCGGTGGGCGGGGTGGTCGGCGTGGGCGGTGAGTCCGAACCGGTCGAGGGCTGCCGCCGTGCGTTCGGCCACCTGCTCGCGGGTGAGTCCCCGCCGGCGCAGGGTGAAGGCCACGTCCTCCTGCACGGTCGGCATCACGATCTGGTTGTCGGGGTTGGTGAAGATGAATCCGACCTGTCGGCGCACCTCCC
The DNA here is from genome assembly GCF_004402705.1 of Cryobacterium mannosilyticum. Classification (NCBI taxonomy): domain Bacteria; kingdom Bacillati; phylum Actinomycetota; class Actinomycetes; order Micrococcales; family Microbacteriaceae; genus Cryobacterium; species Cryobacterium mannosilyticum. The sequence goes on along the minus strand of NZ_SOFM01000035.1, from coordinate 26,215 downwards.
GGGCGTTCCGGGCCACATTGAGGCCGTCGACGCTCACGGTTCCGCTGGTGGGGGTGATCAGCCCGTTGATCATCCGCACCAGGGTGGACTTGCCGGAGCCGTTCGCCCCGACGACCCCGATCCGGTGCTCGGTGAGGTCGAGCCGGATGTCCCGCAGAACGCTGCGCTCCCCATAGGAATGGGACACCCCGTCGAACGTGATCCGGGTCATCGACCCGCGTGCCCCGCCGTCATTGACGGCTTGCGGCGGAGGGCTCCCGGGATCAGGCCGGGGTAGGCCTTGTGCACCTGGCGGGCGACCAGCACGGTGACGACGGCCTTGGCCACGTCGCCGGGCAGGAACTTGACGCTGTCGACGAGCGCCGCCCAGAGCGGCAGGCCCAGGTTGACTGCGGTGACCGGCACGCCGAACAGGTAGACCACGACGATGCCGCCGAGGACGGTAGCCGCCAGGGCCGGCCAGAACGGGTACCGGGGGAGCAGCACCGCGGTGAGGTAGCCGATGACGGCCACCCCGGCGAGCCAGCCGTAGAGGTAGCCGGTCGACGGCGAGGTGGTGAACCAAACGAGCCCGCCGCGCCCGCCGGAGAGCAGCGGAAGACCGGCCGCCGTGAGAATGAGGAAGAGGAGCACGGCGAAGAAGCCCTTGCGCGCACCGAGGATCGCCCCGGCGAGCATCACGCCCAGGGTCTGGAAGGTGATCGGCACCGCGACGGCGCCGATCGTCAGGGCGCCGGGGAGCCCGAGGGCGGCGATGAGGGCGGCAAAGATGGCGATCTGGGCGAGATCGCGCACGGTGAGGGTTCGGGCAGTCATGTTCTTCAATCTAGAATTCGGGGCCACCCCTCCGCTGGGGAAGACCTACAAAGAATCGGCCGGATCTCTGGTCGAGGCCTCTGAAACGCAGCCGGCGATCGCGTCGGCCGCCCGCACGAGGGCCAGGTGACTGAGCGCCTGCGGGGTGTTTCCGGCCTGCAGGCCGGCGTCGATGTCGTATTCCTCCGACAGGAGCCCGACGTCGTTGGCGAAGCCGACGAGGCGATCCATCAGTGCCACCGCGTCCGCCTCACGGCCGGAGTCCGCGTACTGTTCGACCAGCCAGAATGAGCAGGCCAGGAACGGATGCTCGCCCGCGGCCAGGCCGTCCACGCCGGCGTCCGTCCGGTAGCGGAGCACAAGGCCCTGGTGCAGCAGGTCGGCTTCGATCGCGGCGACCGTGCCGAGCATTCGCGGGTCCGACGCGTCGCAGAAGCCGACCTGCGGGAGCACCAGGAGCGAGGCATCGACCTCGTCTCCACCGAAGTACTGGGTGTAGCTGTTCCGGGCGCTGTTGAAGCCGCGCTGCTCGATCTCGCCGCGCACCTCGTCGCGGAGCCGCGTCCAGCGTTCCACCGGCCCGGGCAGCCCGAACTCGGTCGCGCCGCGCACCAGCCGGTCGAACGCGGCCCAGACCATGACCCGGGAGTGGGTGAACTCCCGGGCCGGCCCGCGCACCTCCCAGATGCCCTGGTCGGGCCGTGACCAGTTCTGTTCGAGGAAACCGGCGAGCGCTCGCTGTAGCGGCCAGGAGAACTCGGTCTCGGCGACGCCGGCCTCCCGGGCGGCGTGCAGGGCCACCATCACCTCGCCGATCACGTCGGACTGGAACTGGTCGACGGCGCCGTTGCCCACCCGCACCGGTCCGGAGCCGCGGTACCCAGGCAGGCTGGACAGCTCGCGCTCGGGGAGGTACCGCTCCCCGGCCAGCCCGTACATGATCTGCACGTCGTTCGGGTCGCCGGCCACGGCCCGCAGCAGCCAGGCCCGCCAGCCCTGGGCCTCCACTTCGTAGCCGTGGGAGAGCAGCACGGTCAGGGTCAGCGCCGCGTCCCGAAGCCAGACGTAGCGGTAGTCCCAGTTGCGGCTGCCGCCGCGCAACTCGGGCAGGGAGGTGGTCGCCGCGGCGACGATGCCCCCGGTCGTCTCGTGGGTCAGCGCCCGCAGCACGAGCATCGAACGCACGACCTCGTCCCGGTATGGCCCCTCGTGCGTGCAGGTCCCGGCCCAGCCCCGCCACCACTCGGCCGTCGTCGCGTACGCCGCCGAGACGTCCAGAGCGGGCGGGGGCTCCCGGTGCGAGGGATACCAGGAGAGCTGCAGGTCGACATCCTCGCCGGCGTGGACGCGGAAACGGGCCGCGTGCCGATGGTCGGCGGCGTGCAGCGCCGGACCGCGCACGATGATCGCGTCCGGGCCGGCCACCGCGACCAGGCCGTGGTCGCCGCCGGTCGTCACCTGGCGCACCCACGGCATGGTCGTCGCATAACCGAAACGGATGCGCAGGTCCTCGGTCATCTCCACGGTCCCCGATACTCCGCGCACCCGGCGCAGCACATCGGCGCGATGGTCGCCGTGCGGCATGAAATCGGTCACCTCGACCGAACCGCCGGGCGTCGTCCACAGCGTGGTGAGGATGAAGGTGCCCTCGTCATAGGAGCGGGTGCAGGTCGACGCCGGGTCGGCCGGGGCGAGCAGCCAGCGCCCATGGTCCTCGTCGCCCAGCAACGCGCCGAACATCGACGCCGAGTCGTACCGGGGGAGGCAGAGCCAGTCGATGCTTCCATCCCTGCCGACCAGCGCGGCCGAGTGGCAATCGCTGATCAGCGCGTAATCCTCGATATTGAGTGCCATGCAGTCATCCTGCCAGCTACGTTGGGCTGATGACCAAGCCAATCTCGACGCTCCTGATCCTCGGCGCCGGCGGGGACCTTGCCGCCCGGCTGCTTCTTCCCGCCCTCGGCCAGCTGCTCACCGCGCACCCCGACCGGCGTGTTCAACTGATCGGGGCAGGTCGAGAGGAATTCAGCCCCGCCGAGTGGCTGGCGAGGCTGACCACGTCGTTCGCGCTGGGTGAGGGGGCCGGCGCCGCAGTGGAGAACGTCCTCGAGACAACGGAATACCACACGAGCGACCTGGCCGATCCAGCCGAGCTGGAGCGCCTGATCGCGCTGTGCTCCGGTGTGCCCGCGATCTACTTCGCCCTGCCGCCGGCCATCGCGGCCGGGGTCTGTGACGCCCTCGCCGATGTCGCCCTGCCCGACGGCACCCAACTCGCCCTGGAGAAGCCGTTCGGCGTCGACGAGCAGGGTGCCATCGCCTTGAACGCGCGGTTGGCCAGGCTCGTTCCGGAGGACCAGATCCACCGGGTCGACCACTTCCTCGGGCGCTCCACCGTGCTCAACCTCGTGGGACTGCGGTTCGCCAACCGGATCTTCGAACCACTCTGGAGCAACATCCACATCGAACGCGTCGACGTCGTCTACGACGAACAGCTCGGTCTCGAGGGCCGCGCGGGCTACTACGACCGGGCCGGCGCCATGGTCGACATGATCCAGAGCCACCTCCTGCAGGTTCTGGCGGTGCTCGCCATGGAACCGCCATCGTCGCTGGATGCCGCCGACCTCCGAGACGCCAAGGGCATCGTGCTGCGTGCCACCCGGCTCCGCGGCGGCAGCCCCACCCGCTCCAGCAGGCGCGGACGCTACACCGCGGGAACGGTCGACGGGAAGAGCGTCCCGGCCTACCTCGACGAGAAGGGGGTTCTGGCGGCCAACGACACCGAGACCCTGGCCGAGGTGACGTTCGAAATCGACAACTGGCGGTGGGCGGGAGTGCCGTTCACCCTCCGCTCCGGCAAGGCGCTGGCCGAACGCCGCCGGGAGATCGCCATCACGTTCAAGCCCGTGCCCCACCTGCCGGTCGGGCTCAGCGGGCTGCCGGGCCCGACCGTGCTGCGCATCTTCCTCGGGCCGGACGAGATGGCCATCGACCTCAACCTGAACGGGCCGGGAGACCCGCACACCCTCGACCGGGTGCGCCTCGCGGCATCCTTCGGTCCGGGCCAGCTGCTGGCCTACGGTGAGGTGCTCGAGGGGGTGCTCGACGGTGATCCAGCCCTGTCGGTGCGGGCGGACACCGCGGTGCAGTGCTGGCGAATCGTGGCGCCCATATTGGCGGCCTGGCGCGCCGGGAAGGTGCCGCTGGAGGACTACCCGGCAGGCACTGACGGCCCGGCGGAGTGGAAGAAGCTCGGCTGAATGGAGGCCGGTCGAGGAGAGCTAGGCGACGAGGCGAGCGCGCTCTTCCGACTGCTGGGCCGACGGGGTCACGGGCTGGGCGGCGGAGAAAATCGGAAGGTGCACGGGAACCTTCGACGATGCGCGCTCGGGTTCCGCGCGCTCGGGTTCGGCCCACACTGAGATCGGCGCGGGGGTCCACGGCAGCGCGGTGGGCTCGGCGACGACCTCGCCGCGCAGGAGGGCAGTCTCGGTGCGCAGCACGGCGGCGAGCGAGGCGGCGATCTGGTGGGCCTTGAGGCCGTGGAAGATCACGTCGGTGTCGCTCTCGCTGCGGGGGACGAGGGTCCACTTGCCCTGGGCGCCCACCAGCTGTGAGAGCTGATCGTGCAGGAGGGTGAAAACCTGTTCGTCACTGAGCTCGGGAACGGGTGCGGCAATGACCGGTGCGACGCGACGTCGGCGACCAAACATCGGTGGCCCCTTTCAATTGGCATGCTCGTGTTCCTATCAGTCTGCCGCCCGGAAGGGGGCTTGACCGGATGACACGCCGCAGGAAACCGCAAGTCAGCTGTCGATTTGCCGTTCGTCCGCGTCCTTCATGACCGTGCCGATTGCGACCGCGGCGCTGAGCGCCCAGCCCAGCCACATCAGCACGAGGCGCCAGTCGCGAGGCCCGCTCCTGGTGGCCTGAAAGATGTTCCACCCGCCGGCGATGACGCCGATCATGGCGCTACTGAAGATGAACTTTCGCATGTGAGGGCCTCCTGCCTTCTACGCTACTGGGCCGGGCCGGCTCGCGCTCCCTCCGGGTTACCCGCGTGTTGCCTCGATCGCTGACCGATCGTGCAGAACCTGACCGATCGGTCAAGTAATGTGAACGGGTGCCTCCAGAACCTTCCCCGACTCATCCCGCGCTCACCCGACCGAGCACCGGCGACGAGCTGCGGGCCACCGCGCTCGCCCAGTTCGCGTCGATCGGCTTCGCCGGCACGTCGCTGCAGCAGATCGCCGACGCCGCCGGCTATTCGAAATCGAGCGTGCTGTACCACTTCGCCTCGAAGGAGGCGTTGCTGGGGGAGGTCCTCACTCCCGCGATCGACCGGCTCGAGGTCATCCTCAACCGGTACGTCGGTGCCCCCGACGGCACGGCGTCGCGGCGGCGGTTCGTCGACGATTTCATCGACTTCCTGCTCGAGTTCCGGCTCGAGCTGCACACCTTCATCAACCAGGCCCAGTCCCTTCGCGGCATCCCCGTCATCGACCGGGCGGGCGCGCTGATCGTTCGCCTCTCCGACACCCTCTGCCACGACGGTGCCAGCACGGAAGACCGCATCCGTTTCGGTATCGCCCTCGGCGGCGCCGCGTACACCCTGGTCGCGGGGATGACCTTCCTCGACAAGGACATCGCCCCGGCGGACGAGATCCGCCAGGCGCTCTCCGTCGTGATCACCGAGCTCCTCGCCCCCGTCGCCGTCCACACGTCCCAGTCCCGGAAGTAGCACCATGGCCACCCTGCTCTACCGCATCGGACATTTCGCCTATCGCCGCGCCTGGCTCGTGCTCGGCATCTGGGTTCTCCTCCTGGCCGGGATCCTCGGCGGCGGCTTCGCCCTCGGCGGCCACAGCCAGGAGTCCTACGCGATCCCCGGCACTGAATCGCAGGACACCATCGACAAGCTCGCGGAGGTGTTCCCGGCCGCTGCGGGCGCCCAGGTTCAGGTCGTCTACCGGGCGCCGGACGGGGCATCCGTCACCGCTCCCGCTTACCGGGCCGCCATCGAGGAGATGGCCACCGCTCTCGGTGATGTGCCCGGCGTCGACGCAGTGATCACCCCGTTCTCCGAGTACGCCTCCGGCGCGATCTCGAAGGATGAATCGACCGCGTTCAGCCAGGCGCAGCTCAGCGGGCCGTCGACCACGGTCACCCAGGCCACTCTCGACGGGCTGACCGCGACCGCGTCCATCGGCCGGGACGCGGGCCTCCGGGTGGCGTTCGGCGGCCAGGTGTTCCAGGACAACACGTTCGGCATCACCATCACCGAGGTCTTCGGCCTGCTCTTCGCCGGGGTCGTGCTGCTCGTCACCTTCGGCTCGCTCATCTCCGCCGGGATGCCGCTGCTGATGGCCCTGATCGGTGTCGGGGTGGCAATCGGCGGCATCACCGCGATCTCCGCATTCGTGCCTGTCTCCAGCACCGCCCCCATGCTGGCCCTCATGCTCGGCCTCGCCGTCGGCATCGACTACTCCCTGTTCATCCTGTCCAGGCATCGCACCCAACTGGCGCGTGGCACCGACCCGCACGAGTCCGCCGCGACGGCCGTGGCCACGGCGGGCAGTGCCGTCGTGTTCGCCGGGCTGACCGTCATCATCGCCCTGCTCGGGCTGCTCGTCGTCGGGATCCCGTTCCTGAGCGTGATGGGGGTGGCCGCGGCATTCGCTGTCCTCGTGTCGATCGGGGTCGCGATCACCCTCCTGCCGGCGATCCTCGGCCTGTCCGGGGCGAGGCTCGCCCCGAAACCCGGCGGCCGGGCGCACCGCCGGGCGATGATGCCCGACACCGGCCGGCCCACCCTCGGCCGGCTCTGGGTCGGCGTCGTGCTCAAAGCGCCCGCGCTCGTGGTGCTCGTCGTCGTCGGGATCCTCGGCACCCTGGCCATTCCGGCCCTCAGCCTCGACCTCAACCTGCCCGACGGCGCCTCCGAACCGGCCGCGTCCACCCAAAACAAGGCCTACACCCTGATCGCCGACGGCTTCGGGCCCGGCTACAACGGCCCGCTGATCGTGGTCGTCGACATCACCCAGACGACGAATATCTTCGCCGACCTCGACACCATCGGAGCGCGCCTGCGCGCCCTGCCCGACGTCGCCTTCGTCAGTAAGGGAACGCCGAACCCGACGGTCGACACCGCCATCATCCAGGTCATGCCCGGCAGCGCCCCGAACGCCCCGGAAACGAAGGACCTCGTTCAGTCCATTCGTGCCCTCGCACCCGAGATCGACGCGTCCCTGGGCACCCCCATCGCGGTGACCGGCGCGACGGCCGTCTCGATCGATATCTCCAACCGGCTCGGCAACGCGTTGATCCCGTTCGCGTTGATCGTCGTCGGGCTGTCGATCCTCCTGCTCACCATGGTCTTCCGTTCGATCTTCGTGCCGGTCAAGGCCGCCCTCGGCTTCCTGCTCTCCGTGTTCGCGTCGATCGGCGCCACCGTCGCGATCTTCCAGTGGGGTTGGTTCGCCGACCTGCTCGGCGTCGCCCACCCCGGACCGATCCTGAGCTTCCTGCCGATCCTCCTGATGGCCGTGCTGTTCGGTCTCGCCATGGACTACGAGGTCTTCCTCGTCTCCGGAATGCGCGAGGAATTCGTCGCCAGCGGCCGCCCCCACGACGCCATCGTGCACGGCTTCTCGCACGCCGCCCGGGTCGTCACGGCGGCCGCGCTGATCATGTTCTTCGTCTTCTTCGCCTTCGTGCCGGACGGAACCGGCGCGATCAAGGGCATCGCCTTCGCCCTGGCCATCGGCGTGTTCCTCGACGCCTTCCTCGTGCGGATGACCCTGGTTCCGGCCGCGATGGCGCTCGCCGGCCGCTGGGCGTGGTGGCTGCCGCGCCCCCTCGACCGGCTCCTGCCCGACGTCGACATCGAGGGCGTCGGCCTGCGCCGGCACCTCGACGACAGTGTGTGGGCCCAGGCCCAGGATGCCGCGATCACAGCGGAGGCCGCCGTGCTCGGCGTTCCGGAAAGCCGGCTCGGGCCGCTCGACCTCACGGTGGCCGCGGGCTCCGTGGTGTTCGTCACGGCCGGCGCGACCCGTCGCCGCGTGCTCGCCGCGACCCTCGCAGGGCGCCTCGACCTCGTCTCAGGGCGACTCCAGGTGTGCGGAGCGCCGCTTCCCAGCGAGCGGAGCACGGTCATGCGCACCGTCGCCCTCGCCGAGATAGGCGGCCGGCACGACACCGGGCTCACCGTCGGCGAAGTGCTGGCCGAACGACTCGACCTCGCCCACCCTTGGCACCGAACCGCCAGGCGCCGCGCTGAGCTCACCGTCTGGCTGGGCCGTCTGGAGATCGCCCTCCCGCAACCGTCCGGCAGGCGCCCGATCACGGCGGCCACGCCCATGGCCACCCTGCCGGCCATCGACCGGGCCGTTGTGCTGGTCGCGGCGGCGCTCGCAGAACGCCCCCGCGTCGTCTTCGTCGACCTCGGTGACGGGCTCCCCATCGATCCGGGGGGCCGGGACCTCGTCGTCATCCTGGCGGCACTGGCCCCGGCCGCCACCACGATCATCCTCGGCTCAGGATCGGATTCCGGGTTCGGTTCCGTCGCCTCCCGAGCTCCCGAATACGGTGCGAGAGCCGTGCAGGAGATCACCCTTGACGCCGTGGAAGACGACGCCGCTCTCGACAGAGACTCCGCCCTCGACAGAAAGGCCCTCCAGCGATGAGCACGAGGCTTGATCGACTGTTCAGCCGCACGCCAGGGCAGCGACGGTGGGCCCTCACCGCGCTGCTGGCCGGCCTGATCGTGGTGCCCCTCGCCGTCGCCGGCCTCTTCGCCGGCGCGCTCGCAAGCGCCGACCAGCGGGTCGACACCCTGCCGGCGCTCGTCGTCAACAACGACACGTTCGTCACGACCACCCTGCCCGACGGCTCGCAACAGAAGGTGCTCGCCGGGCGCCAGCTCGTCACCGAACTGACCAGACCGGCGAAGGCCGGCTCGCCGTCCACCGGCTTCGCCTGGGCGATCTCCAACTCGACGGATGCCGCCGCCGCGCTCGCCGCGGGGCAGGCCTACGCCGTGCTCACCATCCCGGCCGACTTCTCCGCCTCGGTCACCTCGCTCGGCGGGAAGGCTCCCACCCGGGCCGACCTCGGCATCCGTACCGACGATGCCCACTCCTACCTGGCCGGTTCGGTCGCGCAGTCGGTGGGCACCGCGATGACGGGGGTGTTCGGCCGCGAGATCACGGCGCAGTACCTCAGTGCCCTCTACTCGAACCTGTCCGGGTTGGGCGAATCCCTCACCCAGGCGTCCGACGGCGCCGCCCAGGTTTCCTCCGGGGTGATCGGCGTCGCCACCGGCCTCGACAGCCTGGCCTCCGGGGCGGCCTCCGCGGCATCCGGGGCGGCCTCCGCGGCATCGGGCGCCGCCGCTCTTTCCTCCGGTGTCGCGGGATACACGGGCGGGGTCGACGCCTTGAGCTCCGGCCTGGCCGGCCTCGGCTCCGGCGCGGCCGGGCTCAGCCGGCTCAGCGACGGCTGGGCGCAGTACACCGGGGGAGTCGGCAGCGCCGCGGCCGGCTTCGGCTCGCTGACCGCAGCCCTGCTCGCCAACCCCACGAATGCGCCCTACGCCCAGTCCCTGGCCGGCTACCAGGACGTTCTGGACACCCTGGCCGGGCAGGGGAACGCGCTCAGCGGCCAGACCACGACCGCGCTCAGCGGGGTGCAGGACGGCATCACCCAGAGCGCCGCGGGCGCATCCCGCCTTGCCGCCGGATCGGCACCGCTGCGCACGGGGGCGAGCGACCTCGCCACCGGGATCTCGGGGCTCTCCGATGGTGTCGCGGGGCTCTCCGGGGGAACCGCGGCCGCGGCATCCGGCGCCCACCAGCTCGAATCCGGAGCCGGCGAACTCGCGGCAGGACTCAAGGACGGCGCGGCCAGTGCCTCCAGGCTGAGCGAGACCGACCCTCAGCAGACCGCCGCCGTCGTGTCCGAACCGGTCGCCATCGTCAGCACCCGTGACAACCCGGTGGATTCGATCGGGCCGATCATAGGCATGGTCTTCGTGCCGGTCGGCCTGTGGATCGGTGCGCTGGCGATCTTCCTGGTGCTGAGGCCGCTCTCCGCGACGGCCCTGGCCTCCACCGCCGGGACCGGCCGCCTGGTCGGGCGCACCCTCGGCCGGGCCTTCCTGGTCGCGGCGGCGCAGGCCGTCGTGGTCGTGGCCCTGTTGCACAATGCGCTCGGGGTGTCCTGGCTGTTGCTGCCGTCGACCCTGGCCTTCGCGGTCTTCCTCGCGTTCGTCTTCGTCGCCGTGCACCACTTCCTCGTCACCGCCTTCGGCCGCGTCGGGATAGTGGCTTCCCTGGTCCTGCTCGCGCTGCAGATCACCGCGGTCGGCGGCCTCTACCCGATCGAACTGGTGGCGAAACCGTTCCAGCTGGTGAGCCCGTTCCTGCCGTTGACCTGGGCGGTCAAGGGGATGCAGGCCATCACCGCGGGCGACGGCGCGAATGCGACGGCCCCCGCTGCCTTCCTGGCCCTGTTCGCGCTGTCCGCTGTGCTTTTCTCGCTCTGGACCGTCGCCCGGCGGCGCGGGGCGCGCTCGTTCGGAGTGTCCCTGGCCCGCGGGTAAGGCTGTTGGCCGGTACGACCTGGCCGGTCCGACCTGGCCGGTCTAGTGGTGGCGGCCCGGCAGCAGCGCCTCGAGGGCGCGACGGGACCGCGGAAAGCGCCGGGGGCGGGCCTGCAGCGTGTGCAGCCGGGCGAAGGCGAGGGTCTCCACGAGCAGGGCCAGCCGCTCCTCCTCGGTCTTGCACTTGCGGGTGTTCACCTCGGCGACGACCTGGCCGTCCCAGCGCGCCTTCGCGAGCATGCCGAGGACCTCGGCGACGGGTTCGCTGCCCCGGCCGGGCAGCAGGTGCTCGTCGAAGACCTTGCCTTCGTCCAGAGAGCCTGAGCCGTCGCAGAGGTGAACATGCCGGAGCCGGTCGCCGAGCGAGGTGGCCATGGCCAGGCTGTCGTGCCCGCTCAGCGCGCAATGCGAGAAGTCCAGGGTGGCCGCATCGCAGTCCATCACGGTCGGGTCCCAGCCGGGGGAGTACGCCTTCACGCTGCGGCCGCCGAACTTCCAGGGGAACATGTTCTCGACCGCGATCTCGATCCCGGTCTGGGCGCTGATCTCACGCACGATCGCGAGGAAGTCCACCGCGTATTCGGCCTGCCAGCGGAACGGCGGGTGCACCACGACGGTGGATGCTCCCACAGCCCTGGCCAGCTCGGCCGAACGCTCGAGCTTCACCCGAGGGTCACGGCCCCAGACGAAGTGCGTCAGCAACAGGACGGGCGCGTGGATCGACAGGATCGGCAGGTGGTACTTCTCGGACAGCGCGCGCAGCGCCGCGGCGTCCTGGGTGACCTCGTCACGGGTCACCATGATCTCGATCCCGTCGTAGCCGGCCAGCTTGGCGAGCCGGAACGACTGCTCGGTGGGGAGAGGATAGGCGCACGTCGTGCTCATGCCGATGCGGATCATTGGCGTCAGCATAGTCATCGTTCCTTAACCGTTGGGGGTGCGACGCCCATTGTTCCGGCCGGGCTTGTGGACCGGCTGATAGCCTTGCAGAACCAGCAAGGTGATCGCGCGAGGCGCTCGCCGGAACGGAAGAGACCATCTCGCCAGCAGCCGAGTCCCCCCAGTCCGCCGGTTCGGCACAGACCTACTCGCTCGTGGTGGTGTCGAACCGCTTGCCGGTCGATTTCGAGGTTGCCGACGACGGGACGGAAAGCTGGCGCACTTCGCCCGGCGGTCTGGTCACCGCGCTCGAGCCGCTGATGCGTTCCTCGGACGGGGTCTGGGTGGGCTGGCCGGGAGTCGCCGACCGCACCTTCGGCCCCTTCGTCAACGACGGAATCTCCATCGCTCCGGTGCGGCTGAGCGCGGCGGACCTGGAGGACTACTACGAGGGTTTCTCCAACGACACGATCTGGCCGCTCTATCACGACGTGATCGCCCCGCCGAGCTTCCACCGCGAATGGTGGGAGGCCTACGTGCGGGTCAACCGGCGTTTCGCCGAGGAGGCCGCGGCCGCGGCGTCGCCCGGCGCGACCGTCTGGGTGCACGACTACCAGCTTCAGCTTGTGCCGCGGATGCTGCGCGAGGCCCGCCCCGACCTCGTGATCGGTTTCTTCAACCACATCCCGTTCCCGCCGGACGGAATCTACGCCCAGCTGCCCTGGCGCAAGCAGATCCTCGACGGCCTCCTCGGCGCCGACCTGATCGGCTTCCAGCGGGCGGCCGACGCCGGCAACTTCTCCCGGGCGGTCCGCCGCCTCTACGGCTACCCGACCCGCGGGGTCGCCATCGACGTGCCCGGCCACAACGGGGTGCATCGCCGCGTCATCGCCAAGCACTTCCCCATCTCGATCGACGCCCGGTCGTACGAGGAACTGGCCAGGCGGCCCGAGGTGCAGGAGCGGGCCCGGCAGATCCGGGAGGACCTCGGCAATCCGAAGACGATCCTGCTCGGCGTCGACCGGCTCGACTACACCAAGGGCATCCTGCACCGGATCAAGGCGTTCGGCGAACTCCTCGAGGACGGCAGCGTGAGCGTGGAGGACGTCACCCTGGTGCAGGTCGCGAGCCCGTCCCGGGAGCGCGTCGGACCGTACATCGCCCTCAGGGACGAGATCGAACTCGCGGTCGGCCGCCTCAACGGCGACTATTCGACGATCAGCCACACCGCGATCAGCTACCACCACCACGGCTACCCGCGCGAGGAGATGGTAGCCCTCTATCTGGCCGCCGACGTGATGCTCGTGACCGCCCTCCGCGACGGGATGAACCTCGTCGCCAAGGAATACGTCGCCGTGCGGTTCGACCGCGACGGCGTCCTGGTGCTCAGCGAGTTCGCCGGCGCGGCGGACGAGCTCAAGCAGGCCGTGCTGATCAACCCGCACGACATCGACGGGCTGAAGGCGGCAATCCTCCGAGCCATCGCCATGCCGCGGCAGGAACGCCTGCGACGGATGCGCGCCCTGCGCCGCAAGGTCTTCGACAACGACGTGGCCGCCTGGTCCGCCTCTTTCCTCCGCACCCTCACCGAAGGAGCAGCTGTGCGCCCCGGCATCCCCGATCCCCTCGCCGCCGCCCTCCGGGACGTCACCAGCACCGGGACCCTGCTCGTCGCCCTGGACTTCGACGGGACCCTGGCCCCGCACGTGGACAACCCGGAGGACGCCAGAGCCGTCGACGGCACCCGCGACGCCGTGCAGCGCCTGCTCGACCAGGACGGCGTGCGCGTCGCCTTCGTGTCCGGCCGGGCACTGGTCAGCCTCCAGCACGTGTCGCAGCCGCAGAGCGACGTGCTGCTGACCGGCTCGCACGGCATCGAGGTGCAGCTGGACACCCCGGAGATCGAGCTGGACCTCGTCTCCGCCGAACTCGAGCAGCTGGACACCCTGGCCCAGGTGCTCGAGCGCATCTCCGGCGGTGTCGCCGGAACCTGGATCGAACGGAAACCCGCCGGCCTCGCCCTGCACACCCGGCTCGCCACCCCGCAGGCCGCCCAGTCGGCGCAGAAGCAGGCCCGCGAGCAGCTCAGCGTGCTTCTGCCGGGCCTGACCGTGCGCGAAGGCAAGAACGTGCTCGAATTCGCCGTTCGTGCCAGCACCAAGGGCGACGCCCTCGAGCGCCTCCGCCGGCACACCGGCGCCGACCACGTCTTCTACGCCGGGGACGACCTGACCGACGAGGACGCCTTCGCGGTGCTGGGGGAGGGTGACCTCGGCCTGAAGATCGGCGCGGGCGCATCCCTCGCCGGCTACCGGGTTCACGGCCCGGAGGAGGTGCCCCTCGTGCTGGGAATGATCGCCGATTTCCGGGACGCGGCCGCGGAGACTCCGCCCCAGCCGGGAGCCTGAGGGCCGGCCGACGTTCGGGGCCCGGCGACGTTCTAGACTCAGTGCATGCCTGAGTATGATCTGAAACCGCGCAGCCGCGACGTCACCGACGGAATCGAAGCCACCACCTCGCGGGGCATGCTTCGCGCCGTCGGAATGGGAGATGCCGACTGGGAGAAACCCCAGATCGGGATCGCCAGTTCCTGGAACGAGATCACCCCCTGCAACCTGTCCCTTGACCGCCTCGCCCAGGCCGCCAAGGAAGGCGTGCACTCCGGAGGCGGCTACCCGCTGCAGTTCGGCACCATCTCCGTCTCCGACGGCATCTCGATGGGCCATGAGGGCATGCACTTCTCCCTCGTCTCCCGCGAGGTCATCGCCGACTCCGTCGAGGTCGTCATGCAGGCTGAGCGACTCGACGGTTCCGTCCTCCTCGCCGGCTGCGACAAGTCCCTGCCCGGGATGCTGATGGCCGCCGCCCGCCTCGACCTCGCCAGCGTGTTCCTCTATGCCGGTTCGATCGCACCGGGCTGGGTCAAGCTCTCGGACGGCACCGAGAAGGACATCACCATCATCGACTCGTTCGAGGCCGTCGGCGCGGTGAAGGCCGGCCGGATGACCGAGGCCGACGCCAAGCGGATCGAGTGCGCGTTCGCCCCCGGCGAGGGTGCCTGCGGCGGCATGTACACCGCCAACACCATGGCCAGCGTCGCGGAGGCCCTCGGCATGAGCCTGCCCGGCTCGGCCTCGCCGGCCTCGGCCGACCGCCGCCGCGACTACTACGCGCACCGCTCCGGAGAGGCCGTGGTCAACCTGCTGCGCCTGGGCATCACGGCCAGGGACATCCTCACCCGCAAGGCGTTCGAGAACGCGATCGCCGTGGCGATGGCCTTCGGCGGGTCGACCAACGTCGTGCTGCACCTGCTCGCCATCGCGAACGAGGCCGAGGTCGAGCTCAGCCTGGACGACTTCAACCGGATCGGCGACACCGTGCCGCACATCGGCGACCTCAAGCCGTTCGGCAAATACGTCATGAACGACGTCGACCGTCAGGGCGGCGTGCCCGTGGTGATGCGGGCGCTCCTCGAAGCCGGCCTGATCCACGGCGACGCGCTCACCGTGACCGGCAAGACGGTCGCCGAGAACCTCGCCGAGATTGACCCGCCCGACCTCGACGGCGAGGTGCTCCGCACGCTCGACAACCCGATCCACGCCAGCGGCGGCATCACCATCCTCAAGGGCTCGATGGCGCCGGAGGGGGCCGTCGTGAAGACCGCCGGCTTCGACAGTGACGTCTTCGTCGGCCCGGCCCGCGTGTTCGAACGGGAACGGGCCGCAATGGACGCGCTCACCGTCGGCGGGATCGCGAAGGGCGACGTCGTCATCATCCGTTACGAGGGTCCGAAGGGCGGCCCCGGCATGCGTGAGATGCTCTCGATCACCGCGGCCATCAAGGGCGCAGGGCTCGGCGCCGATGTACTACTGTTAACGGACGGCAGATTCTCAGGCGGCACAACCGGACTGTGTATCGGCCACATAGCACCCGAAGCGGTGGACGCAGGTCCCATCGCCTTCGTGCGCGATGGTGATCTCATACGGGTCGATATCGCAGCTCGCACGCTCGACCTACTGGTCGACCCTGAAGAGCTGGCTGCACGGCGCATCGGCTGGGCTCCACTCCCACCGCGCTATACCCGGGGAGTACTCGCGAAGTACTCGAAGCTCGTCCAGTCAGCGGCCGTCGGCGCCGTGACCGGCTAGCGCTCACCATTCGTCAACGAACTAGGGACTTGATCTCATGACCGCGGATTCACCCGTGCCATCGCCATCACCCTCGCCCGCCGCGCCCGGCCTGTCCGGCGCCGGCGTCGAGCCGGAGATCCTCACCGGCTCAGGGGCCATCATCCGCAGCCTCGAGCTGCTCGGCGTCACCGACGTCTTCGGCCTCCCGGGCGGCGCCGTCATCCCGCTCTACGACGAGCTGATGACCCAGGACGCCATCCGGCACATCCTGGTGCGCCACGAGCAGGGAGCCGGCCACGCCGCCGAGGGCTACGCCTCGGCGAGCAACCGCGTCGGCGTCGCCATCGCCACCAGCGGCCCCGGCGCCACCAACCTCGTCACTGCGATCGCGGACGCCTACATGGACTCGGTGCCGATCGTCTGCATCACCGGCCAGGTCTTCTCCACCCTGATGGGCACGGATGCCTTCCAGGAGGCCGACATCGTCGGCATCACCATGCCGATCACCAAGCATTCCTTCCTCGTCAAGCGGCCGGAGGACATCCCCGCCGCCATCGCCTCCGCGCACCTGATCGCGTCGACCGGCCGGCCCGGCCCGGTGCTCGTGGACATCACGAAGGACGCCCAGCAGAACAAGGCCCCGTTCATCTGGCCGCCCAAGCTGGACCTGCCCGGCTACCGGCCGATCACCAAGGCCCACGGCAAGCAGGTGCAGGCGGCCGCCCAGCTGCTCGCCGAATCCCGCAAGCCGGTGCTCTACGTCGGCGGCGGCGTCATCCGCGCCCGCGCGTCCGAGGAACTCCTCGCCTTCGCCGAGCTCACCGGCACGCCCGTCGTCACCACGCTGATGGCCCGCGGCGCCTTCCCCGACTCGCACGAGCAGCACCTGGGCATGCCGGGGATGCACGGCACGGTCTCCGCGGTGCTCGCCCTGCAGGAGGCCGACCTGATCATCGCCCTCGGCGCCCGCTTCGACGACCGGGTGACCGGCAAGGTGTCCGAGTTCGCGCCGCACGCCACCATCGTGCACGTCGACGTCGACCCGGCCGAGATCTCCAAGATCCGCACCGCTGACGTGCCGATCGTCGGCGACGCCAAGGACGTGATCGCCGACCTCACCGTCGCCTACGCGACCTCCGTCAAGACGACGACCCCCGACATCAGCGTCTGGTGGACCTACCTCAACGGCCTGCGCGAGGAGTTCCCGCTCGGCTACTCCGAGCCGACCGACGGCCTGCTCGCCCCGCAGTACGTGATCAAGCGGATCGGCGAGCTCACCGGCCCCGAGGGCGTCTACGCCGCCGGCGTCGGCCAGCACCAGATGTGGGCGGCCCAGTACATCAAGTACGAACGGCCCAACTCCTGGCTCAACTCGGGCGGCGCGGGAACCATGGGGTACTCCGTGCCCGCCGCGATGGGCGCCAAGGTCGCCGAACCCGACCGGGTCGTCTGGTCGATCGACGGCGACGGATGCTTCCAGATGACCAACCAGGAACTGGCCACCTGCACGATCAACAACATCCCGATCAAGGTGGCGATCATCAACAACTCGTCGCTCGGCATGGTGCGCCAGTGGCAGACCCTGTTCTACGACGGACGCCACTCCTTCACCGACCTGAACACGGGCCACGGCTCGGCGATGGTGCCCGACTTCGTGAAGCTGGCCGAGGCGTACGGTGCCCTGGGCATCCGCGTCACCAGCGCCGACCAGGTCGACGACGCGATCAAGCTCGCCCTCGCGACGAACGACCGGCCGGTCGTGATCGACTTCATCGTCAGCCGCGACGCGATGGTCTGGCCGATGGTGCCGCAGGGCGTCAGCAACAGTTACGTGCAATACGCCAAAGACCATGCACCGACCTGGGGAGAGGAATAACCATGAGCTCCCACGTTCTCAGCCTCCTCGTCGAGGACAAGCCGGGCCTGCTGACGCGCGTCGCCGGCCTCTTCGCCCGCCGCGGATTCAACATCGAGAGCCTCGCCGTCGGTCGTACCGAGATCGAAGGCCTCTCCCGGATCACGATCCTCGTCGACGTCGAAGACCTCCCGCTCGAGCAGGTCACGAAGCAGCTGAACAAGCTGATCAACGTGATCAAGATCGTCGAACTCGACCCGTCGCAGTCCGTGCAGCGCGAACACCTGCTGGTCAAGGTGCGCGCCGACAACACGACCAGGTCCCAGGTGCTCGAGGCGGTCACCCTGTTCCGGGCCCGTGTCGTCGACGTCGGAATCGATGCGGTGGTGATCGAGGTCACCGGCGACTCCGGGAAGACCCAGGCGCTGCTGCGGGTGCTCGAACCCTACGGGATCAAGGAGATCGCGCAATCGGGTCTGGTCGCCATCGGCCGCGGGTCGAAATCGATCACCGAGCGCGTCTACAAAAACTAACCACACCGGAGATCCTGGGGATCTCGGCAAGCTCGACCACCGACAACAACAAGGAGAACATTTACTCGTGTCTGAGATTTACTACGACAAAGACGCTGACCTCTCGATCATCCAGGGCAAGAAGGTGGCTGTCATCGGCTACGGCTCCCAGGGTCACGCCCACGCCCAGAACCTCCGCGACTCGGGTGTCAAGGTCGTCATCGGCCTCAAGGAAGGCTCGAAGTCGAAGGCCAAGGCCGAAGAGGCCGGCTTCACGGTGCTCAGTGCCGCGGAGGCCTCCCAGTGGGCCGACGTGATCGTCGTCCTCGCCCCCGACCAGGTGCAGCGCCACCTGTTCACCGACGACATCGAACCCAACCTCGCCGAGGGCAAGGCCCTCGTCTTCGGTCACGGCTTCAACATCCGCTTCGGTTACATCACGCCCCCGGCGGGCGTCGACGTCGTCATGGTCGCCCCCAAGGGACCGGGCCACACCGTGCGCCGCGAGTACGAGGCCGGCCGTGGCGTTCCCGTCATCGTCGCCGTCGAGAAGGATGCCTCGGGTGCGGCCTGGCCGCTCACCCTCAGCTACGCGAAGGCGATCGGCGGGCTCCGCGCCGCCGGCATCAAGACCACCTTCACCGAAGAGACCGAAACCGACCTGTTCGGCGAGCAGGCCGTGCTCTGCGGCGGCGCGTCGCAGCTGATCCAGTACGGCTTCGAGGTTCTCACCGAGGCCGGCTACCAGCCGCAGGTCGCCTACTTCGAGGTGCTGCACGAGCTCAAGCTCATCGTCGACCTGATGTGGGAGGGCGGCATCGCCAAGCAGCGCTGGAGCGTCTCCGACACCGCCGAGTACGGCGACTACGTCTCCGGCCCGCGCGTGATCGACCCGCACGTCAAGGAGAACATGAAGGCCGTTCTCGCCGACATCCAGAGCGGCGCGTTCGCCGACCGGTTCATCAAGGACCAGGACGCCGGCGCACCCGAGTTCCTCGCGCTGCGCAAGAAGGGCGAAGAGCACCCGATCGAGGCCACCGGCCGTGAACTGCGCAAGCTGTTCGCGTGGAACGCCTCGTCCGACGACGACTACGTCGACGGCGAAGCCGCGCGCTAAGCGACCCGCGCGGTAACCACAGGGTACTTCTCGGCGACAGGGTCGGCCTTCAAGGCCGTCCGTGTCGCCGTCCGCGTTCGCCCTCGTGGCCGTCGCCGCTGCCGGCCTGCTCCGCGTCGGTCCGGCCGACCACTTCTCGCCGCGACGCAGGGTGCATCCGAGGAATCCCGGCGGGGCGTGGACGACGGACGAACCTTGGGGGAACAGCGGGTGAACGGGCCGCGAAAGCCCGGAGGGCGGCCATGAGGCACCCCCAGACTGGGGGTATGAGCCCTTTCAATCGACGTGACCTGCTGCGATCCGCCGGCGTCATCGCATTTGCCGGTGCCGCCGCGACGACGGCGGGCACGCTGCCAGCCCACGCCGCCGCTGCCACCACAACGGCCGGATTCCGGCACGGTGTTGCGTCGGGTGACCCGTTGCCGAGCAGCGTGCTGCTCTGGACGCGCATCACCCCGACGCCGGATGCGGCGCCGGGCTCGGGCCTTGGCCCCGACGTCACCGTGAGCTGGGAGGTGGCCGAGGACTCCGGCTTCCTGCGGATGGCGGCCCGCGGGTCCGTCCGGACCGGACCCGCTCGCGACCACACGGTCAAGGTGATTCCAGGGGGGCTGAAGCCCGGCACCGCGTACTGGTACCGGTTCTCGGCATCCGGGGTGACGTCGGCGACGGGTCGGACACGCACGGCACCCGCTGCCGGGGCCGCGGTGGACCGGCTGCGCATGGGTGTGGTCTCCTGCGCCAACTGGCAGGCCGGGTACTTCTCGGCCTATCGTTACCTCGCGGATCGCGGCGACCTGGATGTGGTCCTGCACCTCGGCGACTACCTGTACGAGTATGCCCCCGGCGAGTACCAGGCGCGGGACGTCGTCGTGCGGCCGCATGATCCGGCGGTCGAGATGACCACACTGTCGCACTACCGCCGCCGCCACGCGCAGTACAAAACCGACCTCGACCTGCAAGCCCTGCACGCGGCGGTTCCGTTCGTGGTCACCTGGGACGACCACGAATTCGCCAACGACGCCTGGTCGGGCGGGGCGGAGAACCACACGGAAGGTGCGGAAGGCGCCTGGGCGACCCGGCGCGACGCATCCAAGCAGGCGTACGCCGAGTGGATGCCGGTGCGCTTCGAGCCTGGCGGGCACATCTACCGGCGTTTCGAGTTCGGCACCCTGGCCAGCATCTCCATGCTGGACCTGCGCACGTACCGAAGCCGGCAGGCGTCCAGCGTCGTCGACCCCGCGATCGGCAGCCCGGACCGGACCCTCACCGGTGACGCGCAGATGGACTGGCTGCTCGGCGGCTTCTCCTCGCCGGCCACCCAGTGGAAGCTCATCGGCAATCCCGTCATGATCTCCCCGGTGCGCTTCCCCTCCACGCTCAGCGGGCAGGAAGTCGGCGCGGTCGAACAGCTCCTGGGCACCACCACGATCGACGGCGTCCCCTACAACGTGGACCAGTGGGACGGGTACACGGCTGACCGCAGCCGGGTGATCAGCCACCTCCGCGATAACGCCATCACGGACGCGGTCTTCCTCACCGGGGACATCCACTCCGGCTGGGCCTGCGATGTGCCGGCGGATCCGCTGACCTACCCGTCGAACGGCGCGTCCGTGGCCGCCGAACTGGTCTGCACGTCGGTGACCAGCGACAATCTGGACGACATCCTGGGGACGCCGCCACGGACGTCATCCGTCGCCGTCGAGGAGGCCTTCAAGGGCGCGAATCCGCACGTGAAGTACCTGGACTTCGACTCGCACGGGTTCTCCGTGCTCGAGGTCACGCCGGGCGCCCTGCGGATGGACTGGTACGTGCTCTCCGAGCGCACCAACCGCGCGGCGACCAGTACTTTGTCCACCTCGTGGCAGGTCGCCGCGGGCACCCAGGCCGTCAGCCGCGTCCTGTGAACGCCGCCCAGCCCCCTTCGCCCGCGGGCTTCCCGGCTGCCGACCGCCGCCAGTTCCTCAGACTGGCCGCGGCCGGTGGCGCCTCCGTCCTACTGTCCGTCGCGGCGGGGACCGCGCTCCCCGCCCCCGCGCGCGCGGCCGCTGCGACGGCGCCGGGTCCACGCACCCGCGTCTATGTGCTGGTCGTCGACGGCTGCAGGCCGGATGAGATCACGTCGGCACTGACCCCGCGCCTGGCGGCTCTCCGCGGCGCCGGGACCAACTTCCCCGCTGCCCGCTCCCTGCCGGTCATGGAGACCATCCCGAACCACGTGATGATGATGACCGGCGTTCGCCCGGACCGATCCGGGGTGCCGGCCAACTCGGTCTACGACCGCGCCGAGGCCGTCGTGCGCGACCTGGACCGGCCGACCGACCTGCGATTCCCGACCCTGCTGGACAGGCTCAGGGATGAGGGCTTCTCGACAGGCTCCGTCCTCAGCAAGCGCTATCTCTTCGGCATCTTCGGCGAGCGCGCCACCTACCGCTGGGAGCCGTCCCCGCTCCTCCCGGTGACCGGCCACGCGCCGGACAAGTTCACGATGGATGCGCTGATCGCCATGGTCGACGGCGTCGATCCGGACTTCGTGTTCACGAACCTCGGCGACGTTGACCGCGTCGGGCACTCGGACGTCTCCGGCACAACCCTGCAGGCGGCCCGGACCGCCGCCCTGGCCGACACCGACAACCAGGTCGGCCGATTCGTGGACCACCTCGTCGCGGCGGGCACCTGGCAGAGCAGCGTGCTGATCGTGCTCGCCGACCATTCGATGGACTGGTCCATCCCATCGAACGTCATTTCCGTCGATCAGATCCTCTCCGGCCGTGCGGACCTGCGCGAGCAGATCGCCATCGCCCAGAACGGCGGGGCCGACCTGCTCTCCTGGACGGGGCCACTCCGCGCTCGGGATGCCGGCCTGGCCGATGTGCGCGGCCTCGTCGCCGCGCACCCCGGGGTCCTGTCCGTTTCTGACCCTGGCGACCTGCGACTGGGTCCGGAGGCGGGGGACCTGGTCGCGTTCTGTCGGGCCGGCTGGCGGTTCTCCGATCCCTACATCGCGTCGAATCCGATCCCGGGCAACCACGGGCATCCGGCCACCGAACCGATTCCCTTCTTCGTGGCCGGCGGGAGTCCGAGAGTCTCCACCGGGGTGTCCTCCCAGCCCGCCCGCACGATCGATGTGGCGCCAACGGTGGGGGCGCTGTTCGGGCTGGCCGCACCCGCGGGCGGCTACGACGGGACGGCGCGGGCCGACGCCTTCACGGTCTGAGCCTTTCCCCATCCGCTTCCACGAGTGTCGTGCAACTGTCTCCTATTCGGACAAAAGTGGCCGGCACGCGGGCAACAGTTGTCTGAATGGGTAACGGTTGCGTTCGAATTCGGGCGGGCCGACCCGCAGGAGCCTGGCCTTACCCCGGCTGGTCCTGGGGAGAAGCGCGCCAGGCGCAGCGGTCCCGGATGTATGCGGCGACCGGCTCCGGCGCGAAGTAGACCATGTGGCCCACGCCGTCGAGCAGGTCGGGCCGTTCGGGATCGGTCGAGCCTGGCCGTCTGCGGATCCGGGCCAGCTCCGAGGCGATGCCCCGGAACACGGGATGAGACCTGTCGCCGCAGGCGAAGCGGATGTCGGCGCCCGAGCCGGCGAGGGCGGCCGGGTCGACGGTCTCGGCGGTCAGCGGAAGATCGCCCCGGATGAAGTTCTCGGCCAGGGCCGCGCCTCGCGCCGCGTACCACTCGAGTCCTTCCGGGGCATCGAGCAGCCCCGATGTGTCCGGCGCCTGCTCGTCTCCGGACCGGGCCACCTGGACGGCCTGGGACAGCGCGGCCATGGCGCCGGCAAAATCGCCGGGATGCGCGGCGAGGTGTCGGTCGACGTTCGCCCCTGCCCTGGCAGCGAGGGCTTGTCCGGACTCCGAATGCTGGAAGTAGCCCGGCTCGAACACGAGCACCCGACGCACGAGATCGGCGTGTCGGAGGGCCAGCTGCAGCGCCACGATTCCTCCGGCGCTCGCGCCGAAGACATGGGCGCCGCCCAGCCCGAGACTTCGGATCAACTCGGCGGCATCGTCGGCATGTTGCGCTCCGCCGCAGGGCCAGCCGTCGCTGCTGCTGCGCAGGGTGCCGCGCAAATCGTAGGTGACGACGGTGAATCCGCTCAGCCGTTCGGCGATTGGCGCGAACATCTCCGCGTCATCGCTGCAGGCACCGATGATGAGGATCGCCGGACCGGTGCCGCGCACCTCCGCGTACAGCCGGCATCCGTTGATGTCGTACCGTCCGGCGCGTGGTTTCTCGGCCCCGGGCAGGGCGAAGGGATTTCGGGACTCGGGATCCGTCATGGATGGATCGTATCCCCGCCCGGCGCCGGGTCCGGGAGTACGTTAAGCAGCGTTCGGGCGGATGCCCGGAACGACGTCAGTATCGAGAATCGGGGAGTCACCGTGAAGGCACTGGTTTATGGCGGTCCGGGCAAGAAGACCTGGCAGGACGTTCCGGATCCGGAGATCGTGCATGCCACCGACGCCATCGTGCGAGTTGAAACGACGACAATCTGCGGCACGGACCTGCACATTCTGAAGGGCGACGTGCCGGCAGTGCAGGTCGGCCGGATCCTCGGCCATGAAGGCGTCGGCACGATTACGGCCGTGGGCTCCGCGGTGAGCAGCCTCGCGGTCGGCGACCGGGTCATCATCTCCTGCATCAAGTCGTGCGGGCACTGTGCCAACTGCAAGCTCGGGCTCTACTCGCACTGCCTCGGCGACGAAGGACAGTCCGGCATCGGCTGGGTGTTCGGCCACCTGATCGACGGCACCCAGGCTGAGTTCGTGCGCGTGCCGTACGCGGAGAACTCCCTCCACCGGATCCCTCCGGGCGTCAGCGACGAGGAGGCCGTCATGCTCTCGGACATCCTGCCGACGGGCTTCGAGATCGGGGTGCAGTACGGCCGGGTCAAGCCGGGCGATGTGGTGGCCGTGATCGGCGCCGGGCCGGTCGGCCTCGCCGCCATCGCCACGGCCGGGCTCTGCGGCGCCGGAACGATCATCGCCATCGACACCGACGAGAACCGGCTCGAGCAGGCACGCCTGTTCGGGGCGACGGATGCCGTCGTCTCCGGCAGCCACGACTGGAAGCAGCAGGTGCTGGCGTTGACCGACGGCGCGGGCGTTGACGTCGCCATCGAGGCGGTCGGCATCCCGGAGACGTTCACGATGGCGGTCGACGTCGTGCGCCCCGGCGGCAACGTCGCCAACGTGGGCGTGCACGGCAAGCCCGTCGAACTGCACCTGGAGGACCTGTGGATCCAGAACATCAACATCAGTATGGGTCTGGTCAACACCAACAGCACCCCCATGCTGCTGAAACTGGTCGCCCGGGGCAAGATCCCCGCCGGGGCGCTGACCACCCACCGGTTCGGGTTCGACCAAGTCCTCGAGGCGTACGACACGTTCTCCCGCGCGGCGGAAACCAAGGCGCTGAAAGTCGTGATCAGCCGGAGCCGGATGGCGTAACCGTTCCCCGGTCGGACGAATGTTGCCGGCGTACCGGCGACATTCGTCCGCGTCGGTAACAGTTGCGCAGTCGGGGATAAACTCGGCGGATCGGTACGCTGGAGAAATGACTTCTGGAAACTCCGGCGACGACAACCGGGACGACGCCTTGGGCTGGGCCGGCGACGACGACCCGACCCTGCAGACGGGCACCGGAACGGCCCCCGGGGACACCGGCGGGGACGGCGCAGGGAACGGGCCAGACGTACCGCCCGTGGCCCCGCCGCCCGAGGGCTGGACCGTCACCGGGCCGGCATCCGCCGTCGAGGCGCAGGAAGCCGCCGAAGCGGCCGCTGCGGCCGCCGCGCCGGCCAGTTCCTTCGCCCTGATCGCCCTCGGCGTGTTCGGCGGGGTCTACCTGCTCTACACGATCGGCTGGTTCATCGGCATCTCCCGGATCGACAATCCGCTGTCGGACGCCGTCGGGCAGTTCATGTTCTCGCTCGGACTCTATCTCGCCGTCGCAGCGCCCGCGGTCTGGTTCGGCGCGACGTTCTGGCTGACCCGCACCAGGCCTCGGGCCAGGCTCGGTCTGCTGCTGCTGGGCGTCGTCCTGCTCGCGCCGCTGCCGTTCATCATCAACGCCGGGGGAATCTCATGAGCGCGACCGACGCAACTCCGGGTGCCGGCAAGGTCGTCGCCACACCACGCGGCACGCCGGGCGGCACCCCGCGCTGGCTCTTCCTCACCATCGCCATCGTCTTCGGGCTGTTCTACGCCTACGACGCGTGGGAGGGTGTCGGCAACCTGGTCGGACTCAACCTCGCAGCCCAGAGCCTCGACACCACCCTGAGCGGATTCGGCTGGGGGCTCCTGATCGCCGGCGTGCTGCTGCCCGTCGCGGTCTTCGCGCTCGCGATCCGGTTCGGCCGCGCCCGCTCGGCCGGCGTCCAGGCGCTCCTGCTGCTCGTGGGCCTGTGCCTGGTCGCCGCGCTCTCCGCGGACATCTTCATGTTCGGCCTCGGCAGCCTCATCGTCTGACCTGCCGGGGGGACTTCGCGCGCCCGGCGCGAGCTTCCGTTCGCGCGCCCGAGTCCCGGCGCGGCGGCCCCCATGCCGTCGCGGCGCATGTTGGGGAAGCGGGCGCGCGTTCCTGAGCCTGTTGATTATTGGAGGCTGGCGATCCGAGGCCAGCGCTCAGTCCCATGTCGGATGTCGATGGGCTGGTGTCGGCGCGGGCGATCGGGCGCTGTGATGGCCGGTTGGTCGTTCGGATGGCCGGTTCTCGCGGTGGTTCCGGGCCCCGGCTGGGCCGGTCTAGGTGATGGTGGGTGCCGCGGTGAGCCCGGCGGTGAAGAGTTTCATGAGGTTGGTGGTCAGGGCTGCGAAGTGGAGTTCGGCGTTGGCTGCTTGCTGTCCGCGGCACGCGAATTGGCGAAGCCCGCGACGGTCTTTGAGGAACGCATTCNCGGGCTCCGCGAGCTTGTTGATCATGGTTTCCGCTGAGCGGGAGATGGCCTCGCCCGTCCGGCCGACGATCGAGCCGACCCAGACGCCGTCTTTCATCGTGCCGCGTCCGGGAGCGAGCAACCGGTCGTAGCCGTCCGCCTCGACGTTCTCGTTGGAGAGGTAGCCGTTATCGGCCACGACGACACCGACCGAGAGATCGGTGCGGGGTGTTTCGGCCTGGCAGCGTTCCAGATTGGCTTTGACGTGGTCCATCATGGGGATGAGTTGGCCCTGATCGTTTGGGTCCGTGACTGCTTCAACGGCGATGATGAGTTGGTCATCCGCGGTGGCTACCTGCCCGTTATAGGCCTGAACGAAGCCGTTTCGGGTATGCATCAGGCGGGAGTCGGGGTCCGTG
>NZ_SOFM01000030.1:0-49420 GCF_004402705.1 Cryobacterium mannosilyticum | reverse complement strand
GGCAACAGAAACGACTGATCACGATCCACAGGACGGTAATGAAGGGCCATGAACCATTTTCTCAGACCCCTCAAACACGCCCAGGAACGACACGCCCTGGCGGTGGGCAGCCCCATAAAGCAACAGGCTCTACGCCCGTCGGGCTCGACCGAAACGGTAGAACTCGACGCCAGGGCGGTGGTCCTCCACAGAGGGCAACCTCGGGCTGGTGTGCACGGGGGCGGCTGGCTCCGGTGCGGAGGAGCGCCGCGTCGCAATGATCGGCGGGTGGACACTCGCGACTTCCTGCATCCAACAGCCCTCTCCCTGACGCGCCGCAGCCAGCCGGTGCCGTCCCACCACTCGGCAGCCCGGGTGTGGGGTCTGCCGATACTGGGCCGGTGGCCTGCGAACGTGCATCTCCTCCTCCCCGCCGGCGCCAAGCGAAGAACCCACGCCAGGGTCGTCTGGCCCTATGACAATTTCCGCGACGATGAGGTCGTCGAATCGGACGACTACCTGGTCACCAGCCGACTGCGCACGCTGGTCGATCTCGTACGCGCAACTCCGTTCGCCTCCGCCGTGACTACTCTCGACGCCGGACTTCGCGCGCCCTACCTCTTGCCGGACGGGGAGCGCAGCGAGACGATCGCCCAGGAAGAACTCCAGGAGGCCGTGGCACGGCTCGGCGGGATGCCGGCGCCGATTCTCCAGGTCGCCTACCCGATCCCCGGCGGCGGCGAGGACAGGGTCGAAGGTCCGGGAGGATCGACTCCGGGCCCCGAATCGGGCAATGGCGCGCCGGCTCCGGGCCGTTCTGGTGAGCCCGACGAGACTCCGAACTCTGCTCATCGCCGCCGGGCTGAGGCCGGAACGGTGACCAGCCGCGGCCACTCCGCCCTGTGCGGCCGAGACCGACCGGTGCGCAGGTCGGTTTCGACCGAAAAGGCAGATCTCGGCGGTTGGGGGACGCGAACCGTCGGCGCGGAGGGCGCCGGGCCGGAGCGGTGGCGAACGGCCGCTGCATCCGGTAGTCTTGGCAGGTTGTCTGCGCGCCGGAATCCCGGCCTCCGCCTTCGACACATGCACAACCCTCCTGTTGCAGAGATTCTGCAGCCGTTTAGTCCGAAGGAGGTGGGTTAGTCATGCATCAGTACGAGTTGATGGTTATCCTCGATCCCGAGATCGATGAGCGCACCGTAGCTCCCAGCCTTGACAAGTTCCTCAACGTTGTTCGCAACGATGGTGGAACGATTGACAAGGTTGACGTTTGGGGTCGCCGCCGTCTCGCATACGAGATCAACAAGAAGACCGAGGGCATCTATGCCGTCGTCGACTTCACCGCGAACGCTTCTGCGACGGCCGAGCTCGACCGCCAGTTGAAGCTGTCCGAGGCAGTCATGCGCACCAAGGTTCTCCGCGCAGAAGAAGGCATCGCCCAGGTTGCCGTCGCGAGCAAGCTTGCCGCCGAGAAGGCCGCCCGCAAGGCAGCCAACCCGAAGGTCATCGCAGCCAAGGCTGAAGCCGCCGCTGCCGCTCCCGCCGCCAAGGTCGCCGCATCCGTGAAGCCCGCATCGGCATCCGCCGCCGCGGCCGTCAAGGCTGCTCCCGCCAAGGTCGACGCTCCTGCCGCGACGGAAGCCGACGCTCCCGCCGCTGCCGTGCCCGCCGACAAGGCAAGCGACAAGTAGCCGATGGCCGGCGAGACCGTAATCACCGTAGTGGGCAACCTCACCAGCGACCCGGAGCTGCGTTACACGCAGAACGGACTGGCGGTTGCCAACTTCACCATCGCATCCACTCCGCGCAATTTCGATCGCGCATCGAGCGAGTGGAAAGATGGTGAGTCGTTGTTCCTGCGTGCGAGCGTCTGGCGTGAATTCGCCGAGCACGTTGCAGGGTCACTGACCAAGGGTTCCCGAGTCATCGCTACCGGGCGTCTCAAGCAGCGTTCGTATGAGACGAAGGAAGGCGAGAAGCGCACGAGCATGGAGCTCGAGATCGACGAAATTGGTCCCTCGCTGCGCTACGCCACCGCTTCGCTCACCCGCGCGCAGTCATCGTCCTCTCCTCGTGGCGGCGGCGCACCTGCCGTCTCCGGGAACGACGAGCCCTGGGCAGCCACCGCCCCCGCCGCGAACACCGGCGGAGACGTGTGGAACACTCCGGGCAACTTCAGCGACGAGACACCCTTCTAAGCCAGGCCCCCGGGCAGCTGGCTGAAAAACTCTTCTTAAGAAAGTAAGGAAATCATGGCTGGAAAGTCGAGCGGCGACCGCCGCAAGCCGCTCCGCGGAGCTAAGGGTGGCAAGAATGCCGCTCCCGCGAAGTCGATCCGGGTTGGTGTCATCGATTACAAGGATGTCCCCACCCTTCGCAAGTTCATCTCCGAGCGTGGAAAGATCCGCGCCCGCCGCATCACCGGTGTCTCCGTCCAGGAGCAGCGTCTGATCGCCCGTGCCGTCAAGAACGCCCGTGAAATGGCGTTGTTGCCTTACGCCGGCTCAGGCAGGTAGGGAACCCACATGTCAAAAATCATTCTGACGCACGAGGTCTCCGGCCTCGGAGCACCCGGTGACATCGTCGAGGTCAAGAACGGGTACGCCCGTAACTACCTCTACCCGCAGGGGTTCGCCGTGTCCTGGACCCGCGGTGGCGAGAAGCAGATCGAACAGATCAAGGCAGCTCGCGTAGCCCGTGAGCACGCCACCCTCGAAGAGGCGCAGGCACTCAAGGCCGCACTCGAGAACGCCAAGGTCAAGCTGGTCGTCAAGGCCGGCGAAGGCGGACGCCTCTTCGGGTCCGTCAAGCAGTCCGATGTTGCCGAGGCAGTTGCGGCTGCCGGACTCGGTGCCATCGACAAGCGCAAGATCGAGCTCAGCCCGGTCAAGATGACCGGTGAGCACAAGGCAACGGTTCGTCTTCGTGACGAGCTCAGCGCGACCATCACCCTGCTGGTGATAGCCGCAAAGTAAGCCTGCCGAACGGAAGTAGCGGTGGGGTCCGAGAGGACCTCACCGCTACTCCTTTTTAACGCCGGCGTATCCCCCTACTTCGGGGGCATTTCAGATGCTGAAAGCCAGCTTTTGTACACAGGGCACGTCTCACAATCCCAAGGTTCAATGCGTAGTTGAGACAAGTTTTTACACACAGCTGTGAATAGATTTAACAGCTGGTCAGACCTAATATTTTGGCACGCACTCTTAAGTTGTCCACAGCTGAATGCACAGCTTGTGCACAACACACACGGCGTTTCGCCCAGATTATCCACAGTGTTATCCACAGGGGGGTTTGGTCCCTGTGAAGACGCGTCCGTATCGTGGGCACGCGGCCGATTCGTGGTGTGCACGGGGTGCGGACAGGTGTTGTCGGTGGGCCCTGATAGACCAGCACCAGGAATAGAAGGAGGCACCGGTGTCGATCGCTCACTTGGGTCTGGCAGACAAGCGCGGAGCAGATGCGCGCGGCGGAGCCGAGACCCGGCACACGGAACGCACCCTCCCCCACGACCTTCTCGCAGAGCAGAGCGCCCTCGGCGGAATGATGCTGAGCAAGGATGCCGTCGCCGACGTCGTCGAGACCGTCCGGGCCGCGGACTTCTACATCCCCAAGCACGAAATCATCTTCGACGCGATCCTCTCGCTCTACGCGCAGGGTGAGCCGACCGACGTCATCGCGGTCACCGACGAACTCACCAAGCTCGGCGAACTGTCCAGGGCCGGCGGCGCCGACTACCTGCACACCCTCACCAGCCTGGTTCCGACCGCGGCCAACGCGGGCTTCTATTCCTCGATCGTCGCCGAGCGGGCGCTGCTGCGCCGCCTGGTCGAGGCCGGCACCCGCATCGCCCAGATGGGCTACTCCGGCGAGGGCGAGGTGCTCGACCTGGTGAACACGGCCCAGGCCGAGATCTACGCCGTCACCGGCGGCACCGAAACCGAAGACTACGTGCCGTTGACGGATGCCGTCACGGCCGCCATCGACGAGATCGAGGCCGCCAAGCTCAAAGACGGTCAGATGACCGGAGTGCCGACCGGTTTCGCGGACATGGACGAGCTCACCAACGGCTTCCACCCGGGCCAGCTGATCATCGTGGCGGCCCGCCCGGCCCTCGGCAAGTCCACCCTGGCCCTCGACTTCGCCCGGGCCGCGTCGATCAAACACGACATGCCCAGCATCTTCTTCTCCCTGGAAATGGGCCGCAGCGAGATCGCGATGCGCCTGCTCGCCGCCGAGGCATCCGTGCCGCTGCAGAGCATGCGCAAGGGATCCGTCGACGCCCGGGACTGGACCACGATCGCAGCAACCCGCGGCCGGATCAATGATGCCCCGCTCTACATCGACGACAGCCCCAACATGACCCTGGTCGAGATCCGGGCCAAGTGCCGCCGGCTCAAGCAGCGCGTCGGCCTGAAGATGGTCATCATCGACTACCTGCAGCTGATGACGTCAGGCAAGAAGGTCGAGTCCCGCCAGCAGGAAGTCAGTGAGTTCTCGCGGGCGCTCAAGCTGATGGCCAAGGAACTGCAGGTTCCCGTGATCGCGTTGTCCCAGCTGAACCGTGGCCCCGAACAGCGCGCAGACAAGATGCCCGCCATCTCCGACCTCCGAGAGTCCGGCTCGCTCGAGCAGGATGCCGACATGGTCATCCTTCTGCACCGCGAGAGCGCCTACGAGAAAGACAACCCACGTGCCGGGGAGGCCGACCTCATCGTCGCCAAACACCGCAACGGGCCCACCCGCACGGTCACGGTCGCGTTCCACGGCCACTACTCGCGCTTCGCCGATATGGTACCGGGAGCCTAGCCACCCAGGCACCGGGCCATCCGGGGGGTTCCGGGTTTACCGGACGCCCAGCCATCCCCGTCATTCCATTCCCGCAGCGGTACGCGGTGGCGAAGGGCGTGCGCGATCATATTCGCCGAACGGCAAACGATCACCGCTACGCTACGAACGGGGCGTAAGTGCCGCGCAAGCGTTCGGAACGGTCCGTGCTCGCTCGTGGCTGGGCGCCATGGAGGAGACGCGCGTGAAGGTTGGCATCGGTCGAGAGCGACATGAGGGCGAACGCCGCGTTGCGGCAACACCGGAGACGGTACTCCAGATGACGGCGCTCGGCGTCGAGGTTCTGATCGAATCCGGCGCAGGCGTCGAGGCGGGGCATCCCGACTCCGCCTACACGGAGGCCGGGGCATCCGTCGTCACCGAGCTGCCGCTCGCCGAGGTCGACGTGTACTGCCACGTGCGACCGCTCAGCCCGGAGCGCGCGGCGCAACTCCACCCCGACCAGATCACGATCGGCCTGGCCGCGCCGGCCGCGGAGCTGCCCACCGTGGCCGCCCTCGCGCAGGCCGGGGTCACCGCCTTCGCCCTCGAACTGGTGCCGCGCATCTCCCGGGCCCAGTCCATGGATGCCCTCACCTCCCAGGCCCTCGTCGCCGGCTACCGCGTCGTGCTCGAGGCCGCCATCCGTTTCCCCCGGTTCTTCCCGCTCTACATGACCGCGGCCGGAACGATCCCGCCCGCCCGCGTGCTCGTGCTCGGGGCCGGAGTGGCCGGCCTGCAGGCCATCGCCACCGCCAAGCGCCTGGGCGCCCGCGTTTCCGCGTACGACGTGCGACCGGCGTCGGCCGACGAGGTCACCTCGATGGGCGGAACCTTCATCGCGCTCGACCTGGACGCCATCGAGGGCGTCGGCGGATACGCCCGCGAGCTCAGCGAGGACCGTGCCGTGCGCCAGCGCGACCTGCTCGCTCCCCACGTGGCCGCCGCCGATGTGCTGATCACCACGGCCGCGATCCCGGGCCGCCCGGCACCCCTGCTGGTGACCCGCGAGATGGTCGCCGGCATGCGGATGGGCTCGGTCGTCATCGACCTGGCCGCCGAATCCGGCGGCAACGTCGAGGGCGTCGTCGCCGGGCAGGACGTCTTCGTGCGCACCAGCGCCGACGACGGCGTGGTCACCCTGGTCGGCATGAAGGACCCGGCGTCGACCATGCCTGCCGACGCCTCCCGGCTCTACGCCAAGAACGTGGCCAACCTCCTCGCCCTGATGACGCACGACGGGCAGGTCTCCCCCGACTTCACCGACGAGGTCATCGCCGGCGCATGCCTCACCCACGCCGGCGAGGTGCGACACGCGCCGACCGCGGCGGCACTGACCGCCGCAGCACCGAACGGAGAACACTGATGGATCCCGTCACCCTGCTGACCGTCGTCGTCCTGGCGGTCTTCGTCGGCTTCGAGGTCGTCTCCAAGGTCTCGAGCACCCTGCACACGCCCCTGATGAGCGGTGCGAACGCCATCCACGGCATCATCCTGATCGGCGCCATCACGGTCGCCGGGCAAAGCCTGAACCCGTGGCTGCTCACGATCGCCCTGATCGCCGTCGTGCTCGCGACCGCCAACCTGGTCGGCGGCTTCGTCGTCACCGACCGGATGCTCAAGATGTTCGCCCCCCGCAAACCGGCCGGCGCTGACGCGAAGGACGCAAAGAAATGAGCCTGCTCTCCCCCGAGTGGACCGGCCTGCTCTACCTGGTCGCCGCGGTCTGTTTCATCCTCGCCCTGCGTGGGCTCTCGTCGCCGAAGACCGCCCGCCGCGGCAACCTGATCGGCGCCGCCGGCGCGCTCCTCGCCGTCATCACGGTGTTCCTCTCCGCCCGGATCGAGAACATCCCCGCCATCCTGATCGCCATCGCGGTCGGCTCGGCAATCGCCGCCCCCATCTCCCGCCGGGTCGAGATGACGCAGATGCCCCAGCTCGTCGCGCTGTTCAACGGCGTCGGCGGCGGAGCCGCCGCCCTCGTCGCGATGCTCGAGCTGGGCAACACCGACGGGCCGTGGGCCAAGGTTGCCGTCGTCTTCACGATGCTCGTCGGCGCCGTCTCGTTCTCCGGGTCGGCCGTCACCGTCGGCAAGCTGCAGGGCCTGATCAGCTCCCGCCCGCTCGTCTTCCCGGGGCTCGCGCTCGTGATGGGCGGAATCGTGCTCGTGGCCCTCGTCGCCGGCGGTTTCGTCGTCGCGACCGGCGCCGCGCTCTGGGCGGTCATCCTGCTCGGGATCGGCCTCATCGTCGGGGCACTGCTGGTACTGCCGGTCGGCGGCGCCGACGTGCCGATCGTCATCTCGCTGCTCAACGCGTTCACCGGCCTCGCGGTCGCCGCCTCCGGAATCGTGCTCGGCAACCTGCTGCTCGTCGTGGCCGGCACCCTCGTCGGGGCCAGCGGTACCATCCTCACCCGGGCCATGGCCTCGGCGATGGGCCGCGGGGTCAGCGGCATCCTCTTCGGCGCGTTCAAGGGCGGCTCGACGGCGGGGTCGACCACTCAGAGCGACCGCCCGGTGCGCACGTCCAACCCCGAGGACGTGGCGGTGCTGCTCAACTACGCCCAGCGGGTCGTGATCGTGCCCGGCTACGGCCTTGCCGTCGCGCAGGGGCAGCACACGATCGCCGAACTGGCCACCACCCTCGAGGCGCGCGGCGTGGAGGTCGTCTTCGCCATCCACCCGGTGGCCGGGCGGATGCCGGGCCATATGAACGTGCTGCTCGCCGAGGCGAACGTGCCCTACGAGTCACTCCGGGAGATGGCCGAGGTCAACCCCGAGTTCAAGAACACGGACGTCGCCCTCGTCGTCGGGGCCAACGACGTCGTCAACCCTGCAGCGAAGACGTCTCCCGGCTCACCGATCTACGGCATGCCGATCCTCGACGTCGGCGACGCCC
Source organism: Cryobacterium mannosilyticum (assembly GCF_004402705.1). NCBI lineage: Bacteria > Bacillati > Actinomycetota > Actinomycetes > Micrococcales > Microbacteriaceae > Cryobacterium > Cryobacterium mannosilyticum. Next base: position 41,716 of record NZ_SOFM01000030.1, on the reverse strand, counting down.
GCCAGGTCGTCTTCCTCAAGCGGTCGATGCGCCCGGGCTTCGCCGGGATCGAGAACGAGCTCCTCTACGACCCGAAGACCAGCCTGCTCTTCGGCGACGCCAAGGACTCCCTGACCAAGATGCTCGGCGCCGTCAACGCCCTGTGAACGTGGGGTCGGTCCAGCCGAGCGCAGCCTGACCTGAGGCGTGCCGCGTAGACTGAACCAGTCCTAACCCGTTACGAAAGAGGTTGCCGCGTGGCGAACGTCCAGGCAGTCAGCGCCGTCGGCACCCGGTACTGGACGGTCCCGATCGTGCGCGCGGCACTGGCCCTCGTGCCGGCCGCAGCGATCACGTTCAACGCGAACCACTCGGCCGAGTTCGGCCTCTTCGCGTTCGGCGCCTTCGCCCTGCTCAGTGGCCTGGCGGTGGGCGTGCTCAGCCGCCGCACCCTGGCCGACCCGCGGGACCGTTCCCTGTTCCTTGTCCAGGGTTCCGTGGGCGTCACCGCCGGCACGATCGCCCTGGTCTTCCACGGCGGCGGGCTCGGTTTCTTCCTCTACCTCGTCACCGTCTGGGCGGCCGTGACCGGCTTCGCCGAGCTGTACAGCGGCATCCGTGCCCGCCGCCGCGACCCGGGTGAGCGCGACTGGATGCTGGTCGGCGCACTGACCGCGGTGCTCGCCCTCGTCTTCCTGCTCCTGCCGCCGAACGCCGTCGTCTCCGTCGGCCTGTTCGGTGCCTACCTCGTGCTGCTCGGCGTCTACCTCGTCATCGCCGGGCTCTCGCTCAAATGGGCGACGCCCGCCGCGCGCGTCGACCCGGCACCACCCAACGATTCGGACACCCTGTGACCCAGAACACCCCCCGCAAGCCCAGCCGCTCCGAACTCCTGAAGCCGCTCGAACTCGTCGGCCTGTCCGGCGTGATGGCGCTCTTCCTCGGGCTGGTGATCCTGATGAGCACGCGCGAACCCGTCCTGGCCGTGATCGGCTTCGGCGTGACCTTCATCGTCGTGCTCGTCGTGATCGCGATGCTCGTGCTCGGCATGAAGCCGAATGATGCCGAGAAGACCGATCTGGACGAGCAGAACAAGGGCCTCTGACCCTCTCCGCGGGCGGTGCGGCCGCGCGGGCGGCACCCCACCCGCGCGGCGCGTGATCGCTAGGGCAGGTAGTCGACCAGGGAGTCCGCGAGCCCGACGTACGCGGCAGGGGTGAGCGCGAGCAGCCGGGCCTTGGCCTCATCGCCGATCTCGAGCCCGGTGACGAAGGCCACCAGGTCGGCCTGGTTGATGCGCTTCCCGCGGGTGAGCTCCTTGAGCAGCGCGTACGGGTCCGCGATCGTGGACCGGCCCGCCGAGACCTCGGCCCGGATCACGGTCTGGATCGCCTCGCCGAGGATCTCCCAGTTCGAGTCCAGGTCGCTCGCCAGCAGGGTGCGATCGATGTCGATCTCCCCGAGGCCGCGCACGATGTTGTCCAGGGCCAGCAGGGAATGGCCGAAGCCCACGCCGATGTTGCGCTGCGTGGTCGAGTCGGTCAGGTCCCGCTGCAGCCGTGAGGTGACGAGGGTGGCGGCGAGCGAATCGAGGATCGCGCTGGAGAGCTCGAGGTTGGCCTCCGCGTTCTCGAACCGGATCGGGTTGATCTTGTGCGGCATGGTCGACGACCCCGTGGCGCCGGCCTGCGGGATCTGACGGAAGTAACCGAGGGAGATGTAGGTCCAGACATCCGTGGCCAGGTTGTGCAGCACCCGGTTGGCGTGGGAGACCTTCGAATAGAGCTCGGCCTGCCAATCGTGGGATTCAATCTGGGTGGTGAGCGGGTTCCAGGTCAGGCCGAGTCCTTCGACGAACTCGCGGGACACGGTCGGCCAGTCCACGGCAGGGTCCGCGGCGACATGCGCGGCGAACGTTCCGGTCGCGCCGCTGAACTTGCCGAGATACTCGTTGGCGGCGATCTGCTTGTCCAGGCGCTCGAGCCGGTAGACGAACACCGCGAGCTCCTTTCCGACGGTGGTGGGCGTGGCGGGCTGGCCGTGGGTGCGGGCGAGCATGGCGTCGGCCCGGTACTCGAGGGCGCGCAGGCGGAGGGCGTCGATGGTGGCCCGGAACTTCGGCAGCCAGACCTCGCGGACGGCCTCGCTCACCGTCAGGGCGTAGGAGAGGTTGTTGATGTCCTCGCTGGTGGCCGCGAAATGGGTGAGTTCGCTGATGTGGTCGAGGCCGAGCGCGGTGAGACGGCGGCGGACCAGGTACTCCACGGCCTTCACGTCGTGGCGGGTGGTGGCCTCGAGCACGGCGAGTTCGTCGATCTCGGCCTGGCCGAACCCGGTGACCAGGGCGCGCAGCGCCGACTTCTGATCAGCGGTGAGCGGGGCGGACCCGAACAGGCTGCGGTCGGTGAGGGTGATCAGCCATTCCACTTCGACCTGCACGCGAGCGCGATTGAGGCCGGCCTCGGACAGGTACTCTCCCAGTTCGGTGACGGCGGCCAGGTAGCGGCCATCGAGTGGGCTGAGGACCTGGGGCGGTAGTGGACTCATCGGACTCCCTGTCTGATTGCGGGCGCGAGTTGCGCGAAAAGCGCGTGGTTTGCCCTCTCAATCATGCCTAAAACGGAGTCAAACAGCGCATCGTCGGAATAGTAGGGGTCCGGCACGTCGAGGAGGGGCGCCTGTTCCGGGTCGAAACTGAGCAGCAGGCGCACCTTGCTGCGGTCTCGATCGGTCGTCGCCCAGTTGTGCAGGATGCGTTCCTGCGCCCGGTCGAGCACGACAACGAGGTCGAGGTCGGCGTACCAGTCCGGGTCGAACTGGCGGGCGCGATGGTGGCTTCCGTCGTAGCCCCGGCGGGCGAGTGCGGCGATCGTGCGGGCATCGGCCTGCTCGCCCACGTGCCAGTCCCCCGTGCCGGCGGAGCTCGTGGCGATCAGCCGGCCGAGGCCGGAGCGGGTGACCAGGTCACGCAGGGTCACCTCGGCCATCGGCGAGCGGCAACTGTTCCCGGTGCAGACGAAGATTATCCGGAAGGGCGTCGACTCGTCGGGAGAGAGCGCCGCAAAATTCATGCCTCCATTGTGGTCCCCATTCCTCTCCTCCACACACCCCCGTCGGGCGTACAGCGGGTGAATTCCGTGCTCGGACGGCCGGCGCCTTGCCCGGTGTGCTTCGCTGGGCAGCCAACCAGGGAGGCGCCGCCGTGATCCAGACCGGCCCGATCGTGCTCGTCGACCCCGCCCGGCGCGAGAGACGGCTGGCCGAACTGCGTCACAGACGGATGCTGCTGGGCGGGCTCCGGGACGACGTCGACCTCGCCTGGCGGGCGCTCGCCCCCGCCGACCTCGACGGTTCCTGGCGGTCGGCTGCCCAACGCGGCTACTCCGAGCGCCGCCGGGAACTCGCGGACGGGCTCCGCCGGGCCTGCCGGGACCTCGACGACGCGCAGACGGCTGTCGAGGCGGCGATCGCCGCGGCCACGGCATCCGCGTGACGGGGGTCGAGGCGGCCGGGCGCTCGGTCCCCGGCGGTGAGGGTGGGGGCTCCTCCACCGACCTGATCGTCTCCGGCGGCGGCAGCCTGGTCGCCACCGACGTGCTGCTGGCCGAGGCGGTGACGCTGCGCGCGCTGCAGGCGGCGGCGGGCGGCTGGCTTGAACGGCTGGAACGCATCCGGTTGCTCGACTCGGAGCCGGTCCCGGCCCCGCAGTGGTCCGGTTCCGACGTCGGGATGAGCGTGTTCGCGGCCGAACGAGCCATCCACGAGGTCGGCCGGAGGAGCGGTGCCCTGGCCGACGCCCTGGTCTGCGCGGCAGAGGGCTACGGCCGGGCCGAGCGATCGGCGGAGTTCCTCGGCGGGCTGGGCGGGGTGTGGCTCGGCTATCTGGTCGGACGGGTGGGACCGTTCCTCGCGCTGGCCGCGGTGCCGGCCCTCACCGCCGGAGCGGTCGGCTGGTTCCTCGGCAGCCTGCTGACCGGCAGCCGCCCCGGGGCCGCGCCGGAGGCGGCGGCACGGTGGTTGGCCGACAACCCGCGGGCGCTGACCAACCCGATCCTGCCCGCCGCGCTGCGCGTGCTCGTGTCGTCGGTCGACGACGCGGCGGCGGGGGTGAGCGCGCTCCCGTTCCCCGTGTCGTTCGCGCTCGGCGACCAGGGCGCCGGGCTGCTCGGCGTGACGACGTCCGCGGCGGGGGTGCTGGCTCTCGCCCGCCCGCTCGGCCTGCTCAGGGAGACCGGCGTCACGGTCGGCCGGGTCGGCCGGCCCGCGCCGGCCCGCCCGCCGACCGGGTTCGCTGAACTGGCCGCCCGCATCCCGGCGGCCACCGCCGGCGGGGCGCAGGTGCGGGTCGAGCGCTACGGTCCGGCCGGCTCAGCGGCCTGGGTCGTCTACCTCGGCGGCACGGCCGAGTGGAGTCCGGGGGTCACCGCGGAGCCGTGGGACCTCAGCTCGAACGTCGCCGCCGTGGCCGAGGAGGGTGCCGGGTCCTACCGGGCAGTCATGGCGGCCATGCGCGAGGCCGGGGTGCGACCGGCCGACCCGGTGGTGCAGGTCGGGCACTCCCAGGGCGGGCTGGTCGCCAGCCAGGTGGCGGCATCCGGGGAGTTCAACACCGTCCTGATCGCGACCTTCGGCGCCCCGAACGGCCAGGTCGAGGTTCCGGCCGGCCTGGCCGCCGTGGCGGTCGAGCACGCCGACGACATCGTCCCCGCTCTCGGCGGGATCGGGGCACGGGCGGAGGACCGCCTGATCGTGCGCCGGGAGGTGTTCGCCACCGAGCCGGTACCCGTCGACCGGGGCCTGCCGGCCCACGCCCTCACCGCGTACCGGGAGACGGCGCGGCTGATGGATGCTTCGCCGGAGCCACGGCTGCGGGAGTTCCGTTCGGCACTGGGAACGGTGCTCGGCGGCGAGCCGGGGACCGTGTCCCGGTGGCGGGGGGTGCGGGCGCCCGGGGACTGACCCGGTCCGGCCGCCGGCGCCCGACCGGGGCGGTCTGCCGGGGCCGGTCTACCGGCGGGGCGTGGCCGGCCGGGCGAGCAGGCCGAGCAGCCAGCTGACGACGCCGAGCACGAGGGCGCCCAGCACACCCCAGCCGAAGCTGTCGACGACGAGTCCGAAGCCGAGAAGGCCGGAGATCCAGGCGACCAGCAGCAGGAGCAGACCGTTGACGACGAGCGCCAGCAGACCCAGGGTGAGGATGTAGAGCGGGAACGCGACCACGCGCACGAACCCGCCGACCACCCCATTCACGATGCCGAAGATGAGGGCGATCAGCAGGTAGCTGATCAGCACGGCGGCCGTGTCCGGCGCGTACGGGACCACGTGCACCCCGACCACGAGCAGGGTCGTGATCCACAGGGCGACGGCGTTGAGGATCAGCTTGATCAGGAATCTGGCCATGCCCCCACTATGGCACCGGATGCCGGGGGCCGCACCGCATTTCACTGTCTGCATATGGCCCGGCGTAGAATCGGCGAGTGAGCCCATCAGACCAGCCATCGGTCCGCCTGCGCCCCGAGATTGTCGCCCTTCCGGCCTATAAGCAGGGACGGGCCGCCGCGGCCACGGCGTTCAAACTCTCGAGCAACGAGAACCCCTTCGACCCGCTGCCCGGCGTCATCGACGCCGTCAGCGCCGAGACCGCCTACAACCGGTACCCGGATGCCTCGGCCCTCGCCCTACGTGAGCGTCTCGCCGCGAAGTACGAGGTCGGTGTCGACGAGGTCCACGTCGGCGCCGGATCGGTTGCCCTGCTGGCGCAGTTCATCCTCGCGGCGGCCGGGCCCGGCGACGAGGTGCTGTACTCCTGGCGGTCCTTCGAGGCCTACCCCAGCCTCGTCACCGTCGCCGGCGCGACCAGTGTGCGCGTGCCGAACCGGGACGACCACGGGCACGACCTGCCGGAGATGGCCGCCCGGATCACCGAGCGCACCCGCGTCGTCATCGTCTGCAGCCCGAACAACCCCACCGGCACCATCGTCACCTCGGACGAGTTCGAGGCGTTCATGGCCGTTGTGCCGAACAACCTCCTGGTCCTGCTCGACGAGGCCTATGCCGAATTCGTCACCGACCCCGAGGCGGTCATCGGCCTGCCGCTGTTGAAGCGCTACCCGAACCTCGTCCTGCTGCGCACCTTCTCGAAGGCGTACGGCCTGGCCGGCCTGCGGGTCGGCTACGCGCTGGGTCCGGTGCCGATCCTCGACGCCGCCCGCGCCACCGCGATCCCCCTGTCGGTCACCGGAGTCGCCGCCGCCGCCGCCATCGCCTCCCTCGCGGCATCCGACCAGCTGTTGCGGCGGGTGCGCACCATCACGGAACGCCGGGACGCGGCCTGGCGGGCGCTCACCGAGCAGGGCTGGAACATCCCCGCACCCCAGGGCAACTTCGTCTGGCTGCCCGCCGGCGAGGAAACCACCGACATCGCCGACGTCCTGTCCGCCGTCGGACTGGTCGTGCGTCCGTTCCCGCCGGAAGGCATCCGGATCTCGATCGGCGAGGAAGAATCTGTGGAAAAGCTCGTATGCATGTGCGCAGACATTGTCGATGATCTACCAACGGGGCATCCGGCCCGGCGGATAGGTTAGGACGGTGTCAGCGACCCCGAACGCCTCGCCAACGGTGCAATTGCTCTCCCCCGCCGGTGTCTTCGCGCCCAGCGAGGCCGCGGCAGAGTTCCTGCCCTACCTCGACCGGCTCACCGAGGCCGACCACCGCCGGTTCTACCGGGACATGGTCGTCATCCGCCGGTTCGACAAGGAGGCGGCCAACCTGCAGCGCCAGGGGCAGCTCGCCCTCTGGGTGCCCAGCCACGGCCAGGAGGCCGCCCAGGTCGGATCCGCCTACGCCACCCGCCCGCAGGACCACATCTTCCCGTCCTACCGGGAGCACGTCGTCGGCATGATCCGCGGCCTCGACCTGGTCGACATCCTCCGGATGCTGCGCGGGGTCACCCTCGGCGGCTGGACTCCCGAGGACCACGGCAACTTCCACCTGTACACGCTCGTGCTCGCCTCGCAGACCCTGCACGCCACGGGCTACGCAATGGGAATGCAGTTGGACGGCTCGACGGCGACCGGCAACCCGGAGACCGACCAGGCCGTCATCGTCTACTACGGCGACGGTGCATCCTCCCAGGGCGACGCCAACGAGGCCCTCGTCTTCGCGGCCAGCTACCAGACCCCGCAGGTGTTCTTCCTGCAGAACAACCACTGGGCCATCTCCGTGCCGGTGACACGCCAGTCGCGCACCCCGCTGTACCTGCGGGCCGGCGGATTCGGCATCCCGGGAACCCAGGTCGACGGCAACGACGTGCTCGCCAGCTACGCGGTGACCGCCAAGCACCTCGACGACGCGCGTGCCGGCAAGGGTCCGGCCCTGATCGAGGCCCTCACCTACCGGGTGGGCGCACACACCACGGCCGACGACCCCACCAAGTACCGCGACCCCGACGAACTCGCCTACTGGGTGGCCAGGGACCCGATCGTGCGGTTCCGCGCCTACCTGCAGGGACTCGGCGTCGAACAGGAATTCCTCGACGCCGTCGACGAGGAGGCGGAGGACAACGCCGCCGACGTGCGCCGGCGCGCCCTGGAGATCCACTCGCCGGAGAAGAACGTGATCTTCGACAACGTGTACGCCGAACCCCACCCGCGGGTGCAGGAGCAAGAGGCCTGGCTGGGGCGCTATGAAGCATCCTTCGAAGGAGGCGACGCATGAGCGACACGATCGTTTCGGCCTCCGCGCACGCCGCACCGGCGTCGGGAACCGCAGTGACCCCGGTCGGCCCGGAGACGGCCAGCCTGCCGATGACCAAGGCCCTGAACGCCGGGCTGCGCAAGGCGATGCAGGACAACCCGAAGGTGCTTCTGATGGGCGAGGACATCGGCCCGCTCGGCGGCGTCTTCCGGGTGACGGAGGGCCTGTACGCCGAATTCGGCGACAAGCGCGTGCTGGACACCCCGCTGGCGGAGTCCGGCATCATCGGCACCGCGATCGGCCTCGCGCTGCGCGGATTCCGCCCGGTCTGCGAGATCCAGTTCGACGGTTTCGTGTTCCCCGGCTTCGACCAGATCACCAGCCAGCTCTCCCGCATGCGCAACCGGCACGAGGGACAGGTGATCATGCCCGTCGTGATCCGCATCCCCTACGGCGGCCACATCGGCTCGATCGAACACCACCAGGAGAGCCCGGAGGCCTACTTCGCGCACACGCCGGGCCTGCGGGTGGTCAGCCCGTCCAACCCGCATGACGCCTACTGGATGATGCAGGAGGCCATCGCCTCCGACGACCCGATCATCTTCTTCGAGCCCAAGAGCCGCTACTGGCCCAAGGGCGAGGTGAACCTGGGAACCAGCGGCACCCCTCTCCACGCCAGCCGGGTTGTGCGCACCGGCACGGATGTCACCGTGCTCGGCCACGGCGCCATGGTCAGTGTGCTGCTCCAGGCCGCCGAGCTCGCCGCCGCGGAGGGCATCAGCATCGAGGTCATCGACCTTCGCTCGATCTCCCCCGTCGACTACGGGCCGATCCTCGCCTCGGTGGAGAAGACGGGCCACCTCGTCGTCGCCCAGGAGGCGCACGGCTTCGTCAGCGTCGGGTCGGAGATCGCCGCCACCGTGATGGAGAAGGCGTTCTACCTGCTCGAGGCCCCCGTGCTGCGCGTCTCCGGCTTCGACACCCCGTTCCCGCCCGCCGCCGTGGAGACGCACTTCCTCCCAAGCCCGGACCGGGTGCTCGAGGCCGTCGACCGCGCCCTCGCCTACTGAATATGCCCTGCATGCTCCCCTCCCTCACCAATCGCAAGGAGCGCACTCCATGAGCGTGTCGAAGTTCACACTGCCGGATGTCGGCGAGGGTCTCACCGAGGCCGAAATCGTCGAGTGGAAGGTGGCGCCGGGCGACACCGTCGCGATCAACCAGGTGCTGGTCGAGATCGAGACGGCCAAGTCCCTCGTCGAACTGCCCTCCCCCTACATCGGCGTGGTCGGCGAGATCCTCGTCCAGCCCGGAACGACGGTCGACGTCGGGACCGTGATCATCACGATCGTCTCCGACTCCGCAGCCGATGCCGCGGCGTCCGTTCCCCCGGTCGCGCCCGGCGCCCCGGCAGATGCCACCGAGAACGAGCTGGCCGGCGCGGCAGCAGATGCCGGTTCCACCATCACCGACGAACCGGCCGAAAAGCCCGGCGCCGTGCTCGTCGGCCGCGGCGCCACCGCCACCATGCCCACCAGGCGCCAGCGCCACGGCGGCACCCCCGTCGCCCACGAGTCGATCGCGCCGCCGCCCGTCGCCGCCCCGCGGCCCGCGGCAGCGCCGCTCCCCCAGCTGCCCCGCGCGGCATCCGCCGGACCGGTCATCGCCAAGCCGCCCATCCGCAAGCTCGCCAAAGACCTCGGCGTCGACCTCGCGCTGGTCGAGGCGACCGGCCCGGTCGGCGACGTGACCCGGGAGGACGTGCTGCGCGCCGCCACCCAGGCCAGCGTCTTCCGCAACATCCAGACGCCCGAGTGGCCGAGCGACCGTGAGGAGCACATCCCCGTCAAAGGCGTGCGCAAGGCCATCGCCCAGGCCATGGTCTCCAGCGCGTTCAGCGCACCGCACGTGAGCCTGTTCGTCGACGTGGACGCCACCCGCACGATGGAATTCGTCAAACGGCTCAAGGCCTCCACCGACTTCGCCGGCGTGCGGGTCTCCCCCATGCTGATCATGGCCAAGGCCATGATCTGGGCGGTGCGCCGCAATCCCACGGTCAACTCGATCTTCACCGACGAGGAGATCATCATCAAGCACTACGTCAACCTCGGCATCGCGGCGGCGACCCCGCGGGGCCTGATCGTGCCCAATGTGAAAGAGGCGCAGGACATGAGCCTGCTCGAGCTGGCGGGTGCGCTCGAGCGCCTCACGATGACCGCGCGCGACGGCAAGACCACCCCGGCGGACATGTCGGGCGGCACGATCACGATCACCAACATCGGCGTGTTCGGGATGGACACGGGCACTCCCATCCTCAACTCCGGCGAGGCCGGCATCGTCGCCCTCGGCACGATCAAGCCCAAGCCGTGGGTCGTCGACGGCGAGGTACGGGTGCGCCAGGTCACCACCATCGGGGCGAGCTTCGACCACCGGGTCGTCGACGGAGACGTCGCCAGCCGCTTCCTGGCCGACGTCGCGAGCATCATCGAGGAACCGGCCCTCCTCCTCGAATAACGAGCCTGAACTTTGGGAAGCCTCACCTCACCACCTCTTTAACGCGCTGGTGAGGTAAGGCTTTCCACGCTGGCGGCCTTCGATTCCGTGTGTTCTGATGTTCACATGACCTCCATCGCCCCCGCCAGAATCGCCCCGGTCACTCCCTCGGTCGACACCGCAGCCGACGACCGGAAGCCTGCCGAGAGCCATGCCGGCCGCCTGAACTGGCTCCGCGCCGGGGTGCTCGGCGCCAACGACGGCATCGTCTCCGTCGCAGCGCTCGTCGTCGGAGTCGCGGGGGCAACCCACTCGACCGCCGCGATCGCCGCGGCCGGTACCGCCGGCCTCGTCGGCGGCGCCATCTCCATGGCCCTCGGGGAATATGTCTCGGTGAGCAGCCAGAGCGACAGCCAGCGCACCCTCATCGCGCGCGAGAAGAGGGAACTCCTCGCCGATCCGGTCGGCGAGCTCGAGGAACTCGCCAGACTCTACGAGAACCAGGGCCTCGCCCCCGCCACCGCCCGGCAGGTCGCCGTGGAATTCACCACGATCGACCCCGTTCGGGCCCATCTTCTCGCGGAGCACAACATTGCGGAGGACGACGTCGTGAGCGCCTGGCACGCCGCCTGGGTCTCCGCCATGGCCTTCACGCTCGGCGCGCTCCTGCCGTTCCTGGCGATCCTGCTGCTGCCGGAGACCGTGAGGGTCCCGGTGACCTTCGCCGCCGTCCTGATCGCGCTGGCTGCCCTCGGGGCGACGGGCGCCCACCTCGGCGGCAGCCCGAAACCCCGCGCGATCGCTCGGGTGGTCCTCGGCGGCGCCGCAGCCCTCTTTGTGACGTTTGCCATCGGCTCGCTCCTCGGAACTTCCGGAGTCGTCTAGGCCCGACGGCTCACCCCCCCCCGGGCGTCCGCACGGCCCGCTGACAAGGGTGGCGCGCGCACGAGCAACAGTTGTCCGTAGCGGCAACAGTTGCGGCGCCGATCGTTGGACGGGACGCGGCGCGCACACCTAATGGTTTTGACACTCATTATCAATAGGCATATCGTTGACGGTGTGACCACCTCGAAACTCGTCCTGCCAGCGATCCTGGTCGCGGCCGCGCTCGCGCTCAGCGGATGCTCGGCAGCGACGTCCGGGTCGGCCGGCGGTTCCGGCGGCTCGTCGGGTGAACTCACGGTTGTGGCAACGACGACCCAGGTCGCCGATCTCACCCGCAACGTGGTGGGGGACACCAGCGGGGTCAGTCTGACCCAGCTGGTGCAGCCCAACCAGAGCGCCCACGCCTACGACCCCTCGGCCGCCGACCTCACCGCCCTCGGCCGCGCCGACGTGCTCGTGATCAACGGCGTCGGCCTCGAGGAATGGCTCACCGACGCGATCGACGCCTCCGGCTTCCATGGAGTCACGATCGAATCCGACACCGGCATCACCATCGCCGCGGATGCCGCGGGCAACGATGAGACGGCGCCCCGCGGCGACGCCGCCCAGGACAACGCCGGCGGGAACCCGCACATCTGGACCGACGTGGCCAACGCCGAGGCCATGGTGCGCACCATCGAGACGGGGCTCGGCGCGGCCTCACCGCGCCACGCCGACGCGTTCGCCGCCAACGCGGCCGCCTACGGGGCCAAGCTGGCAGAACTCGACGCGTGGATCCGGGCCAATGTCGACCAGGTCCCGGCCGGCCAGCGCCTGCTCGTGAGCAACCACGACGCCTTCGGCTACTTCACGACCGCCTACGGCATCACCTACGTCGGCAGCGTCATCCCGAGCTTCGACGACAACGCCGAGCCGAGCGCCGCCGCCATCGACCGGCTGGTCGCCGCCATCAAGGCCACCGGAGTGAAGGCGGTGTTCTCCGAGGCCTCGATCAGCCCGAAGGCCGCGGACACCATCGCCACCCAGGCCGGCGTCGCCGTCTACTCCGGCGCGAACGCCCTCTACGGCGACTCCCTCGGCCCGGCCGGGAGCGACGGCGCCTCCTACATCGCGTCCCAACTGCACAACGTGCGACTGATCCTCCGGTCGTGGGGAGTCACCCCCTCCGCGATCCCGGCCGACCTGCAATAGTGGACTCGTGAACGAGAACGATTCTCAGCTGGGCGGGACGCCCACCGCCGCCCTCAGGGTGGCCGGCGCATCCTTCTCCTACGGGCAGAAGCCGGCCCTGGAAGACATCAGCTTCGCGCTGGCAGCCGGCGAGGCTGTGGCCCTGATCGGCCCCAACGGCTCCGGCAAGTCCACCCTGCTCAAGGGCATCCTCGGCCTGATCACCCGGGTCGCCGGCACCGTCGAGGTGCTCGGGGAGTCGCCGGCCCCGACCGGCACGATCGGCTATGTGCCGCAGACCGACGAGCTCGACCCCGAATTCCCGGTCACCCTCGGGCAGGTGGTGCTGATGGGCCGCTACCGCACGCTCGGCTGGCTCCGGTTGCCCGGCAAACGCGACCGTGCCCTGGCGGCGAAAGCGCTCGACGCCGTCGGTCTCGGCCACCTCGCGAAGACCCGTTTCGGCGAGCTCTCCGGCGGCCAGCAGCAACGGGGCCTGCTCGCCCGGGCCATCGCCTCCGGGCCGCGCCTGCTGCTGCTCGACGAACCGTTCAACGGCCTCGACCAGGAGAACCGGGCGGCGCTGGTCGACACGGTCAAACGGCTGAAGAGCGACGGCGTGGCCGTCCTCGTCTCCACCCACGACCTCGGACTTGCCCGCGAAGTCTGCGAAGACGTCCTCCTGCTCAACGGCAGCCAGGTGGCCTTCGGGCCGACGGAGCAGGTGCTGAGCCTGGAAAACGTGCAGCGCACGTTCAAGGCCGTCGGCGTCGAAATGGACGAGCACACCGTTGTCGTCCCCGGCCACACCGGTCACTGAGTTGGACATCCCCGGCGCCCTGTTCGACGCATTCACGCTGCCGTTCATGGCCCGCGCCCTCGTGCTCCTGCTCGTGCTCAGCCTGGTCGCCGGAGTGGTCGGGGTGCTCGTGAACCTTCGCGGACTCGAATTCATCAGCGACGGGCTCACCCATGCCGTCTTCCCCGGCATCGCCATCGGTTTCGTCTGGGGAGGCCGGGAAGGTCTCTTCGCCGGCGCCATGGTCGCCGCCGTGCTCACGGCCGTCGTGCTCGCCCTGATCGCGCGCCGGGCCGTGGCCATCGACGCCGCGATCGCGATCGTCTTCACCGCCATGTTCAGCATCGGCGTCATCGTGGTGTCGCGGGAGACGAACTACGTCGGCCAGCTCGAACAGCTCTTGTTCGGGCGCCTCCTCACGGTGAGCCCGGTCGAGGTGATCCAGACCGTGGTCATCTGCGCGGCAGCGCTTTCCATTGTGGCCGTCACCCTCAAGGAACAGGTCTTCCGGGCGTTCGACCGCACCGGCTTCGCCGCGGTCGGCTTCCACCCGCTCCTCCTGGACGTGCTCCTCAACGTCGCGATCGCCCTCGTGGTGGTGGCCGCATCGAGCGCCGTCGGGACGCTGCTCGTGCTGGCCGTGCTGATCGTCCCCGGTGCCGTGGCCCGGCTGGCCACGAACCGGCTCTGGCTGCTCTTCCCGATCGCTGCGACGGTCGCCGCCGTCGGGGCCTGGCTGGGGCTCACGCTGGGCTATGCGGCATCCGTCAGCGCCGGGATCGACCTGCCCAGCGGCGCGACCGTCGTGCTCGTGCTGGTGGCCGCGTACTTCCTCGCACTCGTGGGGCGGCTCGCCGTCGACCGGCTGAGACGTGCGCGGGTGGCCCGTTGATGGGCTACTTCGAGAAGGCACTGCTGGCCGCCGCGGTGATCGGGGCGCTCTGCGGACTGGTCGGCGCGCTGGTCATCCTGCGCCGGCGCACCTTCTTCGCCCAGGCCCTGACTCATGCGACCTTTCCCGGCGCGGTGGCGGCGGCCGTCCTCGGCCAGAGTATTCCGTTGGGGGCATTTCTTGCCAGCATCGCGATCGTGGGCGTGATGACGCTGATCGGACGGGTGCGCCGGCAGGGGAGCCAGGTCGCCTCCGGGATCGTGCTGACCGCCGGTTTCGCGTTCGGGGTGCTCCTGCAATCGCTGAACCCCGCCCTGCCGGTGCACGTCGACTCCTTCCTGGTCGGGTCGATCCTCACCGTGGCGACGGCGGATGTCGCGCTGGCCGGCGGGGTGCTCGTGGTCGCCGTGCTCGTCGTCGTCTTCCTCGGCAAGGAGATCCTGTTCTCGACCTTCGATCGCACCGGATACCGGGCGGCGGGCTACCGGGAATGGCCGATCGAGCTCCTCAGCCTCGCGCTGATCACCGCGACCGTCGTCACGGCCATGCCGGCCGTCGGCGCCATTCTCGCCATCGCGCTGATCGCGGCGCCGGCCGCCGCGACACGCCTGCTGGCCCGCACGACGACACAGATCTTCCTTGCCGCCCCGGTGCTCGGCGCCGTCGCCGGCATCAGCGGGGTGCTGCTGTCCCGAGGGCTGGATATCGCGGCCGGGCCCGCCATCGCCCTCACCGCCGCCGCATTCTTCCTGGCCGCCCTCGGTGTGCGCTCCCTCGGCCGGGCGCGGTTACGGTTGAGACCATGAGGTTGAGACCGTGAAGCGAAACACCTGGCAGCGGGAGGCCGTGCGTACGGCACTCGGCGACACCGAGGGCTTCGTGAGTGCCCAGGGCCTGCATTCCCGGCTGCACTCCACCGGGTCGCCGATCGGCCTCGCCACGGTCTACCGGGCCCTGGCCGACCTGGCCCTCGAGGGCGAGGCCGACTCCCTGCAGTCCCCGGAGGGGGAGAGCCTGTACCGCGCGTGCAGCACCACCGACCATCACCACCACCTGATCTGCCGCCGGTGCGGCCTCACTATCGAAATCGAAGTGGATGCCGTCGAGAACTGGGCGACGAACGTGGCCGCCGAGCACGGCTTCAGCCAGGCGGCGCACGTGATCGACATCTTCGGAGTCTGCGCCGCCTGCACCGCGGCATCCGTCACCGCCTGACCTGCCGTCGCCCTGAACCGGGCCAC
Organism: Cryobacterium mannosilyticum; assembly: GCF_004402705.1. Taxonomy (NCBI): domain Bacteria; kingdom Bacillati; phylum Actinomycetota; class Actinomycetes; order Micrococcales; family Microbacteriaceae; genus Cryobacterium; species Cryobacterium mannosilyticum. The sequence goes on along the minus strand of NZ_SOFM01000030.1, from coordinate 26,562 downwards.
CCGGCCCGGGAGCGGTACCGGTTTGCGGATCGGCGGCCGTGCCCGTAGTGTTGGACGTTGCTGCGCATATCTGTGCGTGCACTGCCGTGTCACGGGCTCCCGGTTCACCGGGAATCGCCTGCGTTTCGGCCGACAAGAGATCTTGGGAAGGGCATTCGCCCTTCGGTATTGGAGGAGAACCATGGCAGCTACCTGCCAGGTGACCGGAGCCGTTCCCGGCTTTGGACACAACATTTCGCACTCGCACCGACGCACCAAGCGTCGCTTCGACCCGAACGTTCAGACCAAAAAGTACTACGTACCGTCGCTTCGCCGTAACGTGACCCTGACCCTCTCGGTCAAGGGCATCAAGGTAATCGATGCTCGTGGCATCGAGTCGGTCGTCAAGGACCTTCTCGCCCGTGGGGAGAAAATCTAATGGCCAAGCAGCATGACGTCCGCCCGATCATCAAGCTTCGTTCGACGGCCGGAACCGGTTACACCTATGTGACCAAGAAGAACCGCCGCAATGACCCCGACCGTCTCGTGCTCAAGAAGTACGACCCCGTAGTGCGCAAGCACGTTGACTTCCGTGAGGAGCGCTAAAAATGGCGAAGAAGAGCATGATTGCCAAGAACAACCAGCGCAAGGTTATCGTCGAGCGCTACGCGGCGAAGCGCCTTGAACTGAAGAAGGCCCTCGTTGACCCGGCCGGCACCGACGAGTCGCGTGAAGCGGCTCGCCTCGGCCTGCAGAAGCTGCCCCGCAACGCGTCGCCGGTTCGCCTGCGCAACCGCGACGCGGTCGACGGCCGTCCACGCGGACACCTCAGCAAGTTCGGGATCTCGCGCGTTCGTTTCCGCGACATGGCTCACCGGGGCGAACTGCCCGGGATCACCAAGTCCAGCTGGTAATACCGCCTGATTCCGGTTCGAGACCCAGGTTTTGAACAGTGAAGGGGATGTCGACTTCGGTCGGCATCCCCTTTGTTTTGCGCGGAGAGCGCAAAATGAGCCGCTTCCGGGGGTGAATGCGTCTCAAAACGCCGTAAATCCGCGGTTTTTCGCGGAACTCTGTTAGATTCAACGCGGTCGAACCGACCAACGGGGTCGCTCTCAGGGCGTCGCCCGCATTTACGTGAAAACCTGTTTTTACAGACAAAGGTCCGAGGAGGACACTCAATGGCTGACAAGTCGCTGAACAAGACCGAGCTCGTTGCCAAGGTTGCCGCAGACTCTGGCCAGAGCCAGGCTGCCGTCGACGGCGTTCTGAACGCTTTCTTCGCAACCCTCGCCGACACCGTTGCAAACGACGGCAAGGTCACGATCCCGGGTTGGCTCGGAGTCGAGCGCACCGCTACCGCAGCGCGCACGGGCCGCAACCCGCAGACCGGTGAAGAGATCGCCATCGCCGCGGGCCACCGTGTCAAGCTGACCGCCGGCAGCAAGCTGAAGGCCGCCGCAAAGTAGTCTCGCTTTCGTGCAGGGGGCGTCGACTTCGGTCGACGCCCCCTGTGTTTAACCTCCCTGGTGTGAGTGAGGGAGGTCTGGGCGTTCGGCACAGGTGGGCGCGGATAGGCTGAGTCAGTGACTCGTCTCCTGCGCATCTCCGGTCCGGCGGTCCTCCTGATCGCGGCCGTGCTGTCGGCCCTGGTCGCTCTCGCGTACGGCGGCGGCGCCACCGGACAGCTGCTCGCCGACCCGGGTCCCGTCGTGCGGTGGGGTCTTCCGCTGGCCAAACTGCTCGTCAACCTCGGTGCGGCCGGAACCATCGGTGCGCTCGTGCTCACCTGTTTCGCGCTGAGCCCGCGGGAGCCGGAATTCAACACGGCGATCGACTTCGCCGCGGCATCCGCCGCCCTGCTCACGGTGGCCGCTGCGCTGACCGGCTTCCTTACCTTCCTGCAGGTGACCAATGTGCCGCTCAGCTTCGACGACCGGTTCAGTGCGACCGCCGGGCAGTTCTTCAGTGAGATCGAACTCGGCCAGGCCTGGCTCGGCACGACGCTCATCGCGGCGGGCGTCACGGTGCTCTGCTTCGCGGTGCGGAACCAGACCGCGCTGGTGTTCGTGGCGGCCCTCGCCGTCGGGGCGCTCGTGCCCATGGCGTTGCAGGGGCACGCGGCCGGCGCGGAGGGGCACGACGTCGCCATCACCGCCCTTGGCCTGCATCTCGTCTTCGCGGCCGTCTGGCTCGGCGGCCTGCTCACCATCGTCGTGCTCCGCAAACACTTGGTCGGGAGTCGGATCGGCGTCGTGATCGGCCGGTATTCCTCACTGGCCATGGTCTGCTTCATCGTCGTCGCGGCCACCGGCTATGTCAGCGCCGAGCTCCGCATCGGAACCTGGGAGCGGCTGCTCACGGGCTATGGCATTCTCGTGCTGGTCAAGGTGATCGCGCTGATCGCCCTCGGCGGGTTCGGGGTGCTGCAGCGCCGCTTCCTGGTGGCCCGGATGCAACGGAGCGCGCAGCCGGGCGACGACCGGTCGCGCACCTGGTTCTGGTGGCTTGTCGTGGCCGAACTGGGCTTCATGGGCCTGGCCTCCGGCGTCGCCGCGGCGCTGGCGCGCACGGCCACCCCGGTGGCGCAGATCGTGGCGACGTCGGTGCCGACCGCGACCCCCGCCCAGATCCTGACGGGGGAGGTGCTTCCGCCGGAACTCACCTTCGGCCGGTATTTCACCGAGTGGAGGTTCGACCTGGCCTGGGTGTTGTTCTGCGCGTTCGGGATCTTCTTCTACCTCGCGGGCGTGGCCCGCCTGCGGCGCCGCGGCGACAAGTGGCCGGTCTACCGCACCGTGCTCTGGGTCATCGGCATGCTCATCCTTTTCTACATCACCAACGGCGGGGCCAACCTCTACGCGAGCTACCTGTTCTCGTCGCACATGCTCATGCATATGGCGCTGACGATGCTCGTGCCGGTGTTCCTCGTGCCCGGAGCGCCCGTGACGCTCGCCGCCAGGGCCATCCGCAAGCGTCAGGACGGCAGCCGGGGCCCGCGCGAGTGGATCCTGCTGGCCGTGCACTCCCGCTATGCGGGCATCCTGGCGAACCCGCTCGTCGCCGCCGGACTCTGGGCCGGGTCGTTGTGGGTGTTCTACTACTCTTCCCTGTTCAGCTGGGCGACGACCGACCACATCGGCCACGAGTGGATGGTGGTGCACTTCCTGATCACCGGGTACCTGTTCGTGCAGTCGCTGATCGGGATCGACCCGGTGCCCTACCGACTGCCGTATGCCGGCCGGCTGCTCCTGCTGCTCGGGACGATGGCGTTCCACGCCTTCTTCGGGGTGACCCTGATGACCGGCACCGGGCTCCTGCTGGCCGACTGGTATGGCGCGATGGGACGGGACTGGGGCCTCAGTGGCATTGCCGACCAGCAGATGGGCGGCGGCATCGCGTGGAGCGTCGGCGAGATCCCGACGATCGCCCTGGCCATCGCCGTCGCCATCCAGTGGAGCCGCAGTGATGAGAAGGAATCCCGGCGCACCGACCGCAACGCGGACCGCACCGGCGAGGCGGAGTTGAAGCGGTACAACGACCAGTTGGCCGCCCTGGCCTCCCGCGACCGGCTGGGCTGAACGGGCCGGCGGGTTGAACGGGCCGGCGGGCTGAACGGCGGGCTGAACGAGTCAGTGCAGCTGGATCGCCAGCGATCCGTCGGGCCGGACGGTCACGCTCAGCGCGACCGCGAACGGGACGTCCTCGTCGCGGGTCTCGACGTCGCCGTCGAACAGGGACTGCACCTCGACGACGATGTGGGCCTGGCCGGTGGTGTCGGCCATCTCGAAGGTGGTTGTTCCCGCGGTCAGGGCCACCACCGGGTAGGCCGCGATCGTCCAGACCGGAACGCCTTTGACCCGGTCGTTGATCTCGATGCCGAAGGGGCAGTTCGACGGCTGGAGCACCTGCTGTGTGGTGCAGGCGTCGAGGAAGCCGTTCAGCTCGGTCTGCACCTGATCGAGGAACAGCTTGTTCGGTTCGGCGTCGACCGTGACATCCGCGGCCCCGTTCTTCGTGACCGCGATCTGCTGGGCCGGGGCGGTGAGCAGGTTCGACGAGTGTCCGACGGAGTACAGCGCGGGCGCGAACGCGAGGTACGCGGCCTGGTTCGAGAAGGTGGCCGGGGCGTCGGCCGCTGCGTGTGCCCGGGTGTCGAGGGTCAGGCCGTTGACCGTGAAGGACGCCTCGTGCAGCACCGTGACCTGCAACACGGCGAGCGGGCTGGCGTTGAAGCGCCAACTGTCGAAAACCCCGGCGAAGGTGCCGGTGTGGGCGACGCTGAACGCCATCGAGGCGGGCTTGCCGTCGAGGCGGAAACCGTAGACGACGGTGTGCTTGCCCGGTTCGTCCTCGGTGTCACTGGTCAGGTGGATGTCGGTGAGCGCGCCGAGCACCGCCGGTCGCAGCAGGGTGGCCGGCAGGTTCTGGGGCAGTTTGGCGGCCTTGAGCGCCTTATCCGTGAGTTCGACCCCGGGCAACTGGAGCGCACTGGTCGTGTCGTGCCGGGCGATGGCCTCGAGGTACTGGCGCACGAAACCGCCGGCGCTGTACAGGTCGCGGTTGAGCGAACCGATCGCGGCCGCGAAGGCGGCACAGAGCAGGGCGGCAATCACGACCATGGCGAGGATGGCGCGTCGCCGGCTGCCACGGCCCGTGCCGTCCCCATTGCTCACGTCCATATCCTCCCATGGCGCGGGTCCACGGGCAGGCACCCGCTCAGCCGGAGTGCACAAGCCGGGTGGTGACGGCCGCCGGTCGCAGGACAGCGGATACAGTGGAATGTCCCTCCCGCACCCATCGAAAGCGTCCCACGTGTCCGAGATCCCGCTGTCGCGCGAACAAGCCGAGGTGTTCCAGGCGATCGAGGGCACCCGCCAGAACGTCTTCGTCACCGGCCGGGCCGGAACGGGAAAGTCCACGCTGCTGAACCACCTCTCCTGGAACACCAGCAAGCAGATCGTCATCGCGGCGCCCACCGGCGTCGCCGCCCTCAATGTGGGCGGCCAGACCATCCACTCGCTGTTCCGGCTGCCGATCGGGGTGATCGCCGATCACCCGATCGACCAGAACGACCAGCTGCGCAAGCTGCTCAACACGATCGACACCGTGGTCATCGACGAGGTGTCCATGGTCAACGCCGACCTGATGGATGCGATCGACCGCAGCCTGCGCCAGGCCCGCCAACGGCCCAATGACACCTTCGGCGGGGCCCAGATCGTGCTCTTCGGCGACCCGTACCAGCTTGCCCCGGTCCCGGGGGACTCCGACGAGCGCGCCTACTTCGCCGACACCTACCGGTCGATGTGGTTCTTCGACGCCAAGGTCTGGCGGGACGCCGACCTGCGCATCTTCGAGCTCAGTGAGGTGCACCGCCAGCGCGACGCGGACTTCAAGCTCATGCTCAACGCGGTCCGGCACGGCCAGGTCACGCCGGAGATCGGCGGGGCGCTCAACGCGGCGGGGGAGCGGAAGCCGCCGACGGAGGGCGTGATCACCCTCGCGACCCGGAACGATTCCGTGAACCGGATCAATGCGGCCGCGTTGAAGAGGCTCTCCGGGAAGGCCCTCACCGCCAAAGCGGACGTCACCGGCGATTTCGGCGGCCGCACGTTCCCGGCCGACGAGGTGCTCGAACTGAAGGTGGGCGCGCAGGTCATGTTCCTGCGCAACGATTCCCCGCAGGACGGCGGTCCGCGCTGGGTGAACGGCAGCATCGGCACCGTCACCCGGGTCGACTCGACGGTCTACGTGGACATCGACGGGGTCACCCACGAGGTGGAGCCCGCCGTGTGGGAGAAGTTCAAGTACACCTACAACGCCACCACCAAGAAACTGAGCAAGGACGTCGTGGCCGAGTTCACGCAGTTCCCATTGCGGTTGGCCTGGGCGGTCACCATCCACAAGTCGCAGGGGGCCACCTACGAGCGGGCGATCGTGGACCTCGGGGCGCGGGTGTTCAGTCCAGGTCAGACCTACGTCGCCCTGAGCCGGCTGACCAGCCTCGACGGCCTCTACCTCACCCGGCCGCTGCGGCCGAGCGACATCATCGTGGACGAGAACGTGCAGCGGTTCATGAACGGTCCCCGCGGCGACCTGCCGGTCCTGCCCGCCTGACCTGCCCGCCTGACCTGCCCGCCTGACCTGCCCGCCTGACCTGCCCGCCTGACCGGCCCGCCCGGTCTGCGCGTCACGAACGAGCGCCGCGGCGCACGTTGCGAAAGCGGGCGCACGATCGAACATGCGCCCCCAGCTCGAACCTGCGCCGCGAGGCGACGGATGCCCGGGGTCAGTGCTGGTGGCCGGTCGGGTCGAGGGTGGGGGACGTCGACGCCGGGAGACCGTGCGAGCCGTGCGCCACGGCGTGGGCTCCGGCCTCCGTCGCGGCCAGGGCCGGCGTGGTCAGGCCGGAGAACAACAGCCCGCCGATCGTGAGGGCGACGAGGAAACGCCAGCCCTGCGGGGAGGCCGCGGCATTAGGTCGCCCGGCGCCGGGCTCGGCGGTGCCCGCGCCACCGGCCGCGCGGCGACCGATGGCGAGGGCGGCGGCGATGAAGAGACCGAACAGCGACGCCACCACCATCGGGAAGAGGGGGAGGCCCGTGGCGCCGGTGGGCAGCCCGAACCCGCTGCCCAGCGTCGCCGTCGCTCCCCACACGAAGACGGGGATGAGGGCGCCGAACAGGGCCAGGTCCGTGGCGACCAGCCGCCCGCGGACCAGCGTCACGACGCCCCAGCCGAGTTCGGCGGCGCCGAACCCGACCAGGACGATCGCGAGGAGCACCGGGGCGCTCGCGCCGACGGCGAGGTGGATCGTGCCGGCGCCCATCGCGGCGAAGGCGAGCCAGAGGCGGCTGATCGAGGTCATGGCGTGCCTTTCGGTTGATCGGGCGTTGACGACGGCGGTGCGGGCCGGGCAGTGGCCGATCAGGCCGTGGCGGCGCGGTCGTGGCTGCGGTTGACGACCTTGTCGGTTGCGAGGCCGGCGCCGAGCAGCACGATGGCGCTGGCGAGGTGCAGGAAGTGGTCCGGCGTGTTGAGCGCGAGGATGTTCAGCGCGGTGCTCGCGATGAAGAAGCCGACGATGCCGAGCAGCAGGTAGACCGCTCCGATCGTGGTGTTGACGGCCTTCGCGGCGGGAACACTCGCCAGCCCGGCGATCAGGAGCGCCGCGCCGATCAGAAGGTGGGCCACGTTGTGCAGCGGGTTGACCGCGAAGAGGCCGAGGAGCAGGCCGCCCTCGGTCGCGATGAAGCTGATGCCGCCGGTCACGGCGAAGCCGAGGAGTCCGACGAGCAGGTAGACAGCGCCGAAGACCGTGGCGACGAGGCGGTTGGGTGAAGTGCGCATGAGAAGACCTCCTGTTTGGTGTCACGGTCGATCCGTGCACGATAACTATTCGGAGTTCCGGGCGATTCGGTTTGGTCAATGCACGCACGGCATCCGGGTCCTGAGTACACTCCCTCGTAGAGGGGTCAGCAGCCGATGGGGGTAACGGAATGAACGTCGAGATGTCATGACGAACGCTGGGAGGGCGCCCCGACGATGCGCCGTGAGCGCACTCGCGGTGAGCGCGGCCCTTCTGCTCTCCGGATGCACGGGCACGGCCGGTGCCGTCGGCGACAGCCACCCGCAGGTGCAGGCCCCGTTCCCGGCGGCGATCGCCGGCCGCCTGGACGCAGCCCTCGCCGAAGCGATCACCCAGTCCGGCTCCAGCGGAGCCCTCGCCGGCGTCTGGGCGCCGTGGGCGGGGCAATGGGTCGTGTCGCCCGGCACCACGGCGCCGGGGAACGCCGTTCCCATGGGCACGGCCATGACCTACCGGATCGGCACGAACACGACCGCGCTGACCTGCACTGTGCTGGCGAAGCTCGTCGATGAGGGCATCGTGAAGCTCGACGACCAGGTCTCGACCTACCTCGACCGGATGGTGGGACTCGAGGGAGTCACTCTCGGCCAGTTGTGCCGCAACACGTCCGGCCTGGCCGACTACACCCGGAACCTGCTCCCGCAGTTCGTGAAGAACCCGACCCGGATCTGGCCGGCGCAGGAGGTGGTGTCCAGCGGGATGGGGTCTCCGCGCGTGGGGTTGCCCGGTGGCGTCTGGGCGCAGTCCGACACCGGGGTTGTGCTGCTCGGGATGGCCCTCGAGGAGGCGGCCCACCAGGACCTGTCGTCTCTCTACCGCAGCCTGGTGCTCGACCCGGTGGGCATGACCGGCACGAGCCTGCCCGGCCCGAATGAGCTGGGCCTGCCCGGCTCACACCCCGAGGGGCTCACCGCCGCGCTCGACGCGGCCGGGCACCCCGTCTGCGACAGTGTCCTCACCGTGACCGAGCTGTCGCCGTCGATGGGCGGTGCCGCGGCCGGCGCCGTGTCGACCCTGGCCGATCAGAAGAAGTGGGTGAGCGCCCTCGCCGAGGGCAGCCTGCTCACCGACGCGACGGCGAAGGCGCAGTGGGCGACGGTGGCCGAAGGAGCCGACGCGCCCGGCTGGCGCCGCTACGGCCTCGGCGCCGAGCAGATCGGTCCGCTCCGCGGGCGGTCCGGGGCGATCCCCGGGTTCATCTCGGCGGCGTACTCCGATCCGGCCAGCGGCCTCACGATCGTGGTCGCCTTCAACAACTCGACTGACGGGGCCGGTTTCGCCGAGGCCGTGGCGCGGCGCCTCGCCGCCATCGTGTGGGCCGTGCCTGCGGCTGACGACACGGCAGGCACCGGGGCAGGTGCCGCCGCCCCCGCCGCGGACTCTGCGCCGGCCCCCGCACCGACGACACCCTTGCCGTGGACCGAGGAGCAGGCTGCGGAAGCGATCCGCGCCGCCACGGCGTGCGCCCCTCCCGCTGCGCCGGCACCGGCCGGGTAGGATCTGCCCATGGCAATCGACCCAGACACGAAGGACTGGACCTGGGTGCTCGAGACCCGGTGCCCCGACTGCGGTTTCGCGGCAGCCGAGGTCGACTTCGACGACATCCCTCGGCTCGTGCGCCGGAACGCGGCCCGATGGATTCCGGTGTTGCACCGCGCGGATGTCGCGGTGCGCCCGAACGACCACACCTGGTCGGCCCTGGAGTACGCGGCCCATGTCCGCGACGTCTTCCGCATCTTCGAGGCACGCCTGCGGATGATGCTCACCGAGGTCGACCCGGCCTTCCCGAATTGGGACCAGGACGCGACGGCGGTCGCCGACCAGTACGACCAGCAGGAACCAGCCGTCGTGGCCCGGGAACTCACCGAGGCCGCGGCATCCGTCGCCGACGCGTTCGCCCACGTCGCGGTCGGCGACCTGGGGCGCACCGGGCGCCGAAGCGACGGCGCCGTGTTCACCGTGGCGACGCTGGGTCGGTACTTCCTGCACGACCCGGTGCATCATCTGCACGATGTAGCCGGCGACTGACACCCGACTGACACCCGGAGGTCACGAAAAAACGGGCGCACCATGACTGGTGCGCCCGTTCTCGGCTGAGTGGCCTTCGTGCCGGTCAGGCCCGGCGGCGTCCGGCGAGGGCGCCGTAGACCAGAAGCACGATGATCGATCCGGCGATGGCGAGCAGCCAGGTCGAGATCGAGAAGAAGTCGCCGAGGTTGACCCCGAAGATGATTGATCCGAGCCAGCCGCCGAGGAACGCGCCGATAACGCCGAGGAGCAGCGTGAGGAACCAGCCGCCGCCCTGACGGCCCGGCAGGATCGCCTTTGCGATGGCGCCGGCGATAAGTCCGAGAATCAGAAATCCGATGAAGCTCATGGGTGTGTCCTTCTTTTTTGTGGGGGAGTCGGGTCGGTGGACCCTGGGTCAGTACACGAGTGGGGGCGCCGAAGCGCGGGTCGAGCGGGTTCGCTTGGGTTGGTTACTCCTGGACGGCCGGGGTCTCGGGCTCGTCGGCCGGGGTCGCGGCGTAGTGGACATCCTTGACGGTCACGTCGACAGCGGTCACCTGCATGCCCACGATCGTGTGGATCGCAGTCGTGATCGCGGCCCGCACTTCATCGGCGACCTTCTGCAGTTCGTGGGGGTACTCCACGACCAGGGAGATGTCCACGGCGACGCGGGTCTCATCGACGGTGATACTCACGCCCTGGGACGGGTCGGTTCCGCTGATGGCCTCCCGGATAGCGCCGAGGGCGCGCCCGGCGCCGCCACCGAGGGCGAAGACCCCGGGAACCTCCCGCGCCGCGATCCCGACGATCTTCGCAACTACGCCGTCCACGATGACGGTCTTGCCGGTGCCGGTGGCTGCCGCGGCTTCGAATGCGGTGGTGTCGACGATGGTGAACTCCAGTCTCTCTCGGCCTGCCCGCCCGGAACGGGCGGCGACCGCAGCTTGGTCAATTACTAAGACGTTAGCCGGGACGGATTCGTCACGTCGAAGTTGCAAAAAGTCTGGAAGACGTGACAATCCGGTGCGGGAGGCGCGGGGCGGACGCCGTCGCCCGCCGTTTTCGGCGACGTTGCACTCCTGGTCGGGCATATGCCCTGAGTTAAGCTGAAACCGGCTCGGCAACCCCGAACTCGCGGGCCTCAGGCAACACCCACGGAGGTTCTCGTGCTCGAAACCACACTGCCGGTCCTCATCCAGGGCGGCATGGGCATGGCCGTCTCCTCATGGCAACTCGCCCGCACGGTGTCCCAGGCCGGTCAGCTCGGCGTCGTGTCCGGGATCGCGCTCGACACCGTGCTCACCCGGCGGCTGCAGGACGGCGACGTGACCGGCGACATCCGTCGGGCCCTCGCCGCCTTCCCGGTGCCGGCCATCGCCGAGCGAGTGCTGGAGCGGTTCTTCCTGGTCGACGGCCGCCCCGCGGGAGGCTCCTACCTGCCCGTGCCCAAGCTCTCCCTGCACCCCACCCGGGATCAGCAGGAACTGAGCGTGCTGGGCAACTTCGTCGAGGTCTGGCTGGCGAAGGAGGGCCATGCCGGCCTGGTCGGCATCAATTACATGGAGAAGGTACAACTCGCCACCCCCGCCGCGGCCTTGGGCGCGATGCTGGCAGGCGTGGATTATGTGCTGATGGGAGCGGGAATCCCGCGGGAGATCCCGCACCTGCTGAACGAGTTCGCGGCGGGCAGGGAGGGCCGGGTCACCATCGACGTCTCCGGCTCGGAGACCGTGCACACCATCGGCGTCGACCCGGTCGCCCTGCTCGGCGAGGCGCTCCCCTCCCTGAAACGCCCGAAGTTCCTCGCGATCGTCGCCGCGCACGTGCTCGCGTTCTACCTGGCCAGGGACGAGGAGATCCGCCCCGACGGCTTCATCATCGAGGGCCCGACGGCCGGCGGCCACAATGCACCGCCGCGCGGCCGGCTCACCCTCGACGACGACAAGCAGCCCATTTACGGCCCCCGGGACGACGCCAACCTCGAGAAGATCGCCGACCTGGGCCTGCCGTTCTGGCTCGCCGGCGGCTATGGCCAGCCCGAACGCGTGGCCGAGGCCCTCCGGGCCGGCGCGGCCGGTGTGCAGGTCGGCACGCTGTTCGCGCTGAGCCGCGAGTCCGGCCTCGCTGACACCCTCCGTGATGCCGTGCTCGACCGGCTCGACGACGGCGAACTGTCGATCAGAACGGATGCCGCGGCCTCGCCGACCGGCTTCCCGTTCAAGGTCGCGCAACTGCCGGGAACGCTCTCCGTGGCCGCCGTCTACGACGATCGGGTGCGGCTCTGCGACCTCAGCTACCTGCGCGAACCCTACCAGCGAAAGGACGGCGTCGTCGGCTTCCGCTGCCCCAGCGAGCCGGTGCACATGTACGTGCGCAAAGGCGGCGCCGCAGAGGACACGGTCGGCCGAGCCTGCCTCTGCAACGCGCTCACCGCGACGGTCGGCCTGGGCCAGACCCGCAAGACCGGGTACGTCGAGTCGCCCCTGCTCACCCTCGGCAACGACATCGAGGGTGCCGGTCTGCTCCGCACCATGCATCCCGAGGGCTGGGGTGCGGCCGACGTCGTGGCCTGGCTGCTCGGCCAGGTGCCCGCCGCCCGCTGAGCCGCGACTAGCCGGGCCTCCAGCCCGCGCTGCAGGTGAATCACGGCGAAAGCACCTTCCGCTCACACCTTCCGCTCAAGGGGGAGGGTGCTTTTCTCCGCAACTCAGCCGAACGCGGTGTCCCGGCGACGGGTGTGCGCGGCTCAGCCGGCGACGTCGAACACGGCCGTGAGGGTGTGGCTCTGGTCGGGTTCGAGCCGCACCCGGTTCTCCCGCACGTTCGCCGATTCGACGCAGACCATCCCGGTCCACTCGTCGTCGCCGAAGTCGCCCATCGAGGCGGCCTTGGCCATCCACGGGTTCCAGACGATCGTGCTGTGCGAGCCCTGGGTCGTGATCCCAACGGTGCGCCCGGAGCCCTCGGTCACGGCCGTGGCGGCGGGGGTGTCCAGGTAGATCCGGTCCGTCTCGGCGCCGAACCGCACCGGGCCGGTCTCGGTCCCGACCGACATCCCGGCGAGCTGGTCGAGGTAGGGCGCACCCTCGAGGCCGGTGACCTCGGTGGCGCGGATGTCGTCCACGGCCAGGTAGCTGTGCAGCGCCTCCTCGAAGCTGACGGAATCCGTGTCCCGGTTCGTCACCGTCAGCGCGAGGGTCAGCCGGGCGCCGACGGTCACGGTGTAGAGCGCCTCGAAACGGTGCGGCCAGGCCGTGGCGCGGGTGGCCGGGCTGTCTGCCAGCCGCAGGGAGACGGTCACGGTCTCGCCGTCGTCTCGCGCGGCGACGAGCTCCCACTCGGCCAACCGGGCGAATCCGTGCGCGGGGGCGCCCGGATCGAGCGGGTTGGCGCCGAACCACGGGAAGCAGATCGGCACTCCGCCGCGGATGGCCTTCGCCTCGGTGAACAGGCTGGCCGCGCTCAGCCAGAGCACCGGCCGCCCGTCGGCCGGCGTCCACCTGGTCAGGTGAGCGCCGTGCAGGTACAGCTCGGCAGAACCGCGTGAGCCGTCCACCCGCACGACGGGCAGGCCGCCCTCGCCGGTCTCCAGGCGAACGGATGCCGGCAGAGCGGCCGGGTCGAAGGGTGCGGGTGACAAGGGGCCTCCAGAATGTTGGCAGCGCCAACGCCGGACTCCAGTTTCGCAGCTTCGCGGCCCTGCCGTTGCGGGACCTCCGCCCAGTGGCGGCGGCGGGCCGGCGGGGCTACCGTGTGCCCTGGGCGATCGCGTCATCCGGCCCGATCGGGCTGACCAGCCAACCAGGAGGTGGCGGACATGTCAGGATTCACGGAACCAGGCCAATCGGGCTTCGTGCCCGGTCAGGACGCCTCGGCGCAGCCAGCAATGGACCGGGAATGGGCGGGCAGGAGGCTCGAACGCAGTCGCAAGCTCGGCGACACCATTGTGGCGTATGTTGTCATCAACCTGTTCCTGATCGGCATCTGGGCGGCGGTCGGCATGGGCTATTTCTGGCCCGGCTGGGTACTCGCCGGGTGGGGTGTCGCGCTGGTGCTGGAATCCTGGAGCCTGTCCTACCGCCGGGCCATCACGGACGCCGACATCGAGCGGGAGATGCGCAAGGGCAGCTAACGGCGCGATCACGACGAGACGGAGTTGGACATGGCGAAAAAACGGTGGAGCGACCTGACCGGCAGCCAGCGGGCGGGGACGATCGTGGGCTCGGCGGTGCAGTTCGCCCTGGCAGCAGCGGCGTGGTCCGACCTCGCGAACCGGCCGGCGAAGCTCGTCAACGGGAAGAAGGCGGTGTGGGCGGTGGTCATCGCGGTGAACTTCGTCGGCCCGATCTCATACTTCCTGTTGGGTCGACGCGCTCACCGGTGACTTCGCCCGGGAGGTCGGTTTCAGCGTTCCGCGCGGCTGTGTCCTAGGTCCAGCAGTCGGCGGGCGTGGTGGCGATCCTCCGGGACGCCGCCATTGCCGCGCGGGGCGTCGCGGAATAGCCTGTGCGCATGTGCGGACGCTTCGCGATGGACAAGGACACCGACGACCTGATCCGGGAGTTCGTCGCATCCGGCGGCGATTTCCGGGACTGGCGGCCGTCGTACAACATCGCCCCGACCGATCTCGTCCCCGTCGTGCGCGAGTGGGAGCACGACCAGACCGTCACCCGCGAGGTGGACGGGGCCACCTGGGGCCTGGCCCCGGCCTGGGCGGCCGGCACGAAGGCCGCGCCGGCCGGCTCGACGACCAATGCCCGGCGCCCGGCCCCGATCAACGCCCGCCTCGAGACCGTGGCCACGAACGGCATGTTCCGTGCCGCGTTCACCTCCCGGCGGTGCATCGTGCCGATGACCGGCTATTACGAATGGGAAGACCTGCCCGACGGCAAACAACCGCACTTCATCCATGGCGACGGCGTCCTGGCAGCGGCCGGACTCTACGCCGGGCGGCAGGAGCACGACGGAACCTGGTCGCACAGCATGGCGGTGATCACCAGGGAGGCCCGGGACGCCTCCGGCGACATCCACGACCGGATGCCCGCCTTCCTCACCAGGGATGCCTGGGATGAGTGGCTACGGCCGGGCAAGGTCGCCGACCCCGGTGCCCTGCTCGACCTGCTCGACCGGTCGTCACTGGCGGTGGCCGGCAACATCAGGAGCCACCCGGTGTCGCGCCGCGTCAACAACGCGCGGGTGCCCGACGAGGAGAAGCGGGACCCGGAGCTCATTGCGCCGGTGGGACTGTGAGCGGATGACGGGAATCGAACCCGCGCTATCAGCTTGGGAAGCTGAAGTTCTACCATTGAACTACATCCGCGCGCCGGGTGAAGGGGTAAGCCCGCACCGAACCGTGCCAGCATATCAACTCCACGCCGTTAGGCTGGAACCGTGCTGCTCTCGGATCGCGATATCAAGGCTGAAATCGACGCTGAACGAATCCGTCTGGAGCCGTATCGGCCCGACATGATCCAACCGTCGAGCATCGATGTGCGCCTGGACGGCTTCTTCCGCCTGTTCGACAACCACAAGTATCCGTACATCGACCCGGCAGAAGACCAGCCGGACCTCACCCGGCTGATCGAGACGCCCCGGGACGAGCCGTTCATCCTGCACCCGGGCGAATTCGTTCTCGGCGCCACCTACGAAAAGGTGAGCCTGCCCGACGACATCGCCGCCCGGCTGGAGGGCAAGAGCTCCCTGGGCCGCCTCGGCCTGCTCACGCACTCCACGGCCGGGTTCATCGACCCCGGCTTCACCGGCCACGTCACGCTCGAGCTGAGCAACGTCGCCACACTGCCGATCAAGCTGTGGCCCGGCATGAAGATCGGCCAGCTGTGCTTCTTCCGGCTGAGCTCGCCGGCAGAGAAGCCCTACGGCTCGAGCGAGTACAGCTCCCGCTACCAGGGCCAGCGCGGACCGACGGCGTCCCGGTCGTTCCTCAACTTCCACCGCACCGACGTCACGGTCTCGACAAGCCCGACCGCCACGGAGTAGTTCGACCAGGGGGAGCAGCCCGTTCATACGGATGCAACACGCGCCCGGTAAAATCGGCTCATGATCACATCCGTGCCCCGTTTCGCCGAGGCGCTCATCGCGCCGGGACCGACGCCCGAGTACCCCGGGCGGATGCGCCGGTTCGGCCAGCTCGTCGGCAGCTGGGCGGCCAAGGGTTCACGGCTCGACGAGGCCAGCGGGGAGTGGCGCGAACGCGACTTCACCTGGATCGTCGAATTCGTCCTGGACGGGCGCGCCGTGCAGGACCTCGAGGTGGTCGCCAGTGACACGCACCCGAGCGGTTTCGAGACCGTGGCGATGGCCGTGCGCGTCTACGACCCGCACGCCGGCGCCTGGCGGGTCAGCTACTTCGCGCCCAAGATCGGGGAGTACTGCCACCTCGTGGCCACCCCGCACCGCAACGGCCTGCGCCAGGACGGCACGGGCACCGACGGCCGGCCGATCCGCTGGAACTTCGTCTCGATCACGGACGACTCCTACTCCTGGGAGGGCTGGGTGTCCGACGACGAGGGCGCGACCTGGCTGCTGGTCGAGCACAACGAGGCCACTCGCATCCGTTAGTCGGTCGCGTGCGTGCCGGGCCGGACGATCTCCGTCGCCGCGCCCGACACGAGCTTCGGAACGAGGCCGAGCATGCCGAGCACGAGGATGATCTCCAGGCCGCCGAGAGCGAAGTATGCGGTCTGCAGCACAGAATATTGCCTGATCACGGCGATCTCGACGAAGATCCAGATGAGCATCCCGAAACCGGCGACGGCCGAGGCGAGGAGCGCCCAATTTCGGCGCAGCACGAGACCGACCGCACCGGCGAGCTGGGTGCCGCCGACGATGAGGCCGAGCACGAGCCCTGGCACGAGGTACGAGTCGAACGGACTGCCCTCGAGGTAGGAGAGGGGCATGCCGCCGCCGTTGGCCGCGATTGCGATCACCGCACCAGCGAAGGAGGAAACCGCGCCGAAGATCAGCAGGCCGAACAGGATGCCGCGGAGCACGGTGAAGGGGATGCTGAATCTCATGATGGATGGCCTTTCGCCCGGAGGCGATGGTCAGCGCCTGCACAGCGAGGATATTCCTCCCGGTGAGTCTGCACCCGATCGCCTTGCGGCCGCGTCCGCTGGCCGAGCGCTCCAGTTCCGCCGCTGCGCGCCCGGCACGCCTGGTGCGCAGAGGCGGAATTGGAGCGCTGCCGCCTGCCGCGGCGTGCGGGGCCGGCCCTAAAGGGCGAAGGGGAAGGCGAGGTCGGCGGGGTAGTCGCCGAGGGCGGTGAGCTGCGCTGCGGAACGCTGCAGGGCCGCGAGGGTGAGACCCAGTGAGCCGGGACCGAAGCTGACCCGGGAGACGCCGAGCTCGGCGAGGCGGGCCAGCGGCACGGCGCCCGGATGCCCGATCACCGAGATGCGGCCGTTGACCTCGTCGAGGGCGCGCTTCACCTTGTTCTCGTCGTTCAGCCCGAGGAAGAAGATCACATCGGCGCCCGCGTCGAGGTAGGCGTTCGCGCGGGCGACGGCCTCGTCCCACTCGCCGCCGCCGGCCAGGGTGTCCACCCGCGCGTTGATCACGAGCGGGATCCCGGTCGCTTCCGCGGCGGTGCGGGCCGCGGAGACCCGGGCGGCCGCGGTCGGGATGTCGAACTGGGGAGCCTTCGGCGCGCCGACCGAGTCCTCGAGGTTGATGCCGACGGCGCCGGACTCCTCGATCAGGCGGCGCACGTTTCGGGCCACCCCCGCGGCATCCGGGGCATAGCCCTTCTCGAAATCGACCGACACCGGAAGGTCGACCGCGTCGACGATCAGGCGCGCCGCGGCGATGGCCTCGTTCACGCTGAGCCCTTCGCCGTCCTGCAGCCCGCGCACATTCGACACCGAATGCGAGGCGGTCGCGAGAGCCCGCACGCCGGACGCCTGCGCCACGACCGTAGCGGTGATGGCGTCCCACACGTTCGTGACAATCAGCGGTGTCCCGGGGAGGTGCAGCGCGTTGAGGAGTTCGGCCTTCTGGATCTGCAAGGTAGTCATCACTCCAGCCTGACAACGAAGACCGGCCCGGACGAGAGTTCAGCGAATGTCCAGAGAACAAACAGGTTATGTTCAGCCGATTTGGTCCTGTTTCGGCTTCACCGGAATCAGCACGAGCAGACCGACGAAGAGGACCAGCACGATGCCCAGGATGCCCCAGTAGGTCTCGCCGAAGATCGTGACCATCAGCGCGAACATGGTCGGGGCGAGGAAGCTCACCGCACGCCCCGTGGTGGCGTAGAGGCCGAACACCTCGCCTTCGCGCCCCGGCGGGATCAGCCGGGCCAGGAAGGTGCGGCTGGCCGACTGGGCGGGCCCGACGAAGAGGGTCAGGGCGAGGCCGGCGGTCCAGAACACGATCTGCCCGCCGTCGTGCAGGAAGAAGACCAGCCCGCCGCAGACGATCAGCCCGACCAGGGCCGTCACGATCACCGGTTTCGCGCCGAGGCGGTCGTCGAGAACGCCGACGCTGATGGTCGCGATGCCGGCGACCACATTCGCCGCGATCGCGAAGATGATCACCTCGCCGGGCGAGAAACCGAAAACGGATGCCGCGAGCACCCCGCCGAAGGTGAACACCCCGGCCAGGCCGTCCCGGAACACCGCGCTGGCGATCAGGAAGTACACCGTGTGCCGGCTGGTGCGCCAGAGCCGGGCGATGTCCTGGCCGAGTACGACATAGGAGCGGAGAAAGCCCACCCGTTCCCGCCGCACGGTGGCGGGGGAGTGGTATTCGGGCACGGTGAGCAGCACCGGCAGGGCGAACAGGCCGAACCAGGCCGCCGCGATCAGCATGGCAACCCGAACCGACAGGCCGTTCTCCCCGGTCACACCGAACAGGCCCACCTCCGGCCTGATGAAGCCGAAGTAGACGATCAGCAGCAGCACGATCCCGCCGATGTAGCCCATGCCCCAGCCGAAGCCGCTGACCTTGCCGATCGTGCGCGGGGTGGACACCTGGGCGAGCATGGCGTTGTAGTTCACGCTGGCGAACTCGAAGAAGACGTTGCCGGCGGCCACCAGGACCAGGCCGAGCAGCAGGAAGCCGGGTGAGGCCTGCACGAAGAACATCCCGGCGGTGATGCCCACGACGATGAACGTGTTCACTCCGAGCCACAGCTTTCGCCGGCCTGACGTATCGGAGCGCTGCCCGGTGATCGGCGCGAGAACCGCGACCAGGAAACCGGCGATCGCCAGGGCCCAGCCCAACTGCGCCGAGATCACGTCCTTGTCGCCGAAGGAGGATCCCGTGAGGTACACCGTGAAGACGAAGGTGGTCACCACCGCGTTGAACGCCGCCGAGCCCCAGTCCCAGAAGCTCCAGGCCACCACGCGGCGGCGACGCGTCTCGTGTGGCAACACCTGGGCATCCGTGCCGCCCTGCGCAATCCCGGTCATGCGCCCAGAGTAGTGGGCGGCGGCCGCGAATCGGGGGAAACGGCCGCGCCTTCTTTCGCCGCTCAAAGTTGAGTCGTTCACACTCAACTTTCAGGTGGCTGGCTTGACTCGGATTTGCGGTGATGCCACACTTGAGTCATTACCGCTCAAGTCTGATGAATCATACCGATCACTCACGCTGAGAAACACTTTTGAAGGAGAACGCACACATGGCCCGTGCAGTAGGCATCGACCTCGGAACCACCAACTCTGTGGTGGCCGTCCTCGAGGGTGGAGAACCCACCGTCATCGCAAACGCCGAAGGCTTCCGGACCACCCCCTCGGTGGTCGCCTTCACCAAAGACGGCGAGGTGCTCGTCGGCGAGACCGCCAAGCGCCAGGCCGTCACCAACGTCGACCGCACGATCGCTTCGGTCAAGCGCCACATGGGCACCGACTGGAACGTCGCCATCGACGACAAGAAGTACACCCCGCAGGAGATCTCGGCCCGCATCCTGGCCAAGCTCAAGCGCGACGCCGAGGCGTACCTGGGCGACAAGGTGACGGATGCCGTCATCACCGTTCCCGCGTACTTCAACGACGCCGAGCGCCAGGCCACCAAGGAGGCCGGCGAGATCTCCGGCCTCAACGTGCTCCGCATCATCAACGAGCCCACCGCCGCCGCACTCGCCTACGGCCTCGACAAGGGCAAGGAAGACGAACTCATCCTGGTTTTCGACCTCGGCGGCGGAACCTTCGACGTCTCCCTCCTCGAGGTGGGCAAGGACGACGACTTCTCCACGATCCAGGTTCGGTCCACCGCGGGCGACAACCGCCTCGGCGGCGACGACTGGGACCAGCGCATCGTCGACCACCTGATCAAGAAGTTCAAGGAAACCACCGGCGTCGACGTCTCCAAGGACAAGATCGCCAAGCAGCGCCTCAAGGAAGCCGCCGAGCAGGCCAAGAAGGAACTGTCCTCGAGCATGTCGGCCAGCATCCAGCTGCCCTACCTTTCGCTCACCGAGAACGGCCCCGCGAACCTCGACGAGACGCTCACCCGCGCCCAGTTCGAGAAGATGACCGAAGACCTGCTCGACCGCACCAAGAAGCCGTTCCAGGACGTCATCCGTGAGGCCGGCATCAAGGTGGGCGACATCGCCCACGTCGTGCTCGTCGGAGGTTCCACCCGCATGCCCGCCGTCTACGAGCTCGTCAAGGCGGAGACCGGTGGCAAGGACCCGAACAAGGGCGTCAACCCGGACGAGGTCGTCGCCGTCGGCGCCGCCCTGCAGGCCGGCGTGCTGAAGGGCGAGCGCAAGGACGTCCTGCTCATTGACGTCACCCCGCTGAGCCTCGGCATCGAAACCAAGGGCGGCATCATGACGCGCCTGATCGAGCGCAACACGGCCATCCCGACCAAGCGCAGTGAGACGTTCACGACGGCGGACGACAACCAGCCGTCCGTGGCGATCCAGGTCTTCCAGGGAGAGCGCGAGTTCACCCGCGACAACAAGAACCTGGGCACGTTCGAGCTGACCGGGATCGCACCGGCGCCGCGCGGCATCCCGCAGGTCGAGGTCACCTTCGACCTCGACGCCAACGGCATCGTGCACGTGTCCGCGAAGGACAAGGGCACCGGCAAGGAGCAGTCGATGACCATCACCGGCGGCTCGTCGCTGGCGAAGGAAGACATCGAGCGCATGGTCCGCGAGGGCGAGGAGCACGCCGCGGAGGACAAGCGCCGCCGCGAGGCCGCTGAAACCCGCAACACCGCGGAGCAGCTCGCCTACTCGATCGAGAAGCTGATCAAGGAGAACGACGAGAAGCTTCCCGAGGAGGTCAAGACGGAGGTCCAGGCCGACGTCGACGCCCTCAAGTCCGCACTGGCCGGAGACGACGACGCGGCCGTGAAGACCGCGTTCGACAAGCTCAACGAGAGCCAGGGCAAGATCGGCGAGGCCATCTACAAGACCAGCCAGGCGGATGCCGCAACGCCTCCCGCCGACGCCGGGGAGCCGCAGGCCGAGTCGGGCAGCGCCGATGAAGACGTCGTCGACGCCGAGGTTGTCGACGACGAGGACGAAGCGAAGAAGTAATGGCAGACGACACGCGTCCCGAGGACGAGCCGTTCGAGCAGGGGGTGCCCGCTGAGGGTGCCCCCGGGGCGGGCGACACGGCGGAGACCGGCGCTCCGGCCGACGGGATCGACGAGGACGAACTCACTGTCCAGGACATCCTCGACGCCGCAGACCGGGAAGCCGCCGAGCCGTCCGACGAGCACCTCGCCGACCTCAAACGGGTCACCGCTGAGTACGCGAACTACCGCAAGCGCACCGAAGCGAACCGCGAGGTCGAGCGCGAGCGCGTCACCGTGGATGTCGTCAAGGGCCTGATCCCGGTGCTCGACGACCTGGACCGGGCGGAGAAGCACGGCGACCTCGTTGCCGACACGGCGTTCAGCACGATTGCCGCCAAGCTGCGGGCGAGCGTGGAGCGCCTCGGCGTGAAGCCGTTCGGCGCGGTGGGGGAGGCCTTCGACCCGAACGTGCACGAGGCGATCTTCCAGATGCCCACCGCGGGCATTGAGGTGGACACCGTCGGTGATGTCGTGGAGACCGGCTACTTCCTCGGTTCGACGCTCCTGCGGGTGGCCAAGGTCGTAGTTCAGGTACCGAGCGATGGCTAGCCAGGACTGGTTTGACAAGGACTTCTACAAGGTCCTGGGGGTATCGAAGGACGTCACTCCGGCCGAGCTGAAGAAGGCTTACCGGAAGCTGGCGCGAAAGTACCACCCTGACTCCAACCCGGGCAACCCGGCAGCCGAGGCGAAGTTCAAGGAAATCAGCGAGGCGCACTCGGTGATCGGCGACCCTGCCCAGCGCAAGGAGTACGATGCCGTTCGCGCCATGGGCGGTGGAGCTCGCTTCACCGCCCCCCGGGGCGGCGGCGGGCAGGCCGGCGGTTTCGACGACGTGTTCGGCGGCATGTTCGGCGGCGGTGCCCGACAACAGGGCTACTCCTACGAGCAGGGCGGCTACGACGACCTCCTCGGCGGGCTGTTCGGCCGAGGTGGCGGAGGCGGCGGCGGCGGTTTCGGCAGCACGAGCGGCGGCTTCCGCGGCTACGGCGGCCCGACCCGTGGGCGTGACGTCATCGCGTCGACCACGGTCGACTTCATCACGGCCACCCATGGTGACCAGATCACCCTGCAGACGCAGGATGGCCGCGCGATCAAGGTGAAGATCCCGGCCGGTGTCGCCGACGGGCAGAAGATCAAGCTTCGCGGCCAGGGGCAGCACAGCCCCGACGGCGGCGAGGCCGGCGACATCGTGCTCACGGTCTCGGTGCGCAAGCATCCGGTCTTCGAGCGCGAGGGGCTCAACCTCAGGGTGGCCGTTCCGGTCACCTTCGTCGAGGCCACGCTGGGGGCGACGATCGAGGTGCCCACCCTGGGCGGTCCCCCGGTCAAGCTGCGGATCGTGCCCGGCACCCCGAGCGGGCGCGTGCTGCGCGTCAAGGGGAGAGGCGTCGTGACACCCAAGGGCACCGGCGACCTGCTCGCCGAGGTTCAGGTTGCCGTGCCGTCGCACCTGTCGAAGGACGCGGAGGAGAAACTCGAAGCCTTCGCGGCAGCCCTGCCGAAGGAGAACCCGCGCGACGACCTCCTGGCGAAGGCGAGAGACTAGCGGTGGATGAGAACACCCGGGTTTTCGTGATCTCGATGGCGGCGGAGCTTGCGGGCATGCACCCGCAAACCCTCCGCCAGTACGACCGCCTGGGGCTGGTGAGCCCCGACCGCACCCCCGGTCGGTCCCGCCGGTATTCCATGCGGGACGTGGCGAAGCTGCGGGAGATCGCGGACCTGGGTGCCGAGGGTGTGAGCCTGGAAGGCATCCGGCGCATCCTCGAACTCGAAGACCATGTTCGCGGGCTCGAGTCCCGCCTGCGCGAACTCGAGGCAGCCCTCGCCGACGAACTGCTCAACCGTCCGGGCCGCCGTGTCTTCGCGGCCGGCTCGGCCGGTGAGGTCATCTCGATGCGCGCCGGCACCCGCACCAGGCGCGCGAACCAGATCGTGATCTGGCGCCCGCTCGGCCACCGGGAATAGCGCCGCATGAGCCATCTGACCGGGGCGGCCGCCCAGCCGTCCCCCTTCGCCTTCGAACGGCTGCGGCGCTACCCGGATGTCGAAGCCGACAACCTCTTCGCCGTGGATGCGAGCGACCGGCTGATCCTCGATGAGGCGGCCGACGCCGTCGCGGCCGCGGCCCCCGGCGAGGTCGTGGTGATCGAAGACCGATACGGTGCCCTGACCCTGGGCGCGGCGCACCTCGGGGGAGCCCGCGACATCCGGGTGCACCAGGACGTGCTCTCGGGGGAACTCGCCCTCGCCCGCAACGCCGCCGACGCCGGTCTGGCCGGGGCGTACCGCTCGGTGGGCCTCACCGAGGAACTGCTCTCCGGCGCCAGGGTGGTGTTGCTGCAGCTCCCGCGGAGCCTCTCGGCCCTCGACGAGATCGTCGGCGCCATCGCGCGGTGGGCCGCCGCCGACGTCACCGTCTTCGCGGGTGGCCGGATCAAGCACATGGCGCCGGCGATGAACGGGGTGTTCGCCCGCCACTTCACCAGGCTGGACGTGACTCCGGCCCGTCAGAAGTCGCGGGTGCTGGTCGCGACCGGCCCGATCCGGCCGCCCTCGGCCGGGACCACCCCGGACTGGCCGCACACCCAGCGCCACGAGGACCTGGCCATCACCGTCTGCGCGCACGGCGCGGCGTTCGCGGGAACCACCGTCGACATCGGCACCCGGTACCTGCTCGAGTTCCTCGGCCGGATGAAACCGGGAGCCCGCACGGCAATCGACCTCGGCTGCGGCACCGGCGTGCTCGCGGCAGGCCTGGCCCTGCGCCGCCCCGACCTCACCGTCATCGCCTCCGACCAGTCCGCGGCCGCCGTAGCGTCGGCCGGCGCCACCATGGTCGCCAATTCCGTCGCCGACCGGGTGTCGGTGATCAGGGACGACGCCCTGGCGAGCCGACCGGATGCCTCCGCTGAGCTGATCCTGTTGAACCCGCCGTTCCACATCGGGTCGTCGGTCCACGCCGGCATCGCCCTCAAGCTGTTCGACGACGCCGCCAGAGTGCTCGCACCCGGCGGTGAACTCTGGACGGTCTGGAACACGCACCTGGGCTACCGTCCCGCGCTCACCCGCATCGTCGGACCCACCCGCCAGGTCGGCCGGAACTCCAAGTTCACCGTCACGGTCTCCACCCGTTCCTGACCCCTCAAGCCGTGGCTGCGAACCGCCGGTCGGGCCCGTGCTGACCCGCGTCCGGGGGCGACACGCCCGGGATGTAGACGAGAGTTGCGGCCCCCGGGGATTCACCGTAATGTCATTCAAGTCACCCCACAGGTTCGGAAAGCGGAAGTGCTTACCGGCCTCAAGCGGGACCACTCCCAAGTCAGTTTCTGCCAGTCAGATTCTGCTTGATGATGTCGTGTTGAGTCCCTTCACCGGGACCGAACACGACAACAAGAAACAACAGGAAGAGCCCCGAAGCGACAGCCCATTTGGGCCTGAAGTCGGGTGCGTCCGATCCTTGAGAACTCAACAGCGTGCACAATGTCAAATGCCAAAAACCTCGGTCGTAGGGCTCCTTTCTAGGGAGTACCGCGGAAGAGATTCCTTTGGAAAACATTTAAACAACAAAGCAAGTCAGTAATGATTTGTTCTGTCAGTTTCAAACTTGTGTCTGGTCCGCCCATTCCGGCGGTCAGTCACACTAGATGTGCCGGATGCTTGCATCCGTGCAATCAAACATTTACGGAGAGTTTGATCCTGGCTCAGGACGAACGCTGGCGGCGTGCTTAACACATGCAAGTCGAACGGTGATGAGGAGCTTGCTTCTCTGATCAGTGGCGAACGGGTGAGTAACACGTGAGCAATCTGCCCTTGACTCTGGGATAAGCGTTGGAAACGACGTCTAATACCGGATACGACCTTTGGAGGCATCTCTGGGGGTGGAAAGAATTTTGGTCAAGGATGAGCTCGCGGCCTATCAGCTAGTTGGTGAGGTAATGGCTCACCAAGGCGACGACGGGTAGCCGGCCTGAGAGGGTGACCGGCCACACTGGGACTGAGACACGGCCCAGACTCCTACGGGAGGCAGCAGTGGGGAATATTGCACAATGGGCGAAAGCCTGATGCAGCAACGCCGCGTGAGGGACGACGGCCTTCGGGTTGTAAACCTCTTTTAGTAGGGAAGAAGCGTAAAAGTGACGGTACCTGCAGAAAAAGCACCGGCTAACTACGTGCCAGCAGCCGCGGTAATACGTAGGGTGCAAGCGTTGTCCGGAATTATTGGGCGTAAAGAGCTCGTAGGCGGTTTGTCGCGTCTGCTGTGAAAACCCGAGGCTCAACCTCGGGCCTGCAGTGGGTACGGGCAGACTAGAGTGCGGTAGGGGAGATTGGAATTCCTGGTGTAGCGGTGGAATGCGCAGATATCAGGAGGAACACCAATGGCGAAGGCAGATCTCTGGGCCGTAACTGACGCTGAGGAGCGAAAGCATGGGGAGCGAACAGGATTAGATACCCTGGTAGTCCATGCCGTAAACGTTGGGAACTAGATGTGGGGACCATTCCACGGTCTCCGTGTCGCAGCTAACGCATTAAGTTCCCCGCCTGGGGAGTACGGCCGCAAGGCTAAAACTCAAAGGAATTGACGGGGGCCCGCACAAGCGGCGGAGCATGCGGATTAATTCGATGCAACGCGAAGAACCTTACCAAGGCTTGACATATAGAGGAAACGTCTGGAAACAGTCGCCCCGCAAGGTCTCTATACAGGTGGTGCATGGTTGTCGTCAGCTCGTGTCGTGAGATGTTGGGTTAAGTCCCGCAACGAGCGCAACCCTCGTCCTATGTTGCCAGCACGTAATGGTGGGAACTCATGGGATACTGCCGGGGTCAACTCGGAGGAAGGTGGGGATGACGTCAAATCATCATGCCCCTTATGTCTTGGGCTTCACGCATGCTACAATGGCCGGTACAAAGGGCTGCAATACCGCAAGGTGGAGCGAATCCCAAAAAGCCGGTCTCAGTTCGGATTGAGGTCTGCAACTCGACCTCATGAAGTCGGAGTCGCTAGTAATCGCAGATCAGCAACGCTGCGGTGAATACGTTCCCGGGCCTTGTACACACCGCCCGTCAAGTCATGAAAGTCGGTAACACCCGAAGCCAGTGGCCTAACCCGCAAGGGGAGGAGCTGTCGAAGGTGGGATCGGTGATTAGGACTAAGTCGTAACAAGGTAGCCGTACCGGAAGGTGCGGCTGGATCACCTCCTTTCTAAGGAGCACAGCAGTGCCGTCTGTCTACAGCGGAACACCACNCAAGAGGTTCTAATCCAGTACATGCTCTTCGGGGTATCGGAAAGGTTGGTTTCTGGCGGGTCTGTATATGCACGCTGTTGGGTCCTGAGGGACCGGAACATTCCTGGCCTTGGGCCGGCGGATGATCTGTTCCTCTGGACCTTTTCTCAGTCACATCATTCGTGGCTGGGTGAGGGTACCGCCCGTACTTTGAGAACTACACAGTGGACGCGAGCATCTTAAATTTGACAGTTTTCGGACTGCAAATTACAAAGATCTAAGCAATTAGATCATTGGTCAATTTCTGTCGCGAATTTTATTCGTGACACCAATCGATTCAAACTCATGTGATTTCAAATTTCTAAGAGCAAACGGTGAATGCCTTGGCATGTAGAGCCGAAGAAGGACGTAGTAATCTGCGATAA
>NZ_SOFM01000025.1:0-44006 GCF_004402705.1 Cryobacterium mannosilyticum | reverse complement strand
AGCGCCCGATCGCCCGCGCCGACACCAGCCCATCGACATCCGACATGGGACTGAGCGCTGGCCTCGGATCGCCAGCCTCCAATAATCAACAGGCTCTCCAACCTGAGCCGCCTTCCCCAACCTGAGCCGCGAGCGTCAGAACGAGACGCCGCAGACCAGCGCCGCGTTGGCGAACGGGGTGGCCTCGCCGGTGCGGATGAACAACTTCGCCGAGGCGGAGAGGTCCTTCAGCTCCTCGTGGCTGATGTACTCGATCTCGTCGAACCGGTCGGCCAGCCAGGCCCCGGCCGGGGCCCCCTGCGCCTCGTCGGCCGCGATGGCGTGCTGCACGACCAGCTCGCCGAGCAGCGCGTCGAGCACCTGTTCGAACCGCGGCACGCCGTGCACGAGGGCCAGGTCGATCACCGGCACGCCGCGCGGGATGGGCATCCCGCAGTCCGCGAGCAGCACCAGGTCGGTGTGCCCGAGCCGGGCGATGGCCCCCGACAGCTCGGCGTTCAGGATGCCCCCGCGCTTCACGCGAGCACCTCCGGCAGGGTGTCGGCCAGGGTCGGGTACGACGTCTGGGTGCCACGTCCCTGCACCGCGAACGCGCCGACGCGCACGGCGAAGCGTGCCGCGTCCAGCAGCGAGGCTCCGGCCGCGAGCCGGGCGCTCAGCGCCCCGACGAAAGCGTCGCCGGCGCCGGAGGAGTCCACCGCGGACACCACCGGCGACGGCACGCTGGTCGTGCCGCTCGCGTCGGAGCAGATCGCCCCCTTCGCGCCGCGGGTGAGCACCACCGATGCCACACCCCAGGCGCGGAGACGGGCCACCAGGTCTTCGTCCGTCGCGGGGATTCCCGCACCGGGGTCGACCTGGGCGAGCACGAGGGCAGCCTCGTGCTCGTTGACGACGAGGGGATCGGCGCGCCGGATCGTCTCGGCGGCCACGGGGATGACCGGCGCCAGGTTCAGCACCACCCGTCCCGTGGCGAGCCGGGCAGCGGTGTCGATCCCGTCGGCCGGGATCTCGCCCTGCAGCACGACCACGGCGGCCGCGGCGATGTCGCTCGAGCCGGCTGTGACGGCATCCGCGCCCATCCGCGCGTTGGCTCCGGGGATGACGACGATGGTGTTCTCCGCGTCGTCGGCCACGGTCACCAGGGCGAGGCCGGTCGGCCCGTCGACGGTGTGAACCGCCGACAGGCCGACGCCCGCACGGGTGAGGATCGCGGTGGCGACCTGGGCCTGCGCGTCCCGGCCGACGGCGCCGACCAGGCTCACGGCGGCGCCCAGCTGGGCGGCGGCGACGGCCTGGTTGGCGCCCTTTCCGCCGGGGAGGAACTCCATCGACTTCCCGATCAGGGTCTCACCGGGCAGTGGGTGGCGTTCGATGGTGATCAGCTGGTCGACGTTGATCGATCCGACGACGACCACTGACGCTGTGGAGGGGATCACTTGGCGAAGTCGCCCACGTTCGTCTTCGTGACGGAGACGACCTCGACGGGGACGGTCTTGTCGACCTTGGTGCCCTTGATGGCTTTCACGGCGAGTTCGACGGCGAGCTTGCCCAGTTCGGCGGGCTGCTGCGCGATGGTCGCGACGAGGGTGCCCTTCTGGATGGCGGCGAGGCCGTCTGCGGTGCCGTCGAAGCCGACAACCATGACGTCCGTGCCGGCGCGAGAGCCGAGAGCCTGGACTGCGCCGAGAGCCATCTCATCGTTCTCGGCGAACAGACCGGTCACCTCGGGGTGCGCCTGCATCAGGTTCGTGGTCACGTCGAGGGCGGCGGCGCGGTCGAAGTTCGCGGTCTGCTTGGCGACGACCGTGATGTTCGGGTAGGCCTTCATGCCCTCCGCGAACCCGGCGCCGCGGTCACGGCTGGCGGAGGTGCCGGAGACGCCCTGCAGGGCGATGACGCTGCCCTTCTCGCCCATCGACTTGGCGAGCTCGTCGGCGGCCTGGCGTCCGCCGGCGACGTTGTCGCTGGCGACGAGGGAGGTCAGCTCGGCGCCGTTGACGGTGCGGTCGACGGCGATGACCGGGATGTTGGCCTTGGTCAGCGCCTTGACGGCGGAGGCCGCGGCATCCGAGTCGACCGGGTTGACGATGACGGCCTTGGTGGCGCCGGCGGCCGCGGTGGCCAGCTGGTTGGCCTGGGTGGCCGAGTCGTTCTGGGCGTCGACGATGTTCAACTGCACGCCGGCGGTCTTCGCGGCCGCCTGGGCGCCGTCGCGCAGCTCGACGAAGAACGGGTTGTTCAGGGTGGAGATGGCCATCACGATCTTGGTGCTGCCGGCCGCGTCTCCGCCGCCCCGGCCGCAGGCGGTCGTGCCCGTGAGGATCAGGGCCGCGGTGGCGGTCAGTGCGGCGATCTTGCGGAATGAGGAGGACTTCATTGTTTTTCCTTTGTTGGTGGAGCGGGGTGGTGATGTGAGGGAGGGAGCGGGACGACTCAGCTGCTGCGGGTCTTGCGGCGCAGCACGTCGACGCCGACGGCGAGGGCGATCACGAGGCCGATCACGACCTGCTGCCAGAACGACGTGACGTTGAGCAGGTTGAGGCCGTTGCGGATGACCACGAGCACCAGGGCGCCGACGAAGGTGCCCGAGATCTTGCCGAGCCCGCCGGAGAGCGAGGCGCCGCCGATGACGACCGCGGCGATGGCGTCGAGTTCGTAGCCCGCCGCGGCCTGGGGCTGGGCGGAGTCGAGGCGGCCGGCCAGCAGCAGCCCGGCGAGCGCCGCGAAGAGCCCGGCGAGCGCGAACACGGTGACGAGGATGCGCTTGACCGGCAGTCCGGACAGGCGCGCGGCCTCGGCGTTGCCGCCGACGGCGTACATCGAGCGGCCGATCACGGTGCGGTTGAGCAGGAATGACGCGACCAGGGCGGCCACCAGGAGCACCACGATGGGCATCGGCACGGGACCCAGGTTTCCGCCCAGGAAGGAGACCTCGGCGGGCGTCTTGATCGGGCGGCCGTCGGAGATGACCAGGGTCAGTCCGCGGGCGACGCTGAGCATGGCGAGGGTGGCGATGAAGCTGGGCAGCTTGCCGTAGGCGTTGGCGAGGCCGTTGACCACTCCGGCGAGCAGACCGGCGACGAGTCCGCCGACGAGGGCGAGCCAGCCCGGCAGGCCGGCGCTGACGAACAGCCAGCTCGACACCATCGCCGAGAGGGCCGCGACGGCGCCGACCGACAGGTCGATCCCGCCGGCGACGATGACGAACGTCATGCCGAAGGCCAGCACAGCCACCGTGGAGACCTGGATGCCGATGTTGAGCAGGTTCTGCCCGGTCAGGAAGTCGGGGGTCGCGATGAACAACGCGATGCAGAGCACGACGAGGCCGACCAGGGCACCGTTGTTGGCGAGAAACTTCTTGTAGTTGAAGCCGCGCCTCGTTGCGGGCTGGGTTGTCGTTGACATGCGTGGATCCCTTTTCTTTCAGTTCTTCTCGTCGACATCGCGGGCGGCGAGTGTCATTACTGCGTCCTGGGTGGCCTCGGCCGTGGTGAGTTCGCCGGCCAGCTTGCCGTCGCGCATCACGAGGATGCGGTCGCTCATCCCGAGGATCTCGGGAAGTTCGCTGGAGACCATGACGATCGCGCCGCCGGCCGCGGTGATCGCGTTCATCAGCTCGTAGATCTCGACCTTCGCGCCGACGTCGACTCCACGGGTGGGTTCGTCGAGCAGGAGCACAGTGGAGGCGGCGATGATCCAACGGCCGAAGACGGCCTTCTGCTGATTGCCGCCGGAGAGGGCGCCGACCGCCTGGTCGATGGTGTGCATCCGGATGCGCAGTTTCGTCGCGACCGCCTGCGCCCGGCTGCGCTGGCCGGCGAAGTCGGCCAGGCCGAGCCGGGCGGTGGAGGCGAGGGTGGCGTAGCCGAGGTTGTCGTTGACCGAGGCGCCCGTCACGAGGCCCTGCCCCTTGCGGTCCTCGGGGACGTGCCCGATGCCGGCCTTGATCGCCGCCTGGATGTTGCCCTTGGGCAGCGCCTGGCCGCGCACGGTGACGGTGCCGGAGTCGTAGTGGTCGGCGCCGGCGATGGCGCGGATCAGCTCGGTGCGGCCCGCTCCGACCAGGCCGGCGATGCCGAGCACCTCGCCGGCGCGCACGGTGAAGGTGATGTCGGAGAACCGCCCGGTCGAGCTTAGGTGCTCGACGGCAAGGATCTCGGCCGGCTGGGTCTCGGCCGGCTGGGTCTCGGCGCCGGTGTTGCGGGGGTACTGGTCCTCGATGCTCCGGCCGACCATCAGCTTGACGAGTTCGTCCTCCGGGGTGGAGGCCGGCACCTCGGCGACGAACTCGCCGTCGCGGAGCACGGTCACGGTGTCGCCGACCTCGGCGATCTCGTCGAGGTGGTGGCTGATGAAGAGCATCCCGACGCCGCGGCTGCGCAGGTCGGCCATCACGGCGAACAGGCTCTCGGTCTCGTGCCGGGTCAGTGCCGCGGTCGGCTCGTCCAGGATGAGGATGCGGGCATTGATGCTGAGCGCCTTGGCGATCTCGACGAGCTGCTGCCGGGCGATGCCGAGCTCGCCGACCAGGGTGTCGACGTCGATGTCGAGGCCGATCAGGTTGAGGGCGGCGCGCGCCCGGTTGCGGAGGGCGCTGCGGTCGACCATGCCGTGCCTGGTCGGCATCCGCCCCAGCATCACGTTCTCGGCGATGCTCATGGTGGGCACCAGATTGAGTTCCTGGTGGATGGTGGCGATGCCGAGCTCTTCGGCGGCGCGGGTGGTCGGCAGTGTGACGGTCTTGCCGTCGACGACGATCCGGCCGGCATCGGGCTGGTAGACGCCGGCCATCATCTTGATCAGGGTCGACTTGCCGGCGCCGTTCTCACCGAGCAGCACCTGCACCTTGCCGGCGTAGACGCTCACGGTGACGTCCTTGATGACCGTGACCGGGCCGAACGTCTTGCCCACGTTCTGCAGGGTGACGAGTGGTTGTTGGCTCATTTCAGTTCGTCCTTAGGCTGGGCCCGGATGCGGGTGAGGTGGGGGTAGACGACGAGGCGCGCACGATCAGTTCGCTGGGCAGCACCACCGACTCCGGCTTTCCGCCGTCGATGACCTGGAGCAGCATGTCCACGGCGATCCGGCCCATCTCCTCGACGCTGTGCGAGATCACGCTCAGCGCGGGGTTGAGCAGGGCGAACCATTCGATGTCGTCGAAGGCGATCAGCGCGATGTCGGCGCCGATCCGGCGGCCGAGCTTGTGCAGGATGGCGATCGCCCCGACGGCCATCAGGCTGTCGGCGGCGAGCAGGGCCGTCGGCGGCTCGCGCAGCTGGAGTAGGGCGTGCACGCCGGCCGAGCCGCTGGCCGCCTGATAGTCGCCGAAGTAGACGAGTTCGGGATCCTGGCTGAGTCCGGCGGCGGCGATCGCCCGGGTGAACGCGGCGAACCGGTCCCGGCCGGTGGAGGTGGCCTGCGGCCCGGAGATGTAGCCGATCCGAGTGTGCCCGGCCGCCGCGAGATGGTGGACGGCCTGCCGGATGCCGGCCTCACTGTCGGTGGTCACGCTCGGGATGTCGAGGCCGTCCACGGTGCGGTCGACGAAGACGGTGGGGATCTCCCGGGTGATGAGCGAACGGATGCTGCCGCTGCCGTCGCCGAGGGGGGCCACGATGATGCCGTCCACCCGGCGGGAGATCAGCGTGTCGAGGTAGCGGTCCTGCTGTTCCTTGCGCTCATTGGCGTTGCCGAGCAGGGTGACGTAGCCGGCGGCCAGGGCGGCCTGCTCCACCGTGTGGGCCAGGTCGGCGAAGAAGGGGTTGCGCACGTCCGAGACGAGCAGGCCGATCGAGTCCGACCGGGTCGAGCGCAGGGCGCGGGCCTGGGCGTTGGGCCGGTAGTCGAGTTCCGTGACGGCCGCGGCGACCCGCGCCCGGGAGTCCGGTGAGGTGGCCGGGTTGCCGGAGAGCACCCGCGAGGCCGTGGCCACGGAGACGCCGGCGAGCGCCGCCACGTCCTTGATCGTGATCGCAACCATCGGGTGTCACCTCGTCGTGTTATATGGAATCGTTTCCATGGAAACGATTCCATACTACGACGCTGAGTGAGCATCCGTCAACCTCGTCCTGTCGGGGCCGGCGGAGCGGGCCCCGCGCCCCGCTCCGGGCACCGCGGTCGGGTCCGCGGCGCCGAGTCAGGCGTGGACGGTGTGGTACCGATCCGCGGTCAGGAGGCCGGGGGTGAATGGCTCGACCCGGCCCTTTCCCTTCGCCTTGGCGGCGTACATCGCCACGTCGGCCTGGTGCACAAGCTCTTCGATGCCGACTCCGGCGGCGGGCGTCGCGATGCCGATGCTGGCGCCGACCCGCATCGACTCGGCGCCGACCAGGAACGGTTCTGCCACGGCGTCGACGATTCGCTGGGCGATCTCGGTGGCCTCGGCCAGGCCGGTGCCGTGCAGGAGCACCGCGAATTCGTCTCCGCCGAGCCGCGCGCAGACGTCGGTCGGGCGCACCGAGGCGCGCAGCCTGGCGGCGACCTCGACCAGCACGATGTCGCCGGCCCGGTGCCCGAGCTCGTCGTTCACGTCCTTGAAGTCGTCCAGGTCGAGGAAGAGCACCTGCAACCCGGCCGGATCGTCGCCGCCGGCCAGGCCGGCGGAGAGTCCAGCGAGCAGCGAGGCGCGGTTGTGCAGGCCGGTCAGCGAGTCGGTGCGGGCCTGCGCCGAGAGCTCCTCGTGCGCGTGGCTGTTGCGGATGGCGAGCGCGACCTGGCCGGCCAGGCCCCGCACGGAGAGGATCGCCTCGGCGGGGATCCTGCCCGGCGCGCCGACCAGCAGCCAGCTCCGCTCGTCCCGCCCCTCGAATTCGAGGCACTCCCACATCAGCGGCTCGCCGACCGCGGCGTTCAGCGGCGCGGGGTCGAGGATGCGGGCGACGGATGTCCCGGGCCGGGTGAACAGGACCTCGCCGGGGAGCCGGCCGGGGACGTTCCGGAAGTTGCCGGCCGTGCCCGCGACCCGCAGGGTGCGCCCGTCCGGTGCGAGCAGGACGAGCCGGAGCCCGGGAGTCGCCGCGCAGAACTCGGCCGAGGCCGACCAGCCCAGGGCCAGGATCGCGGCCGTGCTGGTGGCGCCGAGCAGCTGGGAGCCGGTCGCGGCGAGCACGCGGTCGCGCCCCATGCTCTGCTCCCGGGCGGCGAGGGACTTGCCCAGCTGGCGGGCGATCAGCACGGTGAAGAACATGGTGGGGAGAACGCCGAGGAACGCGCCGAAGTCGGTCCCGATCCTGTCCTCCCGCAGCAGCGGCCACACCGCGTAGAGCGAGCCGAGGGCCGCGGCGAACAGGCTGACCCGCAGCAGGGCCTGCGCGCCGGAGCCGTACAGCGACCGGAACCAGAGGGCGCCGAACATGACCATGACCACGGCCGACGCCTTCGGCGACGCCAGGGCGAATGCCATCATCGCCAGCGCGTCGATCAGGTCGACGCCCAGGGGGATGCGCCGGCGCACGAAGCCGGTGGTGAGCGAGGAGACGAGCACGGCACCGCCGGCGAGGCCCAGGGCCAGCAGCCCGCCGCGCGCCGTGAGCAGCACCCCGGGGAGGGCCAGGACCACGGAGACGACGGCCAGCCAGAGGAAGAGCCAGCGGGCGCCATCCGCAATGCCCGTGGGCCGCGTGAAGATTCCCGACCCACCCGTGCGGACGGCGGGGCCGTCGGTCACTGTGTTCATCGATCTGGTTCCTGTTCCCGGTGGGCCGGCTGACCATGAGGCCCCGTGCCTTTGCGACCCCGCCTCGCGACGGGTGTGCCTTTCCTCCGGCCGACGGTTGTGAGCTCGTCCGGGGGCGCACCTTCAACGTAGGCGAAGACCACCCCGTTGTCCTCATAAATGAGGACCCCAGTTCGGGGCACGCCGGCGCCGGCGCGTTGTTGGTGCGTTGCGGAAAAAGCACCCTCCCGCGCCACGAAGGTGCATTGTCCGCATCTCAGCGGGCGGGCGACGGATGCGGCGGGGCGGGCAGGTCAGCGTCGGCCGGTGAAGGCGTCCATCGACCGGTACACGCCGAAGACCCGGCCGGCGACCAGGTCCCACGTCGGCAGGGGGAGCAGGCCCCGCACCGCGCTGGACAGGCCGACCGTCCACGGCATCAGGAGCCTCGGACGGCCCGCGAGCATGGCCCGCCACACCCGGTCGACGACATGCTCGGGCGTCATCAGCGGGGTGAACAGGGGGCCGCGGGCACCCTCGAACATGCCGGTGGAGATGTAACTCGGGCAGACAGTGGTGACCTTCACCTGGCCGTGGCCCTGCTGGGTGAGCTCGAGGCGGAGGGAGTCGCTCCAGCCGATCAGCGCGGCCTTCGACGCGGCGTAGACGCTCATCCGGGGAGTGGATAGCATCCCCGCGGCCGACGCGATGTTGACGATGCGCGATTCGCGGCCGGTTCCCTCGATCATCGCGGGCAGGAACTCACGCGTGATGTACATGGGGGCGAGGGCGTTGACCTGCATGGTCGGCCGGGTGTCGTCGCCGTTGTCATGTTCCCAGAAGTAGGAGCCGCGCACGATGCCGGCATTGTTGATGACGATGTCGGGGTTGCCGACCTCCATCCGCACCCGCTGGGCCGCCTGGGCGATCGCTCCCAGGTCGGCGATGTCGACGACGTACGGCGCCACCTGGCTGCGGCCATCCGAACGTTCGTTCAGGATGGCGGCGGTGACCGCCAGCGCCGCGGGGTCGCGGTCCCAGAGGATCACGGCCTTGGCTCCCTCGGCCACCGCCCGCTCGGCGTAGAGGCGGCCCATGCCCATGGCTGCGCCGGTGATCAGCACGCGGGCTCCGGATACGGTTCGAGTCATTGCTCCATCATCCCAAGACTTTCCCTGCGGACCACCCGCCACCCCGCCACCCCGCCACCCGCCACCCCGCCACCCCGCCGAGATCTGCCATTCCGGTCGAGGTCGACCGGCACGCCGGTCGGTCTGGACCGAAAAGGTCGATCACGGCGAGAGGATCACTCCAGGCTCCGCCGCACGGCATCCGCCCAGAGTGCGGCCCGCTCCTCAATCTGGGCGGCGGAGCCCGGCCGCGGATCGGCCACGTGCCGCCGCGCCGGGGCCAGTGGCCCGGCGATCCCGGCCCGGTCCACCTGCCCGACGGCCAGTCCGGCGACGAGCGCCGCCCCGCGAGCGGATGCCCCCGGCACCTCCACGGCGGCCAGCCCCCGGCCGAGGTGGTCGGCCAGCATCCCGCGCCAGGGCGGCGAGGTCGTGCCGCCGCCGGCGAGCCAGAGGTCGCCGCCGGACCGCGCGCCGAGCGCCGTGTGCGCCGTGCGCAGCGCGAGCGCCACCCCCTCGAGCGCCGCCAGGGCCAGGTCGGACCGGTCATGGCCGAGGTCGAGCCCCACCCAGGCGCCGCGCAGGTCCGGACGGAGGTAGGGCGTGCGCTCCCCGACCAGGTGCGGCAGGAAGAGCGGTGCGCCCGGGCCGATCGACCGGCCGGCGAGGTGGTAGAACTCCGGCCACTCGTAGCCGAGCACGCGGCGCACCCAGTCCAGCGCGAGCCCGCCGCCGAGGATCGCCGCCATCCGGTACCAGCCGGTCTCCGCCGCGAAGCAGTGGATGCCCCGCTCGGCCGCCGGGGCGGGCGCGGCCACCGGGGTGACGAACTGGCCGCCCGTGCCGAGGGTCAGCTGCACGGCGCCGGGAGTCACGAGCCCGCTGCCGAGCATCGCGGCGGCCGCGTCGGCGAGGCCGTGCGCCACCGGGATACCCGCCCGCAGGCCGAGGTCGGCCGCGGCATCCGCTGTCAGCGGCCCGGCGATCTCGGCGGCCTCGTTGATCGGCGGGAGCAGCCCCGGGTCGATGCCCAGGCCGGCGGCGAGGCCGGTCAGCCACGCCCGGCCGGTCAGGTCGTAGAGCAGGGTCGCGGAGGCATCGGTGTGCTCGGTCGCCGCGATGCCGGTGAGGCGCAGCCGGAGGTAGTCCTTGGGCTGCAGGGCGACGACTGCCGCCCGTAGCGTGGCCGGCTCATGCCGGGCGAGCCAGCCGAGGAGCACGCCGGCCATTCCGGGGCTGAACGGGTTGCCGAGCCGCTCGAGCACCGTGGGGGCCAGCCGGGCCCAGTCGGGCTGGAGTCCTGCAGCCCGGGTGTCCGCCCAGGTGATCGCGGGCCGCACCGGCGCGCCGCGCCCGTCGACGAGCACGAGTCCGTGCATCTGGCCGGACAGTCCGACGGCGCCGACGTCACGGTCGGCAGCCGCCGTCACCTCCCGCACGGCCGCGCAGACGGCCGCCCACCAGGCGTCGGGGCTCGTTTCGGCCCAGCCGGGGTGCGGCGCGTCGAGCGGGTACGCCGCCTGGGCGCCGGCCAGCCGCCGCCCGTCCGCATCGAAGAGCGCGACCTTGACCGAGCTGGTGCCCAGGTCGATGCCGAGCAGGGTCTCCTCACCACCGCGCACGCTGCCTCCTGGTCTGCGCGAAAGCGCGTCGACGGACGATCGAATGCTACGCCGGGTGCCCGGCCGGGCGCTGGGCCAGGCGGGCACCCGGGCGCTGGGCCAGGCGGGCACCCGGGCGCTGGGCCAGGCGGGCACCCGGGCGCTCGGCCGGCTGGGAGAAGAAGCCCAGCCCGCGCCCAGCCTCGCCTGCCAGTCTTGCCGACACCGACACCGACAACGACACCGGCACTGCCGCCACCGGCACTGCCACCCACGTCGACGTCGGCCCCGATGCGGCGCCCGCCAGTCATCCCGACAGCCAGAAGGAGCACACCATGGGATTCCTCGACCGCCTCCTCGGCCGCGACGAGCCGGAGCGCTCACCCGCCCGCCCGGCCGCACCGAAACGCACCGACGATGAGATCGCCGTCGAACGCTACGAGTACCTGCTGCGCACGGCCCCGCCCGAAACGATCGAGCAGGTGCACACCGAGGCGTTCAGCAAACTCACCGAGGAGCAGCGCGACCTGCTCTTCCGCCGGCTGAGCGAGAACGCCGACGCCGCCGAGCGACCCGCGAACGCCGAACCGGCCACGCTCGCTCAGGCCGCCACCCGCCAGGAGCTCCGGCAGCCCGGCACCCTCGCCCGCAGCTTCGGCGGTCAGGGCCAGGGCGGGCTCGGCTTCGGCGGCATGGTCGGCAGCACCATCCTCGGCACGGTCGCCGGCTATGTGATCGGGTCCGCCCTGGTGAGCGCGTTCCTGCCGGGCGATTCCGGGGGCACGGATGCCGGTGGCGACTCCTCGGGCGACTCCGGCTCGGATGCCGGCGCCGACAGCTCCGGCGCCGACACGGCCTCCTCCGGTGGGGACTTCGGCGGCGACTCGGGCGGCGGTTTCGGCGGCGGGGACTTCGGCGGGGGCGACTTCGGGGGCGGGGACTTCGGCGGGTTCTGACCGCTCCCCGGCCGGCGCGCACCCGCTGCGAGCGCGCACCCGGGTGCCGGCGCGCACCCGCTGCCAGCGGGACCGTGAGCCCGAAACCGTGAGCCTTAACCGGTAGCCTGAAACCGAACAACGGCCCAGGACGGCCGCGGCTGCCGGGAGACCGGCCCGCGGGCATCCGCGACGGAGAACAGGCTGGTGACCCGTGCGAGACGCCGGCATCCTGGTCCTGCTCCGTCACGGCGAGAGCACCGCGAATGCGGCCGGACTGTTCACGGGTGTTCTGGATGTCCCGCTGTCGGTGCGCGGGATCCACGAGGCGCAGTCCGCCGCGGCCCTGCTCGCCGCGGCGGGCCTCGCCCCGCAGTCCGTCTTCAGTTCCGAGTTGCACCGGGCCAGGCAGACCGCCGAGATCGTGACCGGGGAGCTGCCCTCCCGCCCGGAGGTCCTCGCCGCGGACTGGCGGGTGAACGAACGCAACTACGGCGCCCTGACCGGCCGGTCGAAGGAGGACGTGCGGGCCGAGTTCGGCCAGGAGCAGTTCCTCGCCTGGCGTCGCTCGGTGCACACGGCGCCGCCGCCGCTGGGCGACGCCGCCTTCGCCGCACTGCGGGAGTCGGCACTGTTCCGGCGGCTCCCCGCCGAGGCCCTCACCCGCACCGAGTCGCTGAGCGAGGTGATGACCCGGGTCGTCGCCTTCCACGCCGAACGGATCGAGCCGCGGCTCACCGCCGGCCAGGTCGTGCTCGTCGTCGCGCACGGCAATTCCCTGCGGGCATACTGCGCCGTGCTCGACGCGCTCGACGACCACGCCATCCACCGGCTCAACCTGCCGACCGGGCATCCGCTCGTCTACCGGTTCGGCGATGCTCCGGCGCTCCGGCCGCCCGGCGGCCGCTATCTGGATGCCGTCGGCGCGCACGCGGCCGCGATCACTCTCGCCCGCGAGGGCGGAACCTGACCGGTCGGCCGGGTTACTCGCCGACCGTGCCGTCCACGGCCTCGCGGAGCAGGTCGGCGTGCCCGTTGTGGCGTGCGGTCTCCTCGATCAGGTGCACGAGGATCCACCGCAGGCTCCAGTGCTCGCCGGCCCGGTTGACGCCGGCCGACAGGGCCCCGAGGTCGACGCCGGCGACGGCCGCCCGGCTATGGTCACAGGCCGTGCGATAGAGCTCCCGGAGCGCCTCGGAGTCGTCCTGGGCCGCGGTGCGGAACTCCCAGTCGGGGTCGTCCTCCCAGGAGACGCTGACCCAGGGCTCCTGCTCCGGCCGGCCGAGGAAGCGCACCTGGATCCAGTGCTCCTCGACCAGGGCGAGGTGTTTGAGCAGCCCGCCGAGGGTGAGGGTGGACGGCGGGAGGCGCCGGCTCAGCCCCGCGGCATCCAGCCCCTCGGCCTTGCCGAGCAGGGTCGCCCGCTGGTAGTCGAGGAACTGGGCGAGCGTCGTTGCTTCGTCGGCGGCCGGGGTCGGGTCGATGCGGTCCATGCCGCCCATGTTCCCACGTCCACCGTCGCACCGGCACCCCCGGCGCTGACGCCGCTCGGGTTGACGCCGCGCCCGTGTCGGCAGCCCGCGCCCGCGCCCGCCGCAGCGGGCTGCGGAAACGGGCGCGGCCACACGGCGCGGCCCGGCGGCCTAGTACCAGTCCATCGCCTGAGAGTGCGACCAGGCCGAGCACGGGGTGCCGTAGCCGCGGCTGATGTAGTCGAGGCCCCACTTGATCTGGGTGCTCGCGTTGGTCTGCCAGTCCGGCCCGGCCGAGGCCATCTTGTTGCCCGGCAGAGCCTGCGGGATGCCGGTGGCGCCGCTGCCCTCATTGAGGGCCGTGTACGACCAGCCGGATTCCTTGGCCCACAGCTGGGTCAGGCAGGAGAACTGGGACTCGCCCCAGCCGTACCGTGCGGCGGCGAGGTCGCGCGCGGTGGCGCGGGCCCCGTCGGGAGTGTTGGCGGCGGCGAGCGCGGAGGCTGCGGCATCCGCTGCCGTTGCGGCCGCCGCAGCGGCGGCCCGGTCCGCTTCGGCCGCCGCGGCCTGCACGGTGGCCGCAATGGTGCGGGTCCGGCCGGTCAGGGAGATGACCGCGTCGAGGTCGAGGGTCTGGTAGTTCGCGAGCGACGTGACGGATGCCACCAGCGGGCCGACATCGACCTTGTCGCGGGTCGAGGCCATCACCACGGTGGCGTCGCGGAGGGTGTTCTTCGCGCGCCCGTCGGCGTGCGCCTTCACCGTCTGGGGGTGGACGGCGAGCTGGTCGTGGCGGAGGCCGGTGCTCTGGGAGAGCTCGGTGGTCGCCGCGATCCTCGCGGCGCCGGCCTCGCTTGTCTGGGCGGAGGATGCGGCGCCGACGATGAGTCCGGTGAGGGCCAGGGCGGCCGCGGCCGACACGACCGTGGTGCGGCTGCGCTTCCGCCGGGCGGCGAGCGCCTTTCGGGAGGACGGTGTGAACGGCACGCGGGCGGACGGGCGGAACAGGGTGCGGAGGAGGGAGATCATGACTTCCAGGTGGCGGCGCCAGCGGGCAAACGAGGCCGGGGCGCCGGGTCGGTGGACCCGCGGCCGGATTGCCGGGCGGGCGAAGTGGTCAGTCTGCACGCCGGCACTGGATGAATCCTCACTTTTACCTGTGAAACCCATGCGCGCGTATGGACATCGCGGCCCCGGAGTGCTTGCCCTGGCCATCGCGACCCCGGGCCGTCACCGGGCTCTGGCCCGACTGCGCCTAGGCTCGACCTATGCGATTCGGACTGTTTGTACCCCAGGGCTGGCGTCACGATCTGGTCGGGATCGACCCCGCCGAGCAGTGGGCGGCGATGAGCGGCCTCGCCGCGCACGCCGACGCCGGCGACTGGGAATCGATCTGGGTGTACGACCACTTCCACACCGTCCCGGTGCCGAGCGAGGAGGCCACGCATGAGGCCTGGACCCTGATGAGCGCCTTCGCGGCCACGACGAAGCGGGTGCGGCTCGGCCAGATGTGCACCTGCATGAGCTATCGCAACCCGGCCTACCTGGCCAAGGTGGCCGCGACCATCGACATCATCTCCGGCGGCCGGGTCGAGATGGGCATCGGGGCCGGCTGGTACGAGCACGAGTGGCGCGCCTACGGCTACGGGTTCCCCCGGGCCGGTGAACGACTCGCCCGGCTCGAGGAGGGCGT
This sequence comes from Cryobacterium mannosilyticum, assembly GCF_004402705.1. Lineage (NCBI taxonomy): Bacteria > Bacillati > Actinomycetota > Actinomycetes > Micrococcales > Microbacteriaceae > Cryobacterium > Cryobacterium mannosilyticum. The sequence continues at coordinate 29,518 of NZ_SOFM01000025.1, read as the reverse complement.
CGAGATCATGAAGCAGGCCTGGACGACCGGAACGGCCACCCTCGACGGCACGCATTACCAGGTGGACGGCGCGATCGTGCGGCCGCTCCCGCTCCAGGACGACGGCATCCCGATCTGGATCGCGGGCGGCGGCGAGAAGGTCACGCTCCGCATCGCGGCGCAGTACGCGAATTACACCAACTTCGACGGGTCCCCGGAGGGGTTCAGCCACAAGAGCGCCCTGCTCGAGGAACACTGCCGGGTGCTGGGCACGGACTTCGCCGCCATCACGCGCTCGGCCAACTACAACACCGTGATCGCGGCGACCGAGGCCGAGGTGGCCGACCGCCTCGACGTGATCGAGGCGCGGGTCACGCCCCATCTCGGCGTCGCGGGCGCGGCGGACTTCATGGCGGAGTACCGCAGCGGTCAGGCGCAGGGAGTCGGCACGCCGGAGCAGATCGTCGAGCGGCTGAGCGGGATGAAGGAGCGGGGCCTCGGCTACGCCATCCACTACTTCCCCGAGGCGGCCTATGACCGCTCGGGCATCGAGCTGTTCGAGCGCGAGGTCATGCCGGCCCTCCGCTAGCCTCCCCGACCCACACCGCCCACGCCCCTGAGCAGGAAGAGGGACCCCATGATCGGCACGAACTCCGCCCCCGGCACGCCCGGGCATCCGTCACCGGACCGCGCCGGCTGGGTCGAGGCCGGCGAGGCGCGGTCGGCGGCCTGGCATTCGGAGAGCGGCTGGGCGCCGCCAACGCGGATCATCCCCGTCGACGACACCCTCACCGCGGATGCCGCCTACCGCCTGGCGAAGGCGGGCACCGGGATGCTGTGGCGCGGCGACTACCTGGGCGGCCGCCAGCTGCTGCAGGCCCTCGCGCGCCGTGTCGACCGCGGCCGGCACACCCCGTCACCCGACCTGGCGAGCGCATTCCGCCGCACCCGCACCGAGGCGGTTCGCCGGGCCCGCCTGCTCGGGCTGGTCCTCGTTCCGCTGGGCACCGACTACTCGGTTCCCCTCCGCCGGGCGCCGCTGGTGGCGGATGCCTGCACCGAGACCTACGGGCCGGCAACCGAGCCGTCGGTCCTCGCCCTGCGCGAACTCCTCGGCGTGATCGGGGCGCACCAGTGGCGCATCGAGGGCGTCGACGTCCCGGCGCTCGGGGCGCGCATCCACCCGCACTACGGCGTCTTCTCCCCCGTGCGCGGCGAGTACCTCGACCTCGTGCGCGCGGCACCCCTGCCGGACGGGGCGAGCTCAGCCTTCGACATCGGCACGGGAACGGGCGTGCTCGCCGCGATCCTTGCCCGGCGCGGCATCGCACGCGTCGTCGGCACCGACCAGGCGCCGCGTGCGCTGGCCTGCGCCCGGGAGAACATCGCCCGGCTGGGCCTGACCGGGGCCGTCGACGTCGTCGACGCGGACCTGTTCCCGGAAGGCCGGGCGAGCGTCGTCGTGTGCAACCCGCCGTGGATCCCGGCCGCCGCCGTGACCGCGACCGACTTCGCCGTCTACGATCCCGACAGCCGGATGCTGCGCGGCTTTCTCTCCGGACTCGCGGAACACCTCGAACCCGGCGGCGAGGGCTGGCTCGTGCTCTCCGACATCGCCGAGCACCTCGGCCTGCGAAGCCGGAGCGAGCTTCTCGACCTCATCGAGGACGCCGGCCTCGAGGTCGTCGCACGGCAGGACACCCGGCCCGTGCACCGCAAGGCGGCGGACGCGAGCGACCCGCTGCACCTCGCCCGCTCGAAGGAAGTGACCTCGCTCTGGCGGTTGCGGGCGGCATCCGCCGGCTGACCCGGAGGCCCCTCGTTGATTCGCTGACGCGGCGACCTGCGCATCCGCACGACAGAATCCACACAGACAGAATCCGCACAGACAGAAAGGGTGGGCAGAGAAGATTCTCTGCCCACCCTGTCCGTAAGGTGTCTTACTTGGCCGCGACTGTGATGAGCGGGCTTCCGACGCTCACCTGTCCGAACGCCGCCTGATCGACCGATCCGAACTTCTTGGGGTTCGTGACGAGCACCGGGGTGACCAGCGAGTAGCCGGCCTCCTCGATCACCTTGCGGTCGAAGGTCACCAGCGGAGTGCCGGCTTCAACCCGGTCGCCCGCGGCCACCTTGACGGTGAAGCCCTTGCCGGCCAGGTTCACGGTGTCGATGCCCACGTGGATGAGCAGTTCGACGCCGTTGTCCAGCAGCAGGCCGAAGGCATGGCCGGTGGCCTGCGCGACGACGACCTTGCCCGCGCCAGGTGCGTACACGGTGTCCTCGGTCGGGTCCACTCCGACGCCGAGGCCGACGATGCCCTTGCTGAACACCGGGTCCGGCACGTCGGAGAGCGGGATGACGATGCCGGCGACGGGCGAACCGACGGTGGCCAGGACGGTGGCGACCGCGGTCGCCGTGCCTGCGCCAGCGCCTGCGCCAGCCATGGCAGCGGCAGCAACCGGAGCTGCCACGTGTGCGGAATCGGCGGCCTTCTCACTGGCGGCGGCTTCGTCGGCGGCAACCTGGGCGGCAACCTCCGCCTTCTGCTCAGGCGTCTGGTAGCCGGAGAGGATCACGAGGATCATCGCGGTGAAGAACGCGGCGGCAACGGCGCCGGCGTACAGCGGGATGTTGTCGAACGCGGGAATCGTCAGCAGCGAGGTGAAGACGAACGCGCTGGTCTTCACGCCGCCGCCGAGGCCGATGATGACGCCACCGACGAGGCAACCGACGAGCATGCGCGGGTAGATGCGCTTGAAGCGCAGGTGGATGCCGTACAGCGAGGGTTCGGAGATGCCGCCGAGGAGTCCGGCCGCGAGCGCGCCCGTCGCCGTCTGCTTCATCTGACGGTCCTTCTCGCGGATGGAGAGGAACAGCACACCGGCGGTCGCACCGAAGCAGGCGAAGTTCCAGGCACCCATCGGGCCCTGGATGAAGTCAAAGCCCAGGGACTGGATGTTGAGCAGCATGATCGCGTTGAGCGGCCAGTGCAGGCCCAGCGGCACCATGAACGGGTAGGCCAGCGGAATGACAACGGCGAAGATGAACGGCGAGAAGTCGTTGATCGACTTCAGGAAGTTGCCGAGTGCGGCGCCCCCGTACACGCCCATCGGGCCGATCAGGAAGGCGGTCAGCGGGATCATGATCAGCATGCTGAGGAACGGCACGAAAATCAACTGAACGCTGGACGGAATGATCTTCTTCAGGTACTTGGTCAGCAGGCCGAGCACGACCGCCATGAGCAGCGGCGGGAAGACCTGCGAGCTGTAGTCCGTGACGGTCAGCGGCAGTCCGAAGATCTGCACGACGGACGCCTTGCCGCCGAAGACGGTTTCCGCCCCGTCGGTCTGGCCCAGGGCGGTGAAGCCCGGCAGCATGACGACGGCCATGATGGCGAAACCGACCCAGGGGTCGGCGCCGAGCCGCTTGGAGGCGTTGTAGGCCACCATGAGCGGCAGGAAGACGAAGACGCCCTGCCACATCAGGTTCACGAACTGCCAGGACGGGTCCAGGGTGACGCCGGGGGCGTTCCAGGCCGGGATGACACCCAGGGTCGCCATCAGGGCCATGAAGGTGATGAACAGCGATGCGCCGAGCAGTGCGCCCAGGATCGGGCGGAAGGAGTCGGAGAGGATCTCGAAGAATGTGTCGAGCCCCGCGAACTTTCCTCGCGGGCCCTTGGCCCGTTCCGCGGCCTTAATGTCGGCGGCGTCGCCGGAGTGGCTGTCACCGGAGTGCATCTTCTTCAATGCGGGCAGCGCCATAATGTCGTTGTAGACGGTCTCGACTGCTCCGCCGATGACCACCTGATAACGGTCCCCAGTCTGGGCGACGCCGCCCAGGACGACGGGGATCGCCTCAACCGCCTTCTGGTCGATGCCCGACGCGTCCTTGAGCTGGAAGCGTAGGCGGGTCGCGCAGTGGGTGAGGCCGACGATATTCGCGGCCCCTCCCATGCTTTCAATAATGTCTGCAGCAGGTTTGGATGCCACTTGGTTCTCCCTTGATGTGGATGTGGAACGTGGGATTCCCCCTGGCACAACTCGTGCAAACCGCAGTGGCCGGCTGAGAAGGTCCTGTAAATCTTCACGTATCATTAGCAACGATAACGGTTATTAGGGAAGAGTCGAAACTCGGTCTTCGTCTGGGGCGACAGCCGAATCTCCGTTCACGCCGCCGGCGGTCGCCCGATTGCGGTGATGACCAGCCAAACATGGTCGCGCTCTCACGAGAAGACTGCGCACCGGTACCCGCCGGTTTTTTTCAGGCGGATGCGATCAGGGCTGTCTGCCCGGGCGCGACCCTGGCCCCGGCCGGTCAGGACGGCGGGTCGCCGCGGCGCACCCGCCAGCGCGCCCACGGCCAGACGCCGTCCATCTCCACCTCGAGCGAGAAGCTGAGCAGGATCCGGATGATGACGATCCCGGCCAGGCCGAGCACGCTCTCCGTGGTCAGGTCGACCAGGATCGTGCGGATGATGTCGGCCACGATGAGTACCTCCAGCCCGAGCAGGATCGCCCGGCCGAGGTTGCGGCGCAGCTCGGTGTAGGCGCTCTTCCGCGTGGCGGCGGCGAGCGCCCGCGGCACCGCCACGACGAACGCGGAGGCCCCGCCCAGCACCATGATCCCGGCGCCGACCGCCTCGACCACCTGCACGACCGTCCGGATGACCTCTTCGAATGCCATGGTGGTCATCTCCGATCCGTGGGCCGGGGCAGCGCCCGGTAGCGGGCGCGCAGCCCGGCGTCGAGGTGCTCGGTCGCGTAGCTGAGCGCGGTGCGCGGCATCCGCCCGGCGTTCTCGTCGAGGAAGGCGAGCAGCAGGGCCCGGTCGACGCGCTTGCCGACCTCGCGCAGGGTCCAGCCGACCGCCTTGTGGATCAGGCTCTCCGCGTCGTCCAGGAGCAGGGCGGCGAGTTCGAGCGTCGTCGACGCGTCCCCGCGGGCGATGAAGCCGAGCGTGGCGATCATCGCCGTGCGCCGCTGCCAGAGCATTTCGCTGCCGGCCAGCTCGAACAGCACGTCGCGCGGCCGGTCGAAGAGGTACCCGCCGAGCACCGCGGGAGCCGACGAGTCGACCAGGTCCCAGTTGTTGACCCGGCCGCGGCGCACGGCGTCGAGGTAGAACCCGGCGATGGCGGCGCGCGCGTCGTCGTCGCGGTGACGGGTCGTGCCGGCCCGTTCGAACCGGGCCACCAGAATCAGCAGCGCGGCGAGCCGGTGTTCGTGCACCGGGCTGGCCAGGAGCAGGTCGATCTCGGGCAACGGAAGCCCGGTGAAGCGCTTCACCACCTGCCGGGTCGCCGGCACACTGACCCCGAGGAACACGTCCCCCTCGCCGTACTGGCCCGGGCCGCCCTGGAAGTACCGGGATGCACCCTCGGCGCGCGCCGGGTCCGCGAGCTCGGCCAGCGCCGCGACCACGGATGCCGCGGTATCCGTCGTGCCCGTCGCATCCGTCACCCTCGCAGGGTAGCTCGGAAGCCGCTCCCCCGCCCGCCGCGCCCCCGCGAATTCGACCTTTCCGGTCGAGCCCGGCCGGCGGAAGTGACGACCTCGACCGAAACGCTCGAATTCGGCGAGGTCAGACCATGTTTCCGGCGATTCGTTGCGGGAAGTCGCAAGAAAACGCCGGGGTCGTCCCGATACGCTGGACCGTGGCGCTGAAGCCGGCGCCGCCACTGCCGCAACCGCGGTATCCAGGAGGACGGGAGGTTCCCATGTCGAATTATGTTGCGCAAGAAGCACTGGTCGGTGAGCCCGAGGTTCTCGAGGATGTCGCCGCCACCCCCGCCTGGCTCCGCCTCAAGGCCGCCGCCACCGCGCTGCAGGCCCTGCAGGTCAAGAACGGTTCGGTCCCCGAGGCCACCGCGCACCCGGATGCCGCCGCCCACGTGGCGACGATCACCGAGGCCGTCGACGAGCTCGCCCCGCGCTTCCCGCACGACGCCGCCTACCTGACGGCGCTCACGAGGGACTTCGCCCGCTGGGTCGCGGAGGGCTTCGGCGAGCCCGACTTCTACGACTCGCTGATGGCCTTCCAGCCGCAACTTCACCGGGCCGACGGCATCCGCCACCTGGTCGTGTTCCCGATGTATACCCAGAACGGCAGCACCAACCGCCTGGTCGAGGCCGTGCTGATCGAGGTCATCTGGCCGGCGTTCATCGACGAGTTGGAGAAGGAGTACACGAACGCGTTGTTCGTGCCGATCCGGTTCCTCGACTTCACGCCCGGCTACGACACCAACTCGGCCGTCCTGTTCCCCGAGACGGTCGCGATGCGCGAGATCCCCACGTTCACCTGGGGGGCGATCTTCGCCGACCGGGAGGCCGCGAGGTTCCGCCGGGTGGTGCGCGCGGCCGCCGGGATCACCCGTCTCGACCTGCCCGCCGACGCCGCCGCGCTCCTGGACGACCAGCACCTCACCGAGGAAACCTTTGTGATGTGGGACCTCATCCACGACCGCACGCACATGCGCGGCGACCTGCCGTTCGACCCTTTCATGATCAAGCAGCGGATGCCGTTCTTCCTCTACTCCCTTGAGGAGCTGCGCTGCGACCTGACCGCTTTCCGCGAATCGGTCACGATCGAGCGTGACGAGACGGCCAGCCCCGAGGCGCGCAAGCACGCGAAACTGGTGCAGTACGCCGTGATCTTCGACCGGATCTTCCGGTTCGCGATCAGCGGCAGCCGGGTGCGCAACTACGACGGGCTCGGCGGCCAGCTGCTCTTCGCGTGGATGCACCAGCACCACGTGCTGCACTGGACCGACACGGCGCTCACCTTCGATTGGGAGGCAGTGCCCGAGGTCGTCATCGCCCTCGGCGCGCAGATCGACGACCTGTACTGGGCGTCGATCGACCGGCCGAAGAAGGCGCACTGGCTGGCCGCCTACGAGATGATCGCGAAGACCCTGACGCCGAACCCGGCGTCGACCTGGGCTCGCGGCCTGCCGTTGGAGGTGCTCGCCGGCGCGCCGAAGGGGTACACCGACCTCGTCCTCGACGACGAGTTCCCGCTGTCGATGTTCTTCGAGGCGCTCGACAAGAAGATGAAGACCGTGATCGAGTCGACGGCCGGGCTCACCGGGCGTGACTGAACGACCGGACGACACCGTGGGGTCGGCGTCTGACGCCGGCCCCACGGTCGACCGCTCGGGCCAGGCCTCCGGGATCGGCCGCTCGGGCCAGGCATCCGGGATCGGCCGCGCCGACCCGGCATCCGGGATCGGCCTCGCCGCGGCCTACGCCGCCGAAGAGGACGCCGACGGCAGCACCGTGGCCGGGCCAACCGTGGCCGGTCGCATCGTGCTCGTCGCCGGGGCGACCAGCGCCGCCGGCCTCGCCGTGGTCTCCGCCCTCGCCAGGGCCGGCGCGGGAGTGATCGCGGTCGGTTCCCACGCCGAACGGCTGCGCACGCTCCGGGCCGCCGTCCCGGCAGCCGTGACCTACCAGTGCGACCTGGCCGACTTCGCGGCCGTGACCAGCCTCGCCGCGGTGGTACACGCCGAGCACGGCCCGATCGACGGCCTCATCCACCTCGTCGGCGGTTGGCGCGGCGGCGGCGGCCTCGCCGGGCAGTCCGACGAGGACTGGGCCTTCCTGCACCGTAATGTCGTGACCACTCTCCGCAACACGACCCGCGCCTTCAACGACGACCTGCTGGCCTCGCCCGCCGGGCGCCTGGCCATCGTCTCCTCAGTGTCGGTCGACAACCCGCTCGCCGGCGGGGCGAACTACGCCGCCACGAAGGCCGCCGCCGAGACCTGGACCCGCGCCGTCGGGCAGGGCTTCCGCAAGGCCGGGGCGCCGGCCGCGGCCGTCGTCTTCGTGGTCAAGGCACTCGACGGGCTCGAAACCGAGCTCGCCGGCCGCGTCGTCGGCCTCTGGAACACGGATGCCGCATCCGTCAACAACACCCGGGTGTTCCTGGCCCCGCCGACACCGTGAATCACTGACTGTTGCCCGGGCGGACAACTGTTGCCGTCACCCCGCGAACAGTTGTCCGCCCCGGCAACAGTCGGCTGCGGCCGCAGCCCGCACAGAATCGAAGGAGCTTGATGCGCGAAGATGGAGGAGTGACTCAACTCCATGACCTCAGCTCGCGCGGTTTCGCCTCGGACAACTACTCGGGCGTGCATCCCGAGATCCTGGGCGCCATCACCCGGGCGAACGGCGCCCACCAGATCGCCTACGGCGAAGACGTCTACACGGCCCGGCTGCAGGAGGTCTTCGCGGAGCACTTCGGCCCGGGCGTCGAAGCCTTCCCCGTTTTCAACGGCACCGGCGCCAACGTGATCGGGCTGCAGTCGATGCTGCCGCGCTGGGGGGCGGTGGTCTGCGCGTCGACCGCGCACATCAACTCCGACGAGGCCGGGGCGCCGGAGAAGGTGGCCGGCATCAAGCTGCTCACCGTGGACACCCCCGACGGCAAGCTCACCCCGGCGCTGATCGACCAGCAGGCCTGGGGCTGGGGCGACGAGCACCGCGCCCAGCCACTCGTCGTGTCGATCACCCAGACCACCGAGCTCGGCACCCTGTACACCGTCGACGAGGTGCGGGCCATTGCCGACCATGCGCACGCGCACGGCATGAAGCTGCACATGGACGGGGCGAGGCTCTCCAACGCCGCTGCCTCGCTCGGGCTGCCGTTCCGCGCCTTCACCCGCGACGCCGGCGTCGACGTGCTCAGTTTCGGCGGCACCAAGAACGGCATGATGTACGGCGAGTGCGTCGTGGTGCTCAACCCCGAGGCATCCGACGGCCTGATCTACCTGCGCAAGCTGAACATGCAGCTGGCCTCGAAGATGCGCTTCATCTCCGCCCAGCTGATCGCGCTGCTCGAGAACGACCTCTGGCGGCGCAACGCCGGCCACGCCAACGAGATGGCCGCCCGGCTGCGCGCCGCCCTCGAGCGGGGCGTGGCGGACGGCTCGATCCCGGGCGTCAGCTTCAGCCAGGCCACCCAGTCCAACGCCGTGTTCGCAGTGGTGCCCGCCGGGGTCGCCGACCGGTTGCGCGAGTCGTTCCGCTTCTACGACTGGGACGCGGCCCGGAACGAGGTGCGCTGGATGTGCGGCTTCGACACCACCGAGGAGGACATCGACGCGTTCGTCGACGCCCTGAAGAAGGAACTGGCAGCCCGATGAACGCGTTCGCGAACAAGCCCTGGCTCGGTGCGTACGCGCCCGGCGTTCCCTCCACCATCACCGAGCCGACCGAGACCCTCGTCGACATGATCGAGACGTCGGTGCGGCGGTTCTCCGGCGACGTCGCGCTCGACTTCTTCGGCGCCACGACCAGCTACGCCGAACTCGGCGAGCAGATCTCCCGGGTGGCCAACGGGCTGCTGCGCCTCGGCGTGAAGCCCGGCGACCGGGTGGCCCTCGTGCTGCCGAACTGCCCCCAGCACGTGGTGGCGTTCTACGCCGTGCTCCGGCTCGGCGCGATCGTGGTCGAGCACAACCCGCTCTACACCGAGCGTGAGCTGCGGCACCAGTTCGAGGACCACGGCGCCACCGTGGCCGTGGTCTGGGACAAGGTCTATTCGACCGTGCGCGACTTCCCGGCCGACATGGGGCTGCGCTCCGTGATCGCCGTCGACCTGACGGAGGCCATGCCCTTCGCCAAACGGGTGGCGCTGCGGCTGCCCGTCGGCAAGGCCCGCGCCGCCCGGAGCGCCCTCACCGTGGACTCGCTGCCGAAGGGCGCGATCGAATGGTCCTCGCTCCTCGGGTCGCGCAAACTCCGCCACAACCACCCCCGGCCGAAGATCGGCGACACCGCCGCGCTGCAGTACACCAGCGGCACGACCGGCAGCCCCAAGGGCGCCATCCTCAGCCACTTCAACCTGCGCGCGAACGCCCTCCAGGGCGAGGCGTGGGTGCCGGGCCTGAAGGTTGGCGAGGAAGTGTTCTACGCGGTCCTTCCGATGTTCCACGCCTACGGTCTCACCCTGTGCCTCACCTTCGCGATGGCCACCGGGGCCCGGCTCGTCCTGTTCCCCAAGTTCGAAGAGGGGCTGCTGCTAGACGCGGCCCGGCGCACCCCGCCGACGTTCATGCCCGCGGTCCCGCCGATCTACGACCGGCTGGTCACGGCCGCCGCGAAACGCAAGGTGAGCCTGCGCAGCATCCGCTTCGCCATTTCGGGCGCGATGAGCCTGCCGGTGTCGATCGTCGAACGCTGGGAGGCCGCGACCGGCGGACTGCTGGTCGAGGGCTACGGCATGACCGAGGCCTCGCCGATCGCCGTCGGCAACCCGATGGGGCCGACCCGGCGGCCGGGCACGGTCGGGGTCCCGTTCCCGAGCACGGAAATCCGGGTGGTCGACCCGGCCGACCCGACCGTCGACCGGGGCATCGAAGAGGAGGGCGAGCTGCTCATCCGCGGCCCGCAGGTCTTCTCCGGCTACTGGGACCAGCCGAGCGAGAGCGCGAAGGTGCTGCTCGAGGGCGGCTGGCTGCGCACCGGCGATATCGTGCGGGTCTCCGCCGACGGCTTCATCACCGTCGTCGACCGGATCAAGGAACTGATCATCACCGGCGGTTTCAACGTGTCCCCGTCGGAAGTCGAGGCGGCGCTGCTCTCGCATCCGGATGTCGCGGACGCCGCCGCGGTCGGCCTGCCGAGCAAGAACGGCGGCGAAGACGTCGTGGCTGCGATCGTGCTCAGCGCGGGGGCGACCCTCGACGTCGAGGAACTGCGCGCCTACTGCCGCACCCGGCTCTCCGCCTACAAGGTCCCCCGCAACATCGTGCAGGTCGACGAGCTCCCCCGGTCCCTCGTCGGCAAGGTACTCCGCCGCGAGGTGCGCGCCTCCCTCACCGGGGAGTAGCCGCCAGATCCCCCTGTCCCCCTCTCGCGAGAGCGGGTGAATCGTCGGTTTCGCTGCCCCTTGCCGACGATTCACCCGCTCTCGCGAGACGTCGTGGCCATCCGGCGTGCCTGTAGAGCAGGACTCGTGGAATAGCAGGGAGCGCCGAACGTTGGAGCAGATGGGTCAGCGTTGCCCCTCCACCCCCAGCGAACACAGCGAAAGACGGGCCCATGACCCTCATCACCGACACCCTCAGCCGCGCCGCCGACACGACGTCGCCCCTTCTCCCCGTGCTCGCCGGGCGCTGGAGCCCGCGCGGCTTCGACCCGACGGCCCTCGTCGACGAGGCCACCCTGACCACCGTGCTCGAGGCCGCCCGCTGGGCGCCCTCGGCCAGCAACATCCAGCCGTCCCGGTTCATCGTCGCCCGCCGCGGCACCGACAGCTTCGTGAAGGTGCACGAGACGCTGAGGGGATTCAACAAGGCGTGGGCGAATGCCGCCTCCGTGCTGATCGTGAACGTCGCCACCCTGGCGATCGACGAAACCCGCGAGAACCCCTGGGCCCGCTATGACCTCGGCCAGGCCGTCGCGCACCTGACGATCCAGGCCCAGCACGAGGGACTGCACACCCACCAGCTCGGCGGCTTCGACGGCGCCGCTCTCGCCCTGGCCTTCGGCCTCGCCGAGGACCAGGCCATCGTCTCGATCACCGCCCTCGGCGTGCTCGGCGACGTCTCCCTGCTCTCCCGCGAGCTGCTCGAGCGCGAGACCGCCCCGCGAACCCGCAAGCCGCTCACCGAGCTGCTCCTCGTCGACGACTGAGCAACGACGAGCAGCCGCCCGCCGGCGGCCGTGGAGACCCGGTGATCCAGCAGCACCGGTGATCGAGCCTGTCGAGATCCTCGTCCCAGCACAGTAACTCCACAGCCCCATCCGGTAAAAATGTCATCCAACTATTTTTCCCGGCCAGGCGTCCGGGTGCTCTCAGGAGTGACCACCGGTGGAGACCACAATGACCCCAAAAACCCCCGACCACTTCGATGTCGTCGTCATCGGCGCAGGGCCCGCCGGAACGGCAGCGGCACTCCGCGCCGCCGAACTGGGAGCGCGCGTCGCCGTGGCGGAGGCCGATCAGCTCGGCGGAACCTGCGTGAACACAGGGTGCGTGCCGACGAGAGTGCTCGCCAAGGCGGCGCGCCTGATGCGCGAGGTGCGCGCGGCGGACACCTATGGAATCGTGGTCAGCGACCCACGCATCGACTGGGCCACCATGGTGGACCGGGTGCAGTCGCGGGTGAACAGGGTGCGCTCGATCAAGAGCGAGGCCGAGCGTTTCGCTGACGCAGGAATCGAACTCGTGCTGGAAGGTCGGGCGCGTTTCATCGATCCGCACTCCGTCGTCCTGGACACCGGCCGCATTCTCACCGCCGACACGTTCCTGGTCTGCGTCGGCGGGCACTCACGTCGACTCCCCGTGCCGGGGGCGCACCTGGCGACCGTCCCGGAAGACATCCTGAAGCTGCCGGAACTGCCCCGACGTGTCGCCGTGATCGGTGCCGGCAACACCGGCGCACAATTGGTCACGGTGTTCAGTTCGTTCGGCTCAGCCGTAACCGTGCTCGACGTCGCCCCGCGCATCCTGACGGCTTCGGATTCCGACATCTCCGCCACGGTGTCGGCGGCGTTCCGCCAGCAGGGTGTGGCCGTGCACACGGGAATTGAAACGGTGACGGCGATCGAGCAGCACGCCGACGGAACCCTCACCCTGTCCTGGCGCGAGAACGGAATGGAGCAGTCGTCCGGCTTCGACGCCGTCATCATGTCCACGGGTTGGCCGGCGGATGTCGACGATCTGGGGCTCGACAAGGCCGGCATCACCACGGCGCGTTCGGCGATCCCGGTGGACCTGTACTTTCGGAGCATCGTGCCACACATTTTCGCCGTCGGCGACGCGAACGGACGGGACATGCTCGTGCAGGCCGCCCAGTTCGAGGGTGAAGCCGCCGCCGAGAACGCAGTGCTGGGAGCCAATCGCAGAACGCCGCACCACCTGCTTCCGGCCGGCGGCTTCACCGACCCCGACTACGCGGGAGTGGGGTTCACCGAGGAGGAGGCCCGGTCTCGCGATCCGCACTGCGTCGTCGCGACAGTGCCCTACACCGAACTCGACCGCGCTGTGATCGACGGCCGGGAACCCGGGTTCCTCAAGCTGATCGCCGACCGACGTCGGGAATTGATCCTCGGCGCCCATGCCACCGGGGAGAACGCGGTCGAGGTGATCCAGTCCGTGACGACGGCAATGGCCGCCGGCGTCGACGTCGCCACCCTGGCCAGGGTGCGCTTCGCCTACCCCACCTACAGTGCGGTCATCGGCCTCACGGCCCGCCGACTCCTGCTGGAGGTGCCGAAGCCTGTCGCGGTGATCGAGCCTGTCACGGTGAGCAGCCTGTCACGGTGATCAACCCCGCAGCTAGCGAGCCGACGGGTAGGCGTCGGCGAGCAGTGCGGCCAGGTAGTCCACGATCGCGCCGGGCCCGGAGCGTGGTGCGGACGCCTCGATCTGGGCGTTGTAGTTGGTGTTGGTGTTCACGTCGTAGGTCACGATGCGGCCGTCAGCGGTCTCGATGAACTCGATCCCGGCGACCTCGATCCCCTCGGCCCGCAAAAACGCCCGGTAGCGGTCGATGATCGGGTGATCGAACCCCTCACGGAGGGCGAAGATATGCTGTCCCACCTCGGGCTGGATGGTCGCGCCGGGCGGCAGCAGCAGCGCGCCGGTGGTCGGGTCGATGGCGCACGCATCCGCCGGGCAGAGCTGGAAGCCGCCGCGCGCGGTGTCGGCCGTGATCGCGTAGATGAACTCATCGCCGATGATCTCCACCCGGGTGACCTCGGGGCGGGCGGCCACGACGAATTCCTGCAGCAGCGAGATGCCGTCCTCGGGTTCCTCGTAGTCCCCCGCGGCGATCGCCGCCGCCAGTTCGGCCGCGCTGTCGAACTTCTGCACGCCCAAGCCCTTGCCGCCCTGGTTGTGCTTGGTGATGAACGGGGTCGGGAAGCCCTCCGCCGCCGCGACCAGGAGATGCGTACCGACGACCACGCGGGTGAGCGGCACGTCGAAGCCCTGCGCGCGAAGCCGGGTGAGCTGGTCGACCTTGCTCATCTCGAGTTCGATGGTGCGGCGGCCGTTCACCGTGCGGGCGCCGTAGGCATCCAGCCAGTTCAGCACGCTGCGGGTGTAGTCCTTCGACAGGCCGTGCCCGCGGGTGTGTGCCGAGGCGCTGATCCGCGACCAGTAGATCCCCGCCGGCGGAGCCTCATCGAGGTCGAGCACCCCGTCCACCAGCAGCCATTCCCGGTACGGCACTCCGGCGGCCTCGAACGCGGCCTGGAACGGCCCGAACCAGTCCGGGTTCTCGTGCAGGACGTGGATGACGGGAGCGGAATCGACGGAACTCATACGGGACAGACTCATACGGAACAGCCTGCCATGTCACCGGCGAGGTCATCGTGACGGGACCCGGCGGCATGCACCGGCAGACGCACGGTGAAGGTGGCGCCCTCGCCGAGCTGCTCCTCGTCGACGACTGACGCCTGTCGGCTGCCGACCTCCGCGAGAGCGAGCGGGGTTACCTGGACCGGCTACGGGCGGAGGAGCACCTTGATCGCGCGGCGCTCGTCCATCGCGGCGTACGCCTCGGCGACCTCGGACAGCGGCAGTTCGAGGTCGAACACTCGGCCGGGGTTGATCGCGCCGGAGAGCACCTCGGGCAGCAGTTCCTCGACGTAGCCGCGCACGGATGCGACGCCGCCGTTGAGCCCGACGTTGCGACTGAACAGCGGTCGCACCTCGATCGGGCCGCCGGTGGGCACGCCGACATAGCCGACCATTCCGCCGGGCCGGGCCGACGCGATCGCCTGCTCCATCGACTCCTTCGTGCCGACGCACTCGAGCACGCAGTCCGCGCCGATGCCGTCGAAGATCTCACGGATGCGGGCAACGCCCGCGTCGCCGCGCTCTTCGACGATGTCCGTCGCACCGAACTCGCGGGCAACGGCCTGCCGTTCGGGGTTGCGCGACATCGCCACGATCCGGGAGGCGCCGAGGCGCTTGGCGGCGATGATGCCGCAGAGTCCGACCGCGCCGTCGCCGACGACGACGACGGTGCTGCCGGTGGTCACCCCGGCCGACACTGCGGCGTGGTGGCCGGTGCCCATCACGTCGGCGAGGGTGAGGAGGCCCGGAACCTGGGCGTCGGTCGGCTGGGCCGGGGTCGCCACGAGCGAGCCGTCCGCGTGCGGCACGCGCACCTTCTCGCCCTGGGCGCCGTCGGCGAAGCCGCCGAGCTTGTCGTCGGAGCCCCACCAGCCGCCGTTCAGGCAGGAGGTGCTGACGCCGTTGCGACAGTTGACGCAGGTGTTGTCGCAGTCGTAGAACGGCGCGATGACGAAGTCGCCGACCTTGATGGTGGAGACGTCGGCGCCGATCTCCTCGACGATGCCGACGAATTCATGGCCGATCCGGTGTGGTTCGTCGGTAGGCTGCACGCCGCGGTAGGGCCAGAGGTCCGAGCCGCAGACGCAGGCTGCGACGACGCGCACGATGGCGTCACCGCCGGTGGAAAGAATGGGGTCTGGGACTTCTTCGAGGCGAACATCCCGTTCGCCGTAGATCACTGTTGCACGCATCCTTCGAGCCTAGGTGCCGCTCCTGACCGTCACCCGTCCGTCACCCCGGTTTTCGCTTGCCGCGAAAGTGCGGCTTTCGCCCTCAACGAGAAGGGGTGAAAATCGCACTCTCGCGGCACGCGCGGCACCGGCGGGAGGGCCCGGGTCAGACCAGGGCGGGGGCGGATGCCACGGTGAGGGCGTCCGCGTCGGGGTCCAGGTCCACCAGCACCGTGTCCCCGTCGCGGATCCTGCCCGAGAGCAGCGCCGTCGCGAGGCGGTCGTCGATCTCGGTCTGCATCAGCCGGCGCAGCGGTCGCGCGCCGTAGATCGGGTCGTAGCCGCGTTCGGCCAGCCAGGACCGGGCATCCGGGGTCACCGCGAGCTCGAGCCGCCGCTCGACGAGGCGTCGCTCCAGCCGGTCCACGAGCAGTTCGACGATCTGGCCGAGGTCGTCCATCGACAGCGACTCGAACACGACGATGTCGTCGAGACGGTTGACGAACTCCGGCTTGAAGGTCTGCCGCACGAGCTGCTGCACGGCGTCCTCCTTCTGCTGCCGGCTGAGGCTCGCGTCGATCAGGAACTGCGAACCGAGGTTCGAGGTCAGCACCAGGATCGTGTTGCGGAAATCCACGGTGCGGCCCTGGCCATCCGTCAGCCGGCCGTCGTCGAGCACCTGCAGCAGAACGTCGAAGACCTCCGGATGCGCCTTCTCCACCTCGTCGAACAGGATCACCGAGTAGGGGCGGCGGCGCACGGCCTCGGTGAGCTGCCCGCCCTGCTCGTAGCCGATGTAACCGGGGGGCGCCCCGACGAGCCGGGAGACGGAGAACTTCTCCCCGTACTCGCTCATGTCGATGCGCACCATCGCCTTCTCGTCGTCGAAGAGGAACTCGGCGAGCGCCTTGGCCAGTTCGGTCTTGCCGACGCCGGTCGGCCCGAGGAAGAGGAACGACCCGGTCGGCCGGTCCGGGTCGGAGATGCCGGCTCGGCTGCGGCGCACGGCGTCGGCGACGGCGCGCACGGCCTCTTTTTGCCCGATCAGCCGGTGTCCGAGCTCGCCCTCCAGGTTCAGCAGCTTGTCGGTCTCGCCCTGCAGCAGCCGGCCCACTGGGATGCCGGTCCACATGGCCACGACCGCGGCGATGTCCTCCGCGGTGACGTGGTCGCCGACCATGCGGGGCTCGTCCGGGGACGCTTCAGCGCGTTCGGCAGCTTCGATCTCCTTCTGGATTCTGGGCATGACGTCGAACTCCAGTCGCGAACGTTCCTGGAAGTCGGTTTCACGTTCGGCGCGATCGCGGAGCACCCGGGCTTCATCCAACTGCTTCTTGAGGTCGCCCACCCGATTCAGCGAAGCCCGTTCGCGGTCCCATCTGGCCTTCAGCGCCGTCAAGTTAACCTCACGGTCCGCGAGGTCACCCCGCAGCTTCTCGAGGCGTTGCTTCGATGCGTCGTCCTTCTCCTTCTTCAAGGCGAGCTCCTCCACCTTGAGCCGGTCGACGCTGCGGCGCAACTCGTCGATCTCCACCGGCGCCGAGTCGATCTCCATCCGCAGCCGGCTCGCGGCCTCGTCGATGAGGTCGATCGCCTTGTCCGGCAGCTGTCGGGCGGTGATGTAGCGATTGGAGAGGGATGCCGCGGCCACCAGCGCTGAGTCCGCGATCGTCACCTTGTGGTGGGCCTCGTAGCGCTCCTTGAGCCCGCGCAGGATGGCCACGGTGTCCTCGACGCTGGGCTCGTCCACGAGCACCGGCTGGAAGCGGCGCTCCAGCGCGGCATCCTTCTCGATGAACTCGCGATACTCGTTGAGGGTTGTGGCGCCGATCAGGCGCAGTTCGCCGCGGGCCAGCATCGGCTTGAGCATGTTGGAGGCCGCGACCGAGCCTTCGCCGCCGCCGGCGCCCATCAGCGTGTGCAGCTCGTCGACGAAGGTGATGATCTGCCCCTCGGCGTCGTTGATCTCCTTGAGCACGGCCTTGAGCCGCTCCTCGAACTCGCCGCGGTACTTGGCCCCGGCCACCAGGGCCGCCAGGTCGAGGGACACGAGCTGCTTGCCCTTGAGCGAGTCGGCGACGTCGCCGGCGACGATGCGCTGGGCGAGGCCCTCCACGACCGCCGTCTTGCCGACGCCGGGTTCGCCGATCAGCACGGGGTTGTTCTTGGTGCGCCGGGTGAGCACCTGGCTGACCCGGCGGATCTCCGCATCCCGGCCGATCACCGGGTCGAGCTTGCCGCTCTTGGCGATCTCGGTGAGGTTGACCCCGTACTGCTCGAGGGCCGTCTTGGCGTCTTCCTGGGGCGGCTGCTGACCTGCTTGCATCGGGAAACCTCTCTCTGGCCGGCCGGCCCCACACGGAGACCAACGAAAAAGCTGAGCCTCATCGACTCAACTTTATTTCATATTCGACCGACACGCCAGCACCGCGCCCGCCCGGGCGCGGGGCAGGCGAATTCACTGCGCCCGGCCCCCGATCTTCCGCCGCCACGAACCGTCCTCTGGATGTACGGTGTGGATGACCGCATCTTCACGCCCCACAGACATCCACTCTTCAACGCAGAGGAATCACGATGGCCTTTCACCCGCTCGATCCACTTGCCGGAGCCGAGTTCAGCGCCGCGTCCGCCATCCTCGCCCGCGAACACGGGGTCGGCGACGGCTGGCGCTTCGCCTCGATCGAACTCGTCGAACCCCCCAAGGGCGCCGTCCGGGCCTTCGAAGCCGACGGCACCGTGCCGGACCGGCGGGCCAGGCTCGTCGTGCTCAACCGCGCGGAGAACAGCACCTGGGTCGCGGTGGTCTCCCTCACCGACGACTCCCTGCTCGACTGGGCCACTGTGCCCGGCGTGCAGGCGAACTTCACCGTGGACGAGTGGGACGAGGCGGATACCGCCCTCCGCGCCCACCCCGACGTGATCGCCGTGCTCGCCGGCCGGGGCATCACCGACCTCGACAATGTGTTCATCGACACCTGGACCTACGGCGACGCCGTCATCCCCGACCGCTTCCGCGGCCGGCGGCTCGGCTGGGCGGACATCTGGGTGCGCCGGGAGAAGGGCGCGAACCCTTACGCCGGGCCGGTCAGCGGCCTGCATTTCGTCATCGACGTGAACAGCATGGAACTCCTCGAGATCGAGGACTCGTTCGAGGTCGAACGCCCGGAGGTGATGGGCGAGTACGTCCCGCACCTGATTCCGCCACGCATCCGCGAGCTCAGCCGCCGCCCGCCGCTCGCGCCGCTCGACATCGTGCAGTCCGACGGGCCGAGCTTCACGGTCGACGGCAACCTGGTCCGGTGGCAGAACTGGTCGCTCCGCATCGGGTTCAACTACCGCGAGGGCATGACCCTGCACAACGTGAGCTACACCGACGGCGACCGGGTGCGCCCGATCGCCAACCGGCTCTCCTTCGCCGAAATGGTCGTGCCCTACCGCGACCCCAGCGTCGACCACTTCCGCCGCACCGCGTTCGACATCGGCGAGTGGGGCCTCGGCTTCATGACCACCTCGCTCGAGCTCGGCTGCGACTGCCTCGGCGAGATCCGCTATCTCGACGCCGTGCTGCACAACAGCCGCGGCGAGCCGTACACGATCCCGAACGCCTTCTGCATCCACGAGGAGGACAACGCCGTGCTCTGGAAGCACGTCGACCACGACGGCGGCGCCGAGGTGCGACGGATGCGCCGCCTCGTCGTGTCCTTCCACGTCACCGTCGCGAACTACGAGTACCTCGTCTACTGGCGCTTCTACCAGGACGGCAACATGGAGTGCGAGGTGCGCGCCACCGGGATCATGGTGGTCACCCACCTCGACGCCGGCCAGCCACATCCGAACGGCACGCTCGTCGACACCCGCACCTACGCGCCGTTCCACCAGCATTTCATCGTCGCCCGGATGGATCTCGACATCGACGGTCCGGAGAACACGGTCTTCCGCTCCGAGACCCGGATCGAACCGATCAGCGAGACGAACCCGCTCGGCCTGGCGTTGACCCAGCAGAACACGCCGATCGAGACCGAGGGCTTCGACGACTTCGAGTGGAACACCCAGCGGGCCTGGAAGGTCGTGAACGAGAAGTCGCTCAACGGCCTCGGCACGCCCGTCTCCTACAAGCTCGTGCCCGGCGGCGCCATCCCGTCGTTCTTCGACGCCGCCGCGCCGGCCCTGCAGCGCGCCCAGGTGATCGGGCACACCGTCTGGGTCACCCCGAACGACGAGACGGAGCGCTGGCCCTGCGGCGAGTTCGTCAACCAGAGTTCGGTGGACCACGGGCTGCCCGAGTGGATCCAGGCCGGTCGGTCCGTCCGCGACACCGACCTCGTGCTCTGGTACGTTTTTGGCATCCACCACATCACCCGGCCGGAGGAATGGCCGGTCATGCCCGCCGACACGGTATCGTTCTGGCTGAAACCGGTCGGTTTCTTCGACCGCAACCCGTCGCTCGACGTGGCGCCGAGCCCGAGCGCACACTGCGCCCCGGGAACCATCGGCGACGCACACGACGGGCACGACCACGACGGGCACGCAGAGCACCAGCACTGACCACGGCACCACAGAATCGAAGGAGTGAGCAGTGACCCGAGTAGCGAACTACGTCGTCGCCTACGAAGCGACCGAACGCGGCAACGAAGCCATCGAGTTGGGTGTCGCCCTGGCGCGCCTGACCGGGGCCGAGTTGCGGCTTTGCCTCGTGCTGCCGCACTCCTCCGCCGTGCCCGCCAAGGTGGGAGCCTCTGCCTCGGACTTCCAGGCCCTGCTCGAGGAGCAGGGCCTGGACTGGCTCGCCCAGGCCGCCCTGCGGATCCCGGCGGACATCGTCGCAACGACGAACCTGCTCTGGGCGGATTCGGCCACCGAGGGGCTGCTGCAGGCGGTCGAACGGTTCGACTCCGATCGGATCATCGTCGGCGCCTCCCGCCGCGGCATCCTGAACCGGTTCACTATCGGCAGCGTGGCCAACGCGCTGCTGCACGCCTCACCGGTGCCCGTCGCCCTCGCGCCGCACGGCTACCGCGCCCCGGAACAGATCACGCGGATCACCTGCGCGATCGGCACCCGGCCGGGCTGGCGCACCCTGCTCGACTCGGTGCTCGCGTTCTCGGAGGGCCTCACCGTCGACCTGCGCTTCGTCACCCTGGTCGAGGTCGACGCCCACCGCACCCACGCCACCGGCGGCGAGGCGGTTGCCGATGAGAACGAGAGCGGCGCCCACCTGCGCACCGTGCTCGACTACTTCGGGGCCCATTCCCGGGCACACGGGGACATCACCACCGAAGTGGCGTCCGGCCACAGCGTGGAGGCCGCGGTCGAGGCCCTCGACTGGCAGGAGACCGAGATCGCCTTCGTCGGGTCGAGCCGGCTCGCCCAGCCCACCACGATCTTCCTCGGCATCACGGCCCACCGCATGCTGCATGCCCTGCCCGTGCCCCTGATCGTCGTTCCCACCGGCACCCACGCCCGGCTGACGCACTGACCGAAAGAGGCTCTGATGACGAACATCCACTCCTCGGGCTCCACCGGAGCCTCCACCGCCGCCGGCGGCCTGTCCGACAAGGGCCTCCGCGCCGGCTCGATCGGACTGCTCGGCGCGACCGTGATCGGCATCTCCTGCATCGCCCCCGCCTACACCCTGACGGCTTCGCTCGGCCCGACGGTCGCGGCCGTCGGAACGCAGATGCCCGGCATCTTCCTGGTCGGCTTCATCCCGATGCTGCTGGTCGCCCTCGGCTACCGGGAGCTCAACAACGCCATGCCGGATGCCGGCACCTCCTTCACCTGGGCAACCCGCGCGTTCGGCCCGTGGATCGGCTGGATGGGCGGCTGGGGGCTCATCGTCGCCACCGTGGTCGTGCTGTCCAACCTCGCCGGCGTCGCCGTCGACTTCTTCTACCTCATGCTGGCCCAGTTGTTCGGCAATCCCGACCTGGCCGATCTGGCCTCCAACGTGGTCGTCAACGTGCTCACCTGCCTGGTCTTCATGGTCGCGGCCTGTTACGTCTCCTACAGGGGAATGGAAACCACCAAGGCGGTGCAGTACGTGCTCGTGGCCTTCCAACTGGTCGTGCTGGTCTGGTTCAGCGTCGCCGCACTGGTGCACTTCGGCAACGGCACGTCGTTCGACGCCCTCGGCTTCAGCGCCGACTGGTTCAACCCGTTCCTCGCCCCGTCGTTCTCCGCCTTCGCGGCCGGGGTGTCGCTCTCCATCTTCATCTTCTGGGGCTGGGACGTGACCCTCACCATGAACGAGGAGACGAAGAACCCCAAGACCACCCCCGGACGCGCGGCCACCCTCACGGTCGGCATCATCTTCGCGCTCTACATCCTGGTCGCCGTCGCGGCCCTGATGTTCTCCGGCGTCGGCACCGGCGAGCTCGGACTGGGCAACGAAGACATCCAGGGGAACGTCTTCGCCGCCCTCGCCGGGCCGGTGATGGGACCCTTCGCGATCCTGATGTCCCTGGCCGTGCTGTCGAGCTCGGCGGCATCGCTGCAGTCCACCTTCGTCGGCCCCGCGCGCACCATGCTCGCGATGGGCCACTACAAGGCCTTCCCGAAGCGGTTCGCCGCGATCAGCCCGCGCTACAAGTCGCCGGGCTTCGCCACCCTGATGGCCGGCATCGTGGCCTGGGTGTTCTACGCGGTGATGCGGGTGCTCAGCACGGATGTCCTCACCGACACCATCCTGACCCTCGGCATGATGATCTGCTTCTACTACGGCGTCACCGCGTTCGCCTGCGTCTGGTATTTCCGGGCCGAGGCCTTCACCAAAGCCAGGGCGTTCCTGCTCAAGTTCCTCGCCCCGCTCGTCGGCGGGGTGATCCTCGCCGTGATCTTCGCGACCACCCTGTATGACAGCATGAACCCCGACTACGGCAGCGGGTCGAACATCGGCGGGGTCGGTCTCGTCTTCATCCTCGCCATGGTGCTGTTCATCGGCGGCGTGGTGCTGATGCTGCTGATGCGCCGAGCCGACCCGGCGTTCTTCCAGGGCCGCACGCTCCGAAAGGGTTCCTCGACCGACCACGCCTGACCTGGAAAGTCAACGCACCCCTGCCGCGCCGACGCCGCCGTCCCGTGGGAGAATGGGAGCCCTCACCATGGCTCATTCGCTCAGTTCCCACCAGATCGCGCTACTGGTGGGCAGTCAGGCGTTCTCGCGCGGCGAGCGCTATGCCCGAAACGGCAACGTCCACCCGCCGGAATGGTTCGGCGCAGGCACCCAGCTTTTCGGCGAGGTGCAGGGCACCCGGTCGGCGCCGTACGCCGTGACCGTGTCCTTCACCGCCAACGCGGCGGGCACCCTCGTGCGCGCCACCGGCGTGTGCACCTGCCCGATGAAGAAGAACTGCAAGCATGTGGCGGCCCTCCTGATCGCAACCGCGGGCTCCCCGGGGGACCACAACCCGGGCGGCGAACCCGGCCGTGCGGTCGGCGACCGGCGGATGCCCCGGTTCGAGCCGTCCGCCGGCCCGCCCGCTCCGCCTGTCCTGCCGGACTGGCAGCGCGCCCTCGCGCCGCTCGCCCGCCCGGCCGCCTCTCGCCCGGCGATCACGGTGGTCGGCCTGCAGTTCGAACTTCAGGACCCGGTCCGAGACGGACGGTTCGCCGGCGGCGGCGCCAGGCCCAGGCGGCTGGCCGCGCGCCCGGTGGTCATGGGCAAGAAGGGCAAGTGGATCCGCGGCAATCTCACCTGGGACAACCTCGCCTATGCCTACGGCGCCTACGACCCCGCCCAACTGGCGGTACTCAAGGCGCTCTACGCGCTGTACTCCGCCGGCAACCGATCCACCGGCTACGCCCAGCAGTGGATCCTTCTCGACGGCTTCGCCAACCGGGCGTTCTGGGAGATCCTCGCCGAGGCGAGCACGGCCGGGCTGGCCCTGGTCACCACCGCGAGCGGCCGGGCCCGGGTGGACGTGACGCCTGGCCCCGCCGCGCTCCAACTCGACATCCGCCGCGCCGACGGCACCCTCACCCTCTCGCCCGCGGTCATCCTGGACGGGCGCAGGCTCGACCGCGCTCAATTCGGTTTCATCGGCAGCCCCGCCCACGGCGTGTTCACCTGGGAGGAGCCCGCGGCGGGCACGGAACCCGACGACACGGGCTCCGTGCTCACCCTCGCGCCACTCGAACACCAGCTCGGCGCGGAGCTGCTCGCCCTGGCCGCGTCCGCCGAAGCCCTCGTCGTCCCCGGCGCCGACGAGGCCCTTTTCCTCGCCGACTTCTACCCGTTCCTGCGCCGACAGCTCACCCTGACCAGCGCCGACGGCTCCTTCGACCTGCCGGAGACGCCGCGGCCACGGCTCGCCCTCCAGGTCACCCACCAACCGGGGGCGCGCCTCGAACTGCACTGGGACTGGGAGTACCTCGCCGCCGGGGCGGAGACCGGCACGGCCGGCACGCTCTATCGCAGCGCCCTCCGGCCGGCGCCCGGGGACACCCGGTTCAGGGACG
Organism: Cryobacterium mannosilyticum; assembly: GCF_004402705.1. Taxonomy (NCBI): domain Bacteria; kingdom Bacillati; phylum Actinomycetota; class Actinomycetes; order Micrococcales; family Microbacteriaceae; genus Cryobacterium; species Cryobacterium mannosilyticum. Next base: position 5,591 of record NZ_SOFM01000025.1, on the reverse strand, counting down.
CCACGCGCGAACAGGCCATCCTCGCTGCCGTCCTGCCGGTGCTCACCGGTTTCCCCGCGCTCGCGCCGGCGCACGAGGGCCTGCCGCGCCTCGCCATGATCGCGACCCTCGAGGGCGCCGCCATGATCGACTTCCTGGCCGGGGCTCTGGTCGAGCTCGAGGCGCTGGACGACATCCGGGTCACCGTCAGCGCCGACGCGCCCCGCTACCGCCCCGCCGACGATGCCCCCGTGATCAGCCTGGCCACCACCGAGAGCACCGCCGCCCGGGACTGGTTCGACCTCGCGGTGACCGTCAGCATCGACGGCGAGGAGATCCCGTTCGACGATCTGTTCCGGGCGCTGGCCGCCGACCAGGAGATCCTGATCCTGGACAGCGGCACCTGGTTCAGCCTCGACCGCCCCGAACTGCACCAGCTCCGCCGGCTGATCGAGGAGGCGCGCGGCCTGCAGGACGCCGGCGCGGAGTCCCTCGGCCTCAGCCGGTTCCAGGCCGATCTCTGGGAGGAGCTGCAGGCTCTCGGCGTGGTCTCCGAACAGGCCGCCGGGTGGCGCGCCGCCGTCGCCGGGCTCACGGATGCCGACCGGATCGACCGGCGCCCGCTCCCCGCCACGGTCCACGCCACCCTGCGCGCCTACCAGCAGTCCGGATTCGACTGGCTCAGCTTCCTTTACGACCACCGGCTCGGCGGCATCCTCGCCGATGACATGGGGCTCGGCAAGACGCTGCAGGCGATCGCCCTGATCGCGCACGCCCGCGACCTGGCGTCCCCCTCGGCTCCGGGAGCGCCGTTCCTCGTGGTTGCCCCCACGAGCGTGGTCTCGAACTGGGCCGCGGAGTGCGCCCGCTTCGCCCCTGACCTTCGCGTCGCCACGATCACGCAGACCGCGGCGAAGCGCGCCACAAGCCTCGCCTCCGTCGCCGCCGGCGCCGATGTCGTGATCACCTCGTACACTCTGTTCAGGCTCGACTTCGACGATTACGACGGACTGGACTGGGCGGGACTCCTGCTCGACGAGGCCCAGTTCGTGAAGAACCACCAGGCCAGGGCGCACCAGTGCGCGCGCCGCCTCAAGACGCCGTTCAAGCTCGCGATCACGGGCACCCCGATGGAGAACAACCTGATGGAGCTCTGGTCGCTGCTGTCGATCACGGCGCCCGGCCTGTTCCCGAGCCCCGGCCGGTTCACCGACTATTACCGCAAACCGATCGAGACCGACGCGGACACTGACCGGCTCACCCAGCTGCGCCGCCGCATCCGCCCGTTCATGCTGCGCCGCACCAAGGACCAGGTGGCCGGCGACCTTCCGGAAAAGCAGGAACAGGTGCTCGAACTCGAACTGAACCCGAAGCACCGCAAGGTCTACGACATGCATCTGGCCCGGGAACGTCAGAAGGTGCTCGGGCTGATCGAGGACCTGAACGCGAACAGGTTCGAGATCTTCCGCTCGCTCACCATGCTGCGTCAGCTCAGCCTCGACGCGAGCCTGTACGACGAGAAGTACGCCGGGGTCCCGTCCACCAAGCTGGACGCGCTGCTCGAGCTGCTGGAGGACACCGTCGCCGAAGGGCACCGCACCCTCATCTTCAGCCAGTTCACCCAGTACCTCGGCAAGGCCAGGGACCGGCTCGACGCGGCCGGGATCAGCTACTCGTATCTGGACGGCAAGACCCGTGGCCGGGCCCGCACGATCGACGACTTCAAGAACGGCACCAACTCGGTCTTCCTGATCAGCCTGAAGGCCGGCGGCTTCGGCCTGAACCTGACCGAGGCCGACTACGTCATCCTGCTCGACCCGTGGTGGAACCCGGCCACGGAAGCGCAGGCCGTCGACCGGGTGCACCGGATCGGCCAGACGAAGAACGTCATGGTCTACCGCCTGGTCGCCAAGGACACGATCGAGGAGAAGGTGATGGCACTCAAGGCCACCAAGGCGCGCCTGTTCGAGAGCGTCATGACGGATGCCGCCCCGCGCGGCGCGGCGCTGACGGCCGCCGACATCCGCGAACTGCTCTCCTGACCGGCGCCTCCCGCACGGCGGTGTGATCCGACCGCCCGGTAGGCTGGAAGAGCCCGGTCACCGGACCGAATCCAGAGCATTGAGGTGACGGATGCCGCAGCACGATCCTTCCGACGGCGTCGCCGAAACCACCGTCATCGGCGCCGAGGCGTGGCCGGCGGACCTGGTCCTGGCGGTCCGCTCCTCGACGGCCGCCGCCGCCCTGGCCGCCAGGGCCTGGGTCGGGCGCGGCGACAAGATCGCCGCGGACGCGGCCGCGGTGGCCGCGATGCGGGCGGTGGTGATCGGTGCGCCGTTCTCCGGAACGGTCGTGATCGGCGAGGGCGAGAAGGACGCCGCCCCGATGCTCGCGAACGGGGAACGGCTCGGCAGCGGGCAGGGTCCGGAGTGCGACATCGCCGTCGACCCGCTCGACGGCACCAGCCTCGCCGCGCTCGCCCGCCCGGGCGCGGTGAGCGTCATCGCGATTGCCCCCCGCGGCACGATGTTCGACCCGGCCGGCGTGTTCTACATGGAGAAACTCATCGCGGGAGCCGCCGGCCTGGGCGTGCTCGACCTCCGACGCTCTCCCGCGGCGAACCTTCGCGCCTACGCGGCGGCCTGCGGCATCGCCGAAACCTCACTCACGGTCGCGGTGCTCGACAAACCCCGTCATGCGTCCCTGATCCGCGAGCTCCGTGCCGCCGGCGCGACCGTCAGCCTCACTGCCGAAGGCGACGTGTCCACGGCCATCGCCGCCGCGACCCCCGGCACCGCGATCGACCTCGTGATGGGAATCGGCGGAACCCCGGAGGGTGTCATCGCGGCCTGCGCGGTTCGCGCGCTCGGTGGCGTCATGCTGGGCCGGATGGCGCCTCAGAGCGAGGCCGAGGCGCGCGGGGCGCACGCGGCCGGCCGTGACCTGGCCCGTCTCTTCGAGGTCTCCGATCTCGTCGCCAGCAGCCGGGCGCTCTTCGCTTCCTCGCCCGTGACCTGATCTGCGGCCGGCCGGCGTGAGCCTCCCCCGCTGAGAGCACTCTCAGAAGTGTCACCCAATGGATGCCCGCACGCAGCCTGCCTGTCACCTGGGGTTTCTACGCTGGCGTCAGGCACCGCTCCCGGTGCCGTCGTCTGCAGAGGTGAGTGCCGTGTCCCAGCTTCTCGACCGGGCCGATCGCCGGCTCTTCCACGCCCTCACCCCGGCCAGGCTGGCCTGGCTTCATTCTCCGCGCACCCTGGTGCTGGGCTTCCTGGCGATCCACGTCGTGTTCCTGCTCGCCCTGTTGCCGGCGATCCTCACCGGAAATGTCCTGGGTGACCTTCCGCTCTACCGCACCTGGGCGGAGAACGGCCTCGTCCACCACCTCTGGCCGGGCATCGACGTCCTGTGGGTGTACCCGATCGGGGCCCTCGTCCCCATCGTTTTCGCCGCCATCGGCGGTCCCCTGCTCTATCAACTGCTGTGGTTCCTGATGACGATGGCCCTCAACGCGATCGCCGTGACCACGCTGACCGATCGGGGCCGGGACGCCCGAGGATACCGGGCCGCCTGGCTCTGGCTGCTGCTCAGCTTCGTGCTGAGCCCGGTCGGCCTTCTCCGGTTGGAGGGACTGACCGCCCCGCTCGTGATCACCGGTCTCGTCCTCCTTTCCCGCCGCCCGATCGTGGCGGCCGCCCTGCTCACCGCCGCCACCTGGATCAAGGTCTGGCCGGCCGCGGTGATGCTGGCCGTCGTCACGGTCTCCAGCCGCCGCACTGTGGTCGCCGTAACCGGTGCGGCCATGAGCGGCGGCGTCGCCCTGATGGTGTGGGCCTCGGGCGGAATCCGGTTCCTCACGGGGTTCGTCACCATGCAGTCCGACCGTGCCCTGCAGCTCGAGGCGCCCGTCACCACGCCGTGGGTGTGGCTGGCCGTGTCCGGAAGGCCGGACACGGCCATCTACCAGAACTACGCCATTGCGACCAGGGAGGTCGCCGGCCCCGGCACCGCCATCGTCGCCGAGTTGATGACGCCGCTCATGTTCCTGGTGCTCGCCGCGGTGCTCACCCTCATGCTGGTCGGGCTCCGCCGGCGCAGCGACCCCTCCCGGCTGCTCCTGCTCGGCGCGCTTTCCCTCGTTGGCGCCTTCATCGTCTTCAACAAGGTCGGTTCGCCGCAGTACATGCTCTGGCTCGTGCCGATCGTGGTCGTCGGCGCCGCCACGGCCTGGCGGCAGTGGCGCGCCCCGGTCTATCTGATGCTCGCCATCAGCGTGCTGACAACCCTGATCTTCCCGGTCTTCTACCTGCCCCTGGTCGACGGGGATCCGTTCGCCGTCCTGCTCCTGACCGCTCGCAATGTGCTCCTCGTGGTCATGCTCGGCTGGTCCATTCTCGCCCTGGCCCGCCTGGTGCGTTCCACGCCCCGAACCCTCGGGTCGGCCACCCGGTCCGGCGCGCGCACCGTCCCGGTCGGCCGGGACTGACACCTGGAGGGCAACGGCTGCAGGACACTGGAGGACAATGGACGGGTGAGTTCTGCAACTACCTTCGCCCTTGTCCGTCACGGCCAGACCGACTGGAACGCCGCCATGCGCATCCAGGGTCGGTCCGACATCCCCCTCAACGACACCGGACGGGGGCAGGCCGTCGCTGCTGTCGGCGCTCTGTCACCCTACGACTGGGACTTCCTGGTCTCCTCGCCCCTGTCCCGCGCGGCCGAGACGGCCGACCTGATCGCCGAGGGCCTGGGACTGACGGTGACCCAGCGCGTCCCCTCCCTCGTGGAACGGGACTACGGCCTGGCCGAGGGTCTGGGCGCCGGCGCCGAGCTTGAGGCTCTGCGCGAGCCGGGGGGACCGACCGGCAACGGCGGCTTCCGCGGCGCCGAAACGGAGGGCGACGTCGCCGACAGGGGGGTCGGGGCTCTGCGGATGCTGGCGCTCGACTACCCTGGGGCGCGCATCATCGTGGTCAGCCACGGCACCCTGATCCGGCTCAGCCTGATGCGCGTCCTGGACCGGCCGATCCCGACGATCGCCAACGCCGCCCTCACGGTGGCGCAGAGCGGGCCCGCCGGCTGGACCCTCGACATCCTCAACGGAGAGGTCCTCGAGCCGGTCCGGTGATCACGCCAGGCCCGTCCGGGAGCGGGTCTCGACACGCTCGACCACCGGCGGTCGAGCGTGTCGAGACCCCGGGCCGTTAACGCAGGAAAGCCACCCCGTGGGGTGGCTTTCCTGATCNGTCGAGCGTGTCGAGACCCCGGGCCGTTAACGCAGGAAAGCCACCCCGTGGGGTGGCTTTCCTGATCTTGCTAAGTTAAGTCCGGCGGTGTCCTACTCTCCCACAGGGTCCCCCCTGCAGTACCATCGGCGCAGAGAGTCTTAGCTTCCGGGTTCGGAATGTGACCGGGCGTTTCCCTCTCGCTATAGCCGCCGAAACATCTTTCGATGAATCGATTCTATATTTTTCAGTTATAGAGCCCTCACGTGTCTATCAGCCCGTGAGGGTTTGTTCTCGACCGTACATCGAGAACCACATAGTGGACGCTTGCAGCTTATTCAAACTGGTGTGTTATCAAATTATTGGCTTATTAGTACCGGTCAGCTC
>NZ_SOFM01000026.1:0-69019 GCF_004402705.1 Cryobacterium mannosilyticum | reverse complement strand
TCACAGCGCCCGATCGCCCGCGCCGACACCAGCCCATCGACATCCGACATGGGACTGAGTGCTGGCCTCGATCGCCAGCCTCCAATAATCAACACGCTCTGCAGGGTGCGCCGGGTCGCCGAAGGTGCGCCACGAACGACCGGCGCGGCGACCGGTGCGGCGACCGTGCGGGCGGCGACCGTGCGGCGCGACCAGGAATCACGACACGCCGTTTCTGTTTCCACAGGGGGAAACTTCGGCCGGGGGCCGGCCTGTGGATAACTTCGCCGGATGCCGCGGAGAATGGGCGTTGTCGCATCCGCCGGGCTGTGCACAACCGGTGGAATGTCGGTGGATAACTACATAATTGTAATTACTGCATGTAGTGGCCATTCCCATTTCCGATCACTACATGTAGTATAAAAGTTCAACACAGCACGCCTTGAACTTCAGATTTCACATGAAAACCGATTTTGAGCACTGAGTTTGAATACTGAGTTTGAATACTGATTCCTGAACGACGAGAAAGGCCCTTCCCATGGCAATCACGGTCTACACCAAGCCCTCCTGCGTGCAGTGCACGGCGACCTACCGCGCCCTGGACAACAAGGGCATCGAATATGAGATCCTCGACCTCTCGGTCGACGAGAACGCCCTCGAAGCCGTCAAGGCCCTGGGCTACCTGCAGGCTCCCGTCGTCATCACCGACGAGGACCACTGGTCGGGCTTCCGCCCCGACAAGATCAACGAACTCGCACAGCGCCTCGCCTGACCGCCCGGCTCAGGCCGCGGCTTCCAGCGCGCCGCTCAGGCACGCGCGACTGTCATGCACACACGAAGGGGGTGTTCAGTGACCGATATCGTCTATTTCTCCAGCACCTCGGGCAACACGCACCGCTTCGTTGAGAAGCTGGGCCGCGCTGCGGCCCGCATCCCGCTCTACGCGCGCGACGAACCGTTGCGGGTCAGCGAACCGTACGTCCTGGTGGTGCCGACCTATGGTGGCGGCGAGACCAAGGGCGCGGTGCCCAAACAGGTGATCAGATTCCTGAACGACGAGCACAATCGGTCGCTCATCCGCGGGGTCATCGGCGCGGGCAACACAAACTTCGGCACGGCCTTCTGCGTCGCCGGCGACATCATCGCCGCGAAGTGCAAGGTGCCTCACATGTATCGATTTGAAGTACTTGGAACTCCGGATGATGTGCGCATCGTTCATGACGGATTGGAAGAATTTTGGAAGCAACAGCCGTGAAGACGATGACTCACCCGGCCCCCGGCCTGGTGATGGACTATCACTCCCTCAACGCCATGCTCAACCTGTACGGCCCGAACGGGGAAATCCAGTTCGACAAGGACCGTGAGGCGGCGCGGGAATACTTTCTGCAGCACGTCAACCAGAACACGGTGTTCTTCCACAGCCTGCGCGAGCGCCTCGACTACCTGGTCGAGAAGGAGTACTACGAGCAGGCCGTGCTGGACCAGTACTCGTTCGAGTTCATCACCAGCCTCAACGACCTGGCCTACTCGAAGAAGTTCCGCTTCCAGACCTTCCTCGGCGCATTCAAGTACTACACCTCGTACACGCTGAAGACCTTCGACGGCAAGCGCTATCTCGAGCGCTTCGAAGACCGCGTCGTGATGACCGCCCTGGGCCTCGCCCAGGGCGACGAGAAGCTGGCGATCGCCCTCGTCGAGGAGATCATCGCCGGCCGTTTCCAGCCGGCCACTCCGACGTTCCTCAACTCGGGCAAGGCCCAGCGCGGCGAACTCGTCTCCTGCTTCCTGCTCCGCATCGAAGACAACATGGAGTCGATCTCCCGCGGCATCAACTCCTCGCTGCAGCTCTCGAAGCGCGGCGGCGGCGTCGCGCTGCTGCTCAGCAACATCCGTGAGTCCGGCGCGCCGATCAAGCAGATCGAGAACCAGTCCAGCGGAATCATCCCCGTGATGAAGCTGCTCGAAGACTCCTTCAGCTATGCGAACCAGCTCGGTGCCCGCCAGGGTGCCGGCGCGGTCTACCTGCACGCCCACCACCCCGACATCATGCGCTTCCTCGACACCAAGCGGGAGAACGCCGACGAGAAGGTGCGGATCAAGACGCTGTCCCTCGGCGTCGTCGTGCCCGACATCACCTTCGAGCTGGCCAAGAAGGACGAGGACATGTACCTGTTCTCGCCCTACGACGTCGAACGCGTCTACGGAGTGCCGTTCGCGGACATCTCCGTCAGCGAGAAGTACCACGAGATGGTCGACGACCCGCGGATCAAGAAGTCCAAGATGAAGGCCCGCGACTTCTTCCAGACGCTCGCCGAGATCCAGTTCGAGTCCGGCTACCCGTACATCATGTTCGAAGACACCGTCAACGCGGCGAACCCGATCAAGGGCCGCATCAACATGTCCAACCTGTGCTCGGAGATCCTCCAGGTCAACACGCCGACCACGTACAACGAGGACCTGTCCTACGACCAGATCGGCAAGGACATCTCCTGCAACCTCGGGTCGATGAACATCGCCCTGTCGATGGACTCGCCCGACTTCGGCAAGACCGTCGAGACCGCCATCCGCGGCCTCAGTTCGGTCTCGGAGCAGAGCCACATCTCCTCCGTGCGTTCGATCGAAGACGGCAACGACAAGTCGCACGCCATCGGCTTGGGCCAGATGAACCTGCACGGTTACCTTGCCCGTGAGCGGGTGTACTACGGCAGCGAAGCGGCCATCGACTTCACCAACATCTACTTCTACACGGTGCTGTTCCATGCCCTCCGCGCCTCCAACACGCTGGCCGTCGAGCGCGGCCACGCCTTCGTTGGCTTCGAGGACTCCACCTACGCGTCCGGCGCGTTCTTCGACAAGTACACCGACCAGGTCTGGGAGCCGGCCACCGCGCGCGGCGCCGAGCTGTTCGCGCAAGCCGACGTGCACATTCCCACGCAGGCCGAGTGGGCAGAGCTCAAGGCATCCGTCATGGAGCACGGCATCTACAACCAGAACCTGCAGGCCGTGCCGCCGACCGGGTCGATCTCCTACATCAACAACTCGACCGCATCGATCCACCCGATCGCGTCGAAGATCGAGATCCGTAAGGAAGGCAAGCTCGGTCGCGTCTACTATCCGGCGCCGTTCATGACGAACGACAACACCGAGTACTACCAGGATGCCTACGAAGTCGGCTACGAGAAGGTCATCGACACCTACGCCGCTGCCACGCAGCACGTGGACCAGGGCCTGTCCCTGACGCTGTTCTTCAAGGACACCGCCACGACCCGCGACATCAACCGCGCACAGATCTACGCGTGGAAGAAGGGCATCAAGACCATCTACTACATCCGTCTGCGCCAGATGGCTCTCGAAGGCACAGAGGTGGAAGGCTGCGTCTCCTGTGCACTGTGAGTGAGTCGCTGTGAGGATTCTGGAAGTGAAATTTGCTGTGTGTGGCCAAAAAAGGAACAACTCATGATTGACAAGCTCAAGCTCGTCTCGCACGTCGATGCGATCAACTGGAACAAGATCGAAGACGAGAAAGACGTCGAAGTCTGGAACCGGCTCACGAACAACTTCTGGCTGCCGGAGAAGATCCCGCTCTCCAACGACGTGCAGTCCTGGAACACGCTCACCCCGGTCGAGCAGCAGCTCACCATGCGGGTGTTCACGGGTCTCACCCTGCTCGACACGATCCAGGGCACGGTGGGCGCCGTCTCCCTGATTCCGGATGCGATCACCCCGCACGAAGAGGCCGTCTACACGAACATCGCATTCATGGAATCGGTGCACGCGAAGAGCTACTCCTCGATCTTCTCGACGCTGGCGTCGACGAAGGAGATCGACGAGGCGTTCCGCTGGTCGACGGAGAACGTGAACCTGCAGCGCAAGGCCGAGATCGTCATGGACTACTACCAGGGCGACGACCCGCTCAAGCGCAAGGTCGCCTCGGTGCTGCTCGAGTCGTTCCTGTTCTACTCGGGCTTCTACCTGCCGATGTACTTCTCCAGCCGAGCGCGCCTGACGAACACAGCCGACCTCATCCGTCTGATCATCCGGGATGAAGCGGTGCACGGCTACTACATCGGCTACAAGTACCAGAAGGGACTCGAGGCGGCCACGCCGGAGCGCCGCGAGGAGATGAAGAACTACACCTTCGAGCTCATGTACGAGCTCTACGAGAACGAGGTGCAGTACACGCAGGACCTCTACGACGAGGTCGGCCTGACCGAGGACGTCAAGAAGTTCCTGCACTACAACGCCAACAAGGCGCTGATGAACCTCGGCTACGAGGCCATGTTCCCGAAGGCCGTCACCGACGTGAACCCGGCCATCCTGTCGGCGCTCTCGCCGAACGCGGACGAGAACCACGACTTCTTCTCCGGGTCGGGTTCCTCCTACGTCATCGGCAAGGCCGTCAACACGGAAGACGCCGACTGGGACTTCTAACCACGACAAGGCCCGGCAGGACCGCTGCAGGAGGAGAGATGAGCGTCAGCATTGCCACGCTGGTGGCCGCGGTCAACGACCACGACCTGGACAGGATGCTGGCGCTCTTCCATCCCGACTACCGGAGCTTTCAGCCGGCCCATCCGGATCGCACTTTCGTGGGGAGCGCCCAGGTGCGGGCCAACTGGCATGCGATGTTCGCGGGGATTCCCGACTTCCGAGCGGAGCTCGGGCGGGTGGTCCAGGACGGTGAGACGACCTGGTGCGAATGGACCTGGTCCGGCACGCGAATCGACGGCCGGTCCTTTGAGGCGCGCGGTGTTGCGATCTTCGAGTCCCGAGACCAGGCGATCATCACGGGAACGCTCTACATGGAGGATGTCGAGACCGACGGACTCGGCATCGTGCGGGCCGTTCAGGGTATGTCGGGACTCTCGCCCGTCGATGGCGCGTGATCTGGACGGACTTTCCGCAGCCCCGCACAAGCCGGGCACCCGAGTGAGCCGGTCGGCCGCTTACCGTCGTCGGCTGCCTGCCGACAGTGTCTTGGATGCGTTCGTCGCGTGACGACGCAACCCGAACTCTGAAAGGGACACTGATGAAGTCATTCGCATGCGGGGACGTCGTGCCGGGCTGTGAGGCCCGCTGGGTGTGTTCAACCGAGGACGAGCTCCTCTTCACGGTGGCGGCGCACGCCGCGACTGCCCACGGTCTGGCCGAGGTGTCGCCCGAACTGGACCAGGCCGTGCGTGCGGCCATCGTCACGGTCGGTTAGACAGGGTGCCGGGCAGTCCGGCGGACGCCGGCGCGCAGCCCGTCCCCGCTGACTGGGACGCCATGCTGGCGGCGGCCTGCCGCGGCGAGGGAGTGTCGACGGTGTTCCAGCCGATTGTCGACACCCGGCGTGGCGCCGTCGTCGGTTACGAGGCGCTGACCCGGTTCACCGGCTTCACCGAAGGCAACCCCGAAACCTGGTTCCGCGCTGCCCGCGCCCACGGGCGGGCGGAGGACCTGGAGGTTCTCGCGCTCCGCACCGCCCTCCGGTCGAGGCCGACGCTGCCGGCGAACTGCTTCCTCACGGTCAACGTGTCGCCCGATCTGCTCTCCACCGAGAGCGTGCGCGAGGTCTGGCGCGATGAGGGCGACCTGTCCGGCCTGATCGTCGAGCTGACCGAACAGGCCCGGATCGAGTCATATCTGGCGCTCGAGCCCGACCTGGACCGGCTCCGGGCCGCCGGGGGCCTGATCGCCGTGGACGACGCGGGAGCCGGCTATGCCGGCCTGCGCCACCTGCTGGCCATCCGGCCCTCGTTGATCAAGCTCGACCGCGCCCTGGTCGAGGACGTCGACCGCGACGAAGCGAAGCGAGCCCTGATCGAGATGATCGGCACGTTTGCCGGCCGCGTCGACGCCTGGCTGCTGGCAGAGGGGGTCGAGCGCGTGGACGAGCTCGACGCCCTGGCCGAGCTCGGCGTCCCGCTCGTGCAGGGCTACGTGCTGGCCCGGTCGGCCCCGGCCTGGGCCGGGATCGACCAGGACGTGGCTCTTCGCCTGGCCGGGCGAAGCACTCCCGCCCGGAAACGGGTCGTCCGGGACTTCCTCGAACCTGTGCCGACGGCCACGAGTGTGGTCGAGGCAGCGGCCGCCTTCACGGCCGATCCGCGACTGAGATCCGTCGTGCTCCTCGACGAGTTCCACCGGCCGACCGCGGTCCTCGACGTCGACGCTTTGCAGCTGGGCGTGCTCAGCCCCGGCATGAGGGTCAACCTTGACACCCCGTTGGCTGAGGCCCTCAATCGGGCCATGACCCGGGATGCCGGGACCCGGTTCGAGCCGCTGCTGGCGACCGACAACGCGGGCCGGTACACCGGCCTGGTGCGTCTCGAACGACTGGTGCAGGCCCTCTGTGAGGACAGCGTCTAGGTCCGGACCAGGTTCTGACGGGGCCAAGGCCGACGGCCGGAAGCGCATTCGCGCTTCCGGCCGTCGGTGGTGTGTCGCGTCGGGAGGGCTAGTTCCCGGCCCTGGCGTGAACCCCGGTGTCGGCGCTGCCCGACTCGGTGTCGGTGTGCGCGTCGGCTCCGGCTTCGCCCTTGCCCTGCGAGTGCGACTCGGCGCCGGCCTGGATGCGCTCGACGATCTTCTGGATGTCCTTGCCGTAGTCGCCGTTGAGTGCGGCCTTCTCGATGGCCTGGGCGGCGGCATCCTGCTCAGCGGCCGGAGCGTTCTTCAGGTCGGTCAGGGCGGACTGCAGCTCGACCGGGAGCTTCTGGAACAGCGCCGGGTTGTCGGCGAGACCGAGGGCCAGCTTCGTCACCGCGGGGGCGGCATCCGTACCCGTTGCAGTGTCCTCGCCGAGTGCGCTGTGGAGCGCGGCGGCGAGCGGGTGCTTCGGGTCGTTCTGCACGGCTGTGGCGACCTGGGCGATCTGGTCGCCGTAGCCGCCGTCAAGGGCGGTGGTCTGGATGGTCTGCACGGCGGCGGCCCGGTCGGCCGCTGATGCGTCCTTGAGGGTGGTCAGGTCGGCCTGCAGGTTCGCCGGCAGGCTCGCGAACAGCTCGGCGTGGTCGACGAGCGTGGCCGCGAGCTTCTGCGCCTTCTCGTTCACATCATGCCCGTGGGAGAGGGCGGCGCGGAGTTCCTTCTGTACCGAAGCGAGGAACGTATCGCCCGAGGTGGACTCGGCGGATGCGCTGGAGCTGGCCGTGTGCTCCGGCGTCGGGGTGAGCGGGGCGGCGCTCGCACCCTGCACGCCGGCACCGAGCAGGGCGCCGGCGGCCAGGACGGATGCTGCGCCGATGGTGAGACGCTTCGAGCGGGATGCGCGAGGCGTCTGGAAGATCTTGTTCTCGTTCATGGTGGTTCCTTTCGATTGCGGCGGCCGTTCCGGCGAAAAACCCGGGCGGGCCGCACGTAGTCACCGGGCGAGTCTAGGCAGGCGAATTGTGCGGCCCGTCACTGCGGGCAGAGAAACCCGGTCGCAAACGGATGCAGCCCCTCGGCGCGTCGGCCGGACCGCGGCGACCCAGGGAGCAACCGCGGGCGCCGGGAATCGCCTCTCACCGGGGGATGCGTCCGACCGGCGAGGACGGAGGGCGGGAGGGCCGTATCCAGTCCGCCCAGCCTGTGTGCGCGCCGGAGATTACGCTCTGCGCGGAGTTCCCGTGCGAAGTCAGCGCGGGTCGACCACCGGAACCGTCTCGGGCTCGCCCGTCTCAGAGAGAGAAATGACATTCTGGGCCTGGATGCGGACGTACTCCGCGAGCGTGTGGTCGGAGAGGAATCCGACGTGGGGCGTGACGATCGTGCGTTCGTGGGCGAGGAGCGGATGATCGGCGGGAGCCGGCTCGGCGTCGAGCACATCGAGTCCCGCCCCGCGGATCTGCCCGCTGTCCAGCGCGCGGGCGAGGGCGGGCGTGTCGATCAACTGGCCTCGGCTGACGTTGACCAGGTAGCTGCCGGGTTTCATCCGCGCGAGCGACTCGGCATTGATGATCCCGCGCGTTTCGGGCGTCAGCGGCAGGTGAAGGGAGAGCACGTCGGCGGAGGCGAGTACCTCCTCGAAGCCGGCCAGGCGCACGCCGAGCGACTCCAGGCGCGCAACAGCCTCCGGGTTCTGCGCGAGGTAAGGGTCGTAGCCGATGATCTCGCCGAACAGCGATGATGCGAACCCGGCCAGCTTCGCGCCTATTCGGCCCAGCCCCATCAGGCCGAGCGTCTTCTCGCTGAGGCGGGGCGGGGTCACGGCCGGACGCGCGTTCCAATCGACGCCGACGGCCCGCTCGAAGAACGGGAAATCCCGGGTCGTCGCCAGGATGAGTCCGAGCGCATGGGTGGCGACTTCTTCCGTCGCGACACCGGGCAGGTTGGTCACCCACACGCCGGCCGAGCGCGCCGCGTCGAGGTCGACGTGGTCGAATCCCATCGAGATGAGCGAGATGATCCGCAGGTCCGGCAGCCCGGCGATCACCCAGTCCGGAATCGGCGCGTAGCCGACCAGCAAGGCCTGGGCGCCTCGCGACTCCGCCAGGATCCGCTCGGGGTCGAGCGTTTCCAGGAAGCGCACCGTGAAGCCGCTCTGTTCCAGAAGGCGGATGCCCGGGGTCGGGTCGATGTCCTCGTTGTCGGTGTAGATCGCCAGGGGCTTCGTCATCTACAGGACCTTCGACAGGAACGTCTGGGTGCGCTTGTGCTGCGGGTTCGAGAGAACGTCCCGTGGGGCACCCTGCTCGACGACGACGCCGCTATCCATGAAAACGAGGTGGTCGCCGACCTCGCGGGCAAAGGCGATCTCATGGGTGACGACGATCATCGTCATGCCGCTTGCGGCGAGGTCCCGCATGACGTCGAGCACCTCGCCGACGAGTTCCGGGTCCAGCGCGCTCGTCGGCTCGTCGAAGAGCATGAGCTTGGGTTTCATGGCGAGGGCCCGGGCTATCGCGACGCGCTGCTGCTGTCCGCCGGAGAGCTGCGACGGATATTTCTGAGCCTGGTCTGCGAGGCCGACGCGTTCGAGGAGCTGCATGGCGTGCTCACGAACCTCCGCCTTCGGCAGGCGCCGGACATCCACCGGCGCCAGCATCACGTTCTGCAACGCGGTCATGTGGGCGAAGAGGTTGAAGCGTTGGAACACCATTCCGATGTCGCGTCGCTGGTCCGCGACTTCGTTCTCGTTCAGCTCGTAGAGCTTGCCCGACCGCTCGCGGTACCCGACGAGCTGGCCGTCAACGGACAGTCGGCCCGCGTCGATGCGCTCGAGGTGGTTGATGCAGCGCAGCAAGGTGGACTTTCCCGAGCCCGACGGTCCGAGCAGGCAGAAGACCTGACCCGTGCGAACCTCAAGGTCGATGCCCTTGAGTACTTCAACGTGGCCGAAGGACTTGTGCACGTTTTCTGCTGTGACCATGGGAGTGCTCATGAGCCCGCTCCACCTTTCGCGTAGACGACGGGCCGGTCGCCCGGCGTGATCACCGGAGAGGTGACCCGGCCTGGCTTGAGATTGAGCAGGATTCGACGACGGCGAGGCGCGACTCCGGCGACCCCCCTGGCGAACCGTTTCTCAAGTCGCATCTGGATCAGCGTGGAGATCGTCGTCAGGGCGAGGTACCAGATGCTGGCGACGATGAGCAGCTCGAAAATGTAGAAGTTGCGGGACGAAATGACTTGCGCTCGGTTGAGCAGGTCCGGCGCCGCGATCACGGTGACGAGCGAGGTCATCTTCAGCATGGTGATGAGCTCATTGCCCATCGGCGGAATGATGACCCGCATGGCCTGTGGCAGCACGATCTTGAACATGGTCGACCGGCGGCGCATCCCCAATGCCATGGCGGCTTCGCTCTGGCCGTGGTCGACCGAGAGGATGCCGCCGCGAACGATCTCCGCCATGTAGGCGCCCTCGTTGAGGCCGAGCCCCAGCAGCGCGGCCACGAAAGCCGTGATGACCGTGTTCGTGTCGAGGCTGAATTCGCCCAGCCCGAGCCGCGGAAAGAACAGGGCGAGGTTGAACCAGAGCAGAAGCTGGACCAGCACAGGGGTGCCGCGGAAGGCCCAGATGTAGCCTCCCGCGACGGAGTTCAGCACCCGGTTCGGCGACAGGCGCATGACCGCCACGGTGACGCCGAGGGCGACACCGATGATCATAGACAGCACGGTCAGGGAAATGGTGACCCACAGCCCGCTCAGGATCGTCGGACCGAACAGGTTCGCCGCGATGATGGACCAGTCCAGGTTCTCATTCGTGGCGACGGCGTAGATGAAGGCAACCAGCGCGGCGAGCACGATGACGCCCGAGACCTGCTGTCCCCAATGTCGGACCGGGATGGCACGAATCGGAGTCTTCGCGTCAGTGGGCACCGGCTGGTCGCTCATTACAGGGTGCCGCCGTTGACCATTACCTCGGTGACCGCGCCCGAGCCCAGGTCATGCTTGTCGAGGATGGACTGGTACGTGCCGTCGGCGATCAGTTTTTCGACGGTCGCCTTGACTGCGTCCCGAAGGCCGGAGTCTTCCTTGGTGAACATCGGCCCCATGACGACGGGCAGGAGTGGCTGGTCGTTGCCGATTTCAAACTTGCCCTTGCCGCCGTCCGCCGCGGCGTTGTAGCGCGCGACGGCATCCTGGGAGAAGGAGGCGTCGGCACGGCCGCTGTGCACTTGCAGCATCGCGTCCGCGTCGGTGGCCAACGCCGTGACGGTGATCGCGTTGCCGGCGCACTCTGCGGTGTTGAACTTCTCCAGCAGGCTGACCTGGGTCGAGCCCTCCAGCACCGCCACCTTCAGGCCGCACAGGCCTTCGACGCCCGTGATGACCTTGGGGTTGCCGGCCGGGACGACGATGCCCTGACCGGTGAGGAAGTAGTCGACGAAGTCGTACTTCGCCTGGCGCGCCTTCGTGTCGGTCATGGCCGCAACGACGACGTCGATCCGTTTGGCGTCGAGGGCCGGGAGCAGGCCGTCGAAGGCCATGTTCGTAACGTCGACCTTGAGGCCGAGTTCGGCGCCGATCGCGTGGAAGAGGGCCATGTCGAGCCCGACGACGGTGCTGTTGTCGGCGTCCAGGTACTCGAACGGCGGGTAGAAGGCCTCGGTGCCGATCTTGAGCACACCCGCCTCCTTGATGTCCGCGGGGAGCATGGCGCGGAGGGTTGAGTCCGCCGTGGGGGACGGGTCAGTACCGGCCGCCTTGCCGTCTTCCGCCGAGCATCCGGCCAGCAGGGTCGCGGAAACCGCAAGGGTCACCCCGAGAACAATTGCCTTTCTCGTACCGCGCATTTTCCTGGACAGCATGGCTCCTCCTTGAGCGTGAAAGCGGGATGATGGTCAGACGATCATTGCATGAATGTAGAACATTATGACGTCTTTGCCGATAATTGTCCTACGATGGAGCAATGTTGACGACAATGATGACTGACGCACCCCCGACTACCCTCCACCACAACGGCGGGGCGGCGGTCGCTGAGACCCTGCAGGCGCACGGGGTCGATACGATCTTCGGCATCCCGGGCACCCACAACCTCGAGATCTACCGGCATCTCGTGCGCCTGGGCATCAGGCCGGTCACCCATCGCCACGAGCAGGGCGCCGGCTACGCCGCTGACGGCTACAGCCAGGTCGCAGGCAAGCCGGGCGTTGTCATCACGACCAGCGGCCCTGGCACGCTGAACGCCATGGTCGCCGCGGGCACGTCCTACGCGGAATCCCGTCCGGTTCTCATCATCTCATCGGGACTACCCTCCGGCACGGAGCACCTCGACGGCGGCGAGCTCCACGACACGAAGGACACCCTCGCCGCCATGGCGAGCATGACAGAGTGGAGCACCCGGGCGAGGACGCCGCGGGAAGCGACCGAGGCGATCGCCCACGCCTTCGAGGTCATGCGCACGGGGCGTCCGCGGCCGGTCTACGTGGAGATCCCGAGCGATGTGCTCGGCCAGGACTGGGACGGCGGGATCGCCAGAGCCGGTTCCACGCCCACCCCGTCGCTGGACGACGCGCTCGTGCGTCGGGCTGCCCAGCTGCTCGGCGGCGCCGGCCACCCGGCGATCATCGTCGGCGGCGGCTCTCGCGGAGCCGACGCGCAGGTGCGCCGGCTTGCCGAGGCGCTCTCGGCACCCGTGATCTCGACCTGTAACGGCAAGGGGGTGCTGCCGGAGGATCACCCTCTCTCGCTGGGGGCGCAGATTCGCCTGAAGTCGGCCCAGGACTGGCTGAATGCCAGCGACGCGCTGCTGGTCATCGGAAGCGAACTGGGTGACTCCGATCTGTGGGAGGGCAAGATCACGTCGCCCAATGTCATCCGCATCGACATCGCCCAGAGCCAGCTGGCCCTCAACGCGCCGGCGCGGATTGCCATCCACGCGGATGCCGCCGAAGCGCTGACCGCGATCCAGGCGGCTCTCGACCAGCAGGGCGCCCTCGCTGAACCTTCCGATGCAGCGGCCGGCGATCTTGCCGAGCTCAAGGCGGCCCTCGCGGCCGAAGCTCGTTCCGACGGCGAACTCTGGTTTGACGTCAACAATGAGCTCCGCCTGGCCCTGCCCGAGAACACAATCATCACGGGTGATTCCTCGCAGGTGACCTACTTCGGAACCGTGCACTTCTTCCCGGTCCCGTCGAAGAACTCGTTCCTCTATATGCCGCGCGTCGCCACACTCGGTTACGCCCTCCCCGCCGCGATCGGCGCGAAGGTGGCCAGGCCCGACGCGCCGGTCGTCGCGCTCCTCGGGGACGGGGCGCTCATGTTCTCCATCCAGGAGCTGATCACCGCCGTCGAGCAGGGTCTGACGATAGTGGTCGTTGTCGCGAACAACGGCGGATACCGCGAGATCCGCGACCAGCAGGCGGCACGCGGCATCGCCCCGGTGGGCGTGGACCTGCATGTGCCTGACCTGGTGGCCCTGGCGAACGCGATCGGGGCGACCGGCGAGCGCGCCGCGAATGCCCAGGATGCTGCGGCCCGTGCCCGCGCGGCCCTCGGGCGCCCGGGTCCCACAGTCATCACCCTCGACTTTCCGTAACGGTGCGTCGTTCTTCCTGGGCGGTGGGGGTCCGGGAGGAACGGCTAGGCTTCGGCGGCGTCGAGCCGGGCGCGGAGTCGGCGTATGGTTTCGTTGATGTGATCCTGGACGAAGCGCGCGGCGCCCGCCCTGTCCCCGGCAGCTATCGCCTCGGAGATGCGCCGGTGTTCGTCCAGGAAAGACTCGTCCTCTGCGTAGTCGAGACGCGAGGCGGCGAGGGCGTTGAGGAAGAAGGAGAGTTCCACCGCGATCTGGGCGTAGAAGGCGTCGATGCGCTCGCTGCGGAAATTGCGAACCGTGGCGGCATGGAACGCGAGGTCCTTCGCGACGATCTCGCGGTCGTCGCCCTCCGTGGCGGCGCGCTCCAGGTCGTCGAGTGCTGACTTGATCCCGGCGATGATTTCGGCGTCGGCGGGGAGGGAGACCGCGCCCACCTCGAGTCCGCGACGAGCGTCGTAGAGGTTGATCAGCGCATCCTTGGTCGGCTCGGCGACGATCGCCCCATGGTGCATCTCGTGACGGATGAGACGGCTTTGGCCGAGCAGCAACACGGCTTCGCGAACGGTGTTGCGGGACACGCCGAGAGTGGTGGCGATCGCGTTTTCCCGCAGGGGAGTGCCGGGTTTCAGCTCGCCTGCGAGGATCAGCGTCGTGATGTGGTCTCGCACGTGTTCCGCGGTGCTGACGCGCTGAACGGACATCTTCGTCAAACCTTGCATGCGCGCCAGTCTATTGCTCCTGCCCACATTGTTGTACGGTCCGACATTGGGACGCTTGGAGTGGGCTCCCGGTCCAGGCCGCACCGGCCATGCCGGAATGGCGAGCGTGCTGCCTCAGCGTGGCCAGTACTCCTGCGCGCGGCACGGCTGGCCGCCGACCAGGTTCAGGCAGGACCCGAAGACGGTGGGATAGCCCTCCGTCTGCGCGGGGCCGAACCAGGCCGTGTAGAACAGCCAGAAATTCAGGTTGCCGTGGGTGGAGCATCCGTCGCCGTCGTCTCCCGGCTGGGCCAGGGCGGCCTTGTTGGGCTGGTACGGGGTGTAGTTGTAGAGGTTGGCCGTGGCCTGGTTGCGGATGCGCACCGGTGTCGCCCCGCAGGTGGGGTCAGGGTTGTAGCCGACATCGACGACGCCCACCTTGTAGGCACGGTCCGGTTCCTGGGTGTACTGCCGGAACTGCCAGGCCGCCCGGTAGACCTGGTTGAAGAAGCCGAAATACTCCGTGTCGCAGTCGGCGGTGTCGGGGCAGCCGTACCCGGTCGCGCGCAGGTAGCCGGATGCGCTGGGCCGGGTCAGCAGGGACTGCTCCTTCTGCAGGAGAACCAGCAGCACCCGCGGGCTGATGGTGCACGCCTTGGCGACCTTGGCGATGATGCGGCTCGCGCGTTCGTCGGCGGCCGGGCGGTAGGCCGCGCAATGGCCGGCGTCCTGGGCGGGCTGGGCCGTGGTGGCCTCCCTGTACTCCCAGAGGCACGGCGCGTCCGCCCGGGCGATGCAGTCGCGGTGCTCCAGGAACGACTGGATGCCGGCCTCGGTCATCGCGTCGGGGTTGAAGAAGTTGTAGTCGCTGATGATGGCGCCCGGGTCGAAGGCCGCCGGCGCCGCGATCGTCTCGATCCGGCGGATTGAGCCGCCCAGAGCGAAGCCGGACCCCACGACGACCACGGCGATCGCGGTCACCAGCGCGAGCAGTTTCCGGCGCGGTGTGCCCAGGTGCGTCATGGGCAAACCCTATCGGGACCCGGCGGGAGAGTGCTGGGAGGAATCAGTCACCATCCCGCACGACGAGCTCGTCGCTGACCCGCACCCAGCGGCCCGGGATCATCTCCTCGTCGCCGCCCGGCTCCACGTATCGCACGGCCCCGCCGTGCGGGGTCGAAATCGTCAACGGGAACAAGGCGCCGCAGCCGAGGTTCGACTCGCCGGAGTCGGCGCGGAAGACGACGATGCAGACCCCGTCGGGACCGTCATCTCCGGTAAAGGCGGTGAGGAAGAAGTCGGCGCCGTTCCGGGACCCCACCAGACGAGAGGACTCGGCGTCCGCCCCGTGCGGCAGGGCGATCGCGACCGGCAGCCGGTCACGCTCCGCCTGGGCCGTGGCGCGGGCGGCGAACGGAGAATCCGGGGAACACGCGGAGAGCAGGAACAGCATCGACACGGCCGCGCCGAGCGCCGCCGCGCGCCGCGCAGGCGCTGCCCGGACCGGTGCGGTCGGCGCTGACAGCAGGGTCATTCCGTGTCCAGCCGGTTGCCGATGGCGAACCAGGCGATCGCGCCGAACAGGGGCGCGCAGACCACGGCCAGCACCCAGTTCGTGCGCGCTCCCGCCCGAAGGTGCACCGCTCGGGCGATCTGCACCAGGGCCGCCCCGATCAGGCCTACTGCGCCCACCGCGGCCAGGCCGGCCAGAGCCATCGCCGCCCACTCGATTGTGTCTGGACTGACTTGCACGTGCGGCCCCGCTAACGCTCGATACCCCCGGTGATGCATTCGGCGAATCGATGGTGCCGCCAGGCATCGCATCAACCTTCCCCCGCGAAAGCATCTTGTCCCTAAACCATACCAATTAGTATTCTTCTTGTGGGGAATGAGACCATACCGTTGTCGACCCGAGGAGTGGCATGCCGAAACAGCAACGGGCGATCGGAACGAGGGCGGCCATCCTGCGTGGCGCCGCGGAGGCGTTCGGCCGGAACGGCTACGGCAGCACCTCGCTCGCAGACGTCGCCACGGAAGCGGGGGTGACCAAGGGCGCGCTCTATTTCCACTTCGATTCCAAGGAGGCGATCGCGCTCGCCGTGATCGGCGCCCAGCACGAAGCGTCGATCGCGCTGGGCCACCGGATGCTCGACGGCTCCCTTCCCGGGCTGGAGGCCATCGTCACGATGTCACTGGAGCTGGCGACACAGCTGTGCACCGACCCGGTCGTGGCCGCGGGCATCCGCCTCACCATGGAATCGTCGGTTTTCTCGTCGCCGATCGTCGGCCCCTACCGCGACTGGATGGCCGTCTGCGAGGAACTCCTGGGCCGCGGGATCGCCGAGGGGGACGTCGCCGTCGGCACGGATGTCGCGGCGGCCGCCCATTTCATCAGCCCGGCCTTCACCGGGGTGCAGCTCGTGTCCGAGGCGCTCACCGGGCGGGAAGACCTCGACCGCCGGGTCGACGAGATGTGGGCGCTGATCCTCCCGGCACTCGTGGCGCCGGACCGGCGCGAACGACTGCTCGGCCTGCCGACCCGGCTGCGAGCCGCCCGCGCCGCCGCCGCGTCCCGTTCCTAGTCCTCGTCGTCGACGACGACGAGGGTGACGGCGATGTTGCCCCGGGTCGCCCGGGAGTACGGGCAGACCTGGTGGGCGGCCTCGAGCAGTTCCCGTGCGGTCGTGGCGTCGATTCCGGGCAGCTGGGCCTCGATGGTGACCTCGAAGTCGAATCCGGTGGCCATGCCGCCGACGAGGTGCACCGTGAGCGTGACCGCCGAATCGGCCACGTCCAGCTTCCGCTGCCGGGCGACCCCCTTGAGCGCGTTGTGGAAGCAGGCCGCCCAGCCGCTGGCGAACAGCTGCTCCGGGTTCGTGCCCGGCCCGCCGTCGCCGCCCATCTCGGCCGGCATCGACAGGTCGAGGTCGAGCTTGCTGTCGCTCGTGACGACCTTGCCGGTGCGCCCGCCCCAGGACGTGGCGGAGGCGGTGTAGACGGCGGTCGTCGGGGCTGCCGTGCCCAGTGCGGTGGGGATGCTCATGGTGGTCCTCTTTCAGTCGGGGGAGAGGGACACTAGGAACAGGCCCTCGAGAAAGTGCTTCGTATTCGAAACAACTAGGAGTGACCGATGAGTATTCCCCCGGATGAGCTCCAGCCGGCGGTGACCCCGGATGAGATGCGCGCCTGGGCGGCGATCTTCGAGACCTCCAACATCGTGCAATACGCCGCCGACCGGCAGCTGCGGGATGCCGTCGGCCTCACCCTGGCCCAGTTCGAGATCCTCGCCCGAATCGGCCAGGGGGCGGAGGACGGCCGGAGGATGACCGACATCGCCGACGATCTCACCGTGTCCCGCAGCGGCCTGACCTACCAGGTCGACCAGTTGGAGAGGAAGGGGCTGGTCATCCGCCGCCCGGCACGGGACGACGAGCGGTCGGTCGTCGCAGAACTCACCCCGGAGGGCGCCGAGTGCCTGGCCGCCGGCAGCCCCGGCTACGTGCGGCTCGTGCGCGAGATGCTCTTCGACCGGATCAGCCGGGCCGATCTCCTCGCGGTCACGGACATCCTCGACTCGGTGCGCACCCAACTCAAGTCCCAGCCGAAGCGGTCCACCCTCCGGCGGCCGCGCCGGCAGGCGGGACCGCCCGCCTAATCGGTGCTGGTCGTGCCGCGGGTCGCGCGGCCGGCCGGCCGAGCGGCGGCGCCCCGATTGCGCCACCAGGCCCAGAGCCGGGTCAGAATGCGCTTGAGGAAGGCACCGACCCGATGGGCCGCCGGGAATTCCGTGCCGAGGACCGCGAGCCCGAGGAAGACGATGAGCCAGCCGGGGCCCGGCAGGGGAACGAGGATGAGGCCGATGCCCACAATCCCGGCCCCGAACAGACCGACCAGGACGCGGTAGACCCAGCGCACCCGGGGGTGGAGTTCGACCCAGGCGCGGCACCGCCGCAGCAGACGCCGGACCGGGTGACCCGGGTTGCTTCCGCTGTCGATCTCCTCCGGAATGCTCACTCCCATGACCCGAGGGTAGAACCGCCCGCTGGGAATGGACCGCGGGCTTCCGGGCGGGCCAACGGCCCCGATTCGTGCCGCGTTCGGGGGGTCTTTCTGGGTGTTTTCTCTTGACAGTAGTGGACTTAACCGGTTTAGTTGACACTACTGAACCGGTTCAGTGCTCGAACCAGGAGACCCACAATGACGTACACCGCTGTTCGCTCACCATCCGCCCTCAAGGTCGTCGCCCTCACGGCTGCCGTGTCGATGCTCCTGCTCGGAGCAGGCACCGCCGCCGCGGCCGCGTCGCCACCGACATCCGTCGCCCACGGAGGGCAGTCGGCCAGGGCTCCGCTGACCAACCTCGCGCACCTCGACCTCCTCCTCGACACCGTGCCGCTCCCGGCCGTCGAAGGCCACACGACCTACGGCATCGAGGCCATGCCGACCGCCCAGGCACCGTGGACCTACTCGGATAAGAAGGCCGACGGCAGCTACGGGCGGGTGGGCGGCGGATCGCTCGACCCGGCCACCGGCCACTGGAGCCAGGGTGCCTACAACGCCGACGACATCGCCCGCACCGCGGTCGTCTACCTGCGCCACTGGCAGCTGACCGGCGACGCCGCGAGCAGGGAGCACGCGCTGCAGACGCTCCGCTCGCTGACCTACCTGCAGACCGCCACCGGCCCGAACGCCGGCAATGTCGTGCTCTGGCAGCAGGCCGACGGGACGCTGACGCCCAGCGCCACACCTCGGGAGCTGCCCGACCCGAGCGACTCCGCCGAGTCGTACTGGGTGGCTCGAACGGTCTGGGCCCTCGGTGAGGGCTACGCCGCCTTCAAGGGCGCCGACCCGCAGTTCGCCGCATTCCTCCAGGACCGGCTGCACCTCTCCCTCGACGCGCTCGGTCGACAGTCCCTGGCCCGATTCGGTCAGTTCGATGTGGCCGACGGAGTGAAGGTGCCGGCCTGGCTGATCGCGGGCGGGGCGGATGCCTCGGCCGAGGCAGTGCTCGGACTTTCCGCCTACGTCGCGGCGGCACCCACTGACGCCGCGGCCCGCACGACCCTCACCCAGCTGGCCGAGGGCGTCGCAGCGATGTCCGCCGGATCGGTCACCCAGTGGCCGTTCGGGGCGATCATGCCGTGGAACAAGTCGCAGACCCTGTGGCATGCCTGGGGCGGCATGGCCCCGGCAGCCGTCGCGACGGCATCCGCGGCGCTCGGCCGGACCGACCTGCTCGGTGCGGCCGTGAAGGATTCCGCCCAGTTCACGGCGCAGCTGCTCGCCGCCGGCGGACCGGACAACGCGTGGAGCCCCACCCCGGGTGAGGCACAGATCGCCTACGGGGTCGACTCGCGGGTGCAGGGTCTGGTCGCCACGGCCAAGGCCGCGAAGGCCCCCGGCCTGATCGACCTGGCCGCCGTCACCGCCGCCTGGTTCTTCGGAGCCAATCGGAGCGGGCTGGCTGCCTACAACCCGGCTACCGGCGCCGCCATCGACGGCATCGAACACGACGGCCGGGTCAACCCGAACTCCGGCGCCGAATCGACTATCCACGCCCTCCTCACCATGCTGGCGCTGGACGCGAACCCGGCACTGAAGGCGAAGGCGCTCGGCATCACCAGGACGGTCGGCACCAACGGCCTGAGCGTGGTCGAGGCCGAAGCCGGCACGATCACCGGGACCGGCACCGTGGTTCGGCCCGCGTCGGCGTGGACCGGCGAGGCCAACCTCTCGGGCGGGGCCTACGTCGCCCTGACCGCGGGGGACACGCTGAGCATCCCCGTTCCGGCCGCCGACCAGGCGCGCAATGTGTACCCGATCGTGAACCAGACCGAGGCGCCTTCCGGCGGCACGACCTGGTCAGCGGGCACGGCGCGGCTGGGCAGCACCGCCAACGGGGGAGCGGGCGCGCAGGGCATCACGGATGCGCCGGGCCGGCTCTTCCCGCTCACGCTCACGCGCTCCCTGCCGGCCGGTGCCACCGCCGTCGTCGGGGCTGCCGACGGTCCTGCCGCCGTGGACGCCCTTCTGGTGCAGCCGCTCGTCTCCACCGTCTCGGTGACCGGGCCGGCCGGGGACAGCACCGTCTACGTCAGTGCTGCCGGTGAATCCAGCCGGCGACTGGTGGCCGTGCCGCGCGGCTTCCGGCTGCAGCAGGAGGCGTTCGACGCGACCGGCAAGCCCGTGGCCTCCGGGCGAGACGGCCGGAAGGACGCATCGTCGACCGCCGTCACGGTCGCGCCCGGCGGATTCACCGTCACAAAGCTCGTGCGCAAGTAGGGCAACCTTCGCCGCACCGACCTGCACCCGCCGCACCCGTGGGGGGCGGCGGGCTCAGTGCAACCCCGAGATCGACCCTTTCGGTCGAGACCGGCCGGCAGGGAGGTCGACCTCGACCGGAAAGGTCGATCTCGGCGGGGAGAGGGATCAGACGGGGCGGGGGCGGGGTGGGGGACGGGGAGGTGAAGAGACTAGACCCGGTCGGGGACGGGCTCGGCGACCAGCTCGGCGACGGCGACGGATGCCTGCGGCTCGGCCCCCGGGAACAGTCGGGGCCGCAACCAGAGGGCCACGTAGACGAGGGCGACCAGCGCCGGGACCTCGATCAGCGGGCCGACGATGCCGGCCAGGGCCTGGCCGCTGGTGGCGCCGAAGGTGCCGATGGCCACCGCGATGGCCAGCTCGAAGTTGTTGCCCGCGGCGGTGAACGCCAGCGTCGTGGTGCGCTCGTAGGACAGACCGATCAGCTTGCCGAGAAGGAAACCGGTGAGGAACGTCACCGCGAAGTACACGAGCAAAGGCAGAGCGATGCGTGCGACGTCCAGCGGGCGGTCGATGATCTGCCGGCCCTGCAGAGCGAACAGCAGAACAATCGTGAACAGCAGACCGTAGAGGGCGAACGGGCCAACCTTCGGCAGGAACCGGCTCTCGTACCAGGCGCGGCCGCGGGTGGCCTCGCCGATCCGGCGGGACAGATAGCCGGCCAACAGCGGAATGCCGAGGAAGACGAGCACGCTCACGGTAATCGCCCAGATCGAGAACTCCGCGCTCGTGGTCGACAACCCGAGCCAGGCCGGGAGCACCTGCAGGTAGAACCAGCCCAGAGCGGCGAACGCGAACACTTGGAAAACCGAATTGACGGCGACGAGGAACGCGGCCGCCTCCCGGTCGCCACAGGCCAACTCGTTCCAGATCAAAACCATGGCAATGCAGCGGGCGAGGCCCACGATGATCAGGCCGGTGCGGTATTCAGGCAGGTCGGGCAGGAAGATCCAGGCGAGGGCGAACATCAGGGCGGGGCCGATGAGCCAGTTCATCACCAGTGAGGAGATCAGCAGCCGCTTGTCCCCGGCGACCGCTCGAGCATCCGAATAGCGCACCTTCGCGAGCACCGGATACATCATGACCAGCAGCCCGATCGCGATCGGCACGCTGATCGAGCCGATCGTGAAGGCGCCGAGGGCGTCACCGACGGCGGGAGTGAAGACCGCCATCAGCAGCCCGCCGCCCATCGCCGCGAGGATCCACACCGGCAGGAACCGATCGGTGAAGCCGAGGCGGGCTGAGACCGCGGTGGTCGGTTCGGGGGATGGCATGCGGCTCCGTCGATCTGAGCCACCCTGGATCGCGTGGCATCGGTAAGGAGTCTGGCGAATGCATCGATGGATGTCAATTTATGGGGGATACTGTTCTCATGTCGTTCATCGAGATCCAGACCCCCGTGATCACCGGGGCGGATGCCGCGTGTTGCGCCCCGGCGAGCCGGGACGCGATCGGAGCGGAGGCCGCGGAGGCGCTGGCCAGGTCCCTCAAGGCGCTCGCCGACCCGGCCCGGCTGCGCCTGGTCTCGATGGTGGCTGCGCACCCGGATGCCGAGGCCTGCGTCTGCGACCTGACCGAACCGCTCGGACTCAGCCAGCCGACCGTGTCGCACCACCTCAAGGTGCTCGTCGAGGCCGGACTGCTGACGCGGGACAAGCGCGGGACCTGGGCTTACTACCGCCTCGTGCCGGGCGCCCTCGACTCGCTCGCGGCGCTGCTCGCCGCCGTCTGAGTGGGGGCCTGAGGGCGGACGCCTGAGGGTGCCTGTCGGCCGCCGTCGGGCGATCGCGGCTCAACCCGCTCCGCGCGGGCGCGGGATGGCCGGCCCGGTCATGGCTTTCACAGGATGCCGAGATATTCTCGAGTCTTGCGCGCCTGGCCCGATGCCGACCCAGGTGTGCCCCAGGACACTTCCCGACGAGGGAGCGTCGTTCCCTTGGGCCAGCTCCACGCCGTGAACGCATCTCCGTCTGAACGAGGTATCCGCTCCCCGACCCCCGACGAGAGATCCCCGATGACCCTTCGCTCTGCTCCTGTGCCCTGCCCGACCACTTCGCTGGAAGGCGCCTATGCGGACGCGTAGGCCGGCCGCGTTCGCGTTCCTCTCGATGGTGCTCGCCGCCCTGCTGACCACGGTGCTCGCGATTCCGGCCCAGGCCGTCGAACGCGAAGGCTCGTCCGGCCCGTCGCTCATCGCGGCGGCGTCGACCGGTCCGGCGCAGAGCCTGGACGCGGGCAACGTGCTCGTGGCCGCGATCGCGCGGGACGGCTACTCCGTCGGCCAGACACCGGCCGCCGTGGCCAGCGCCGTGGCCAGCGCCGCGGCCGCGGCCCGACCCGCCGTGCAATGGCCGTTCCCGATGGCGGTGCGGCTCTCCGACCGCTTCGGCCCGCGGGACTCGCCGTGCGCCGGCTGCTCGTCGTTCCACAAGGGGCTCGACCTCCTCCCCGGCGAGGGAACGCCCGTGCACGCGATAGCCGACGGCGTCGTGCGCGAGGTGTCCGCCTACGACGACGGCGGACTGGGCGTGCACGTCGTGCTCGACCACACGATCGACGGGCGGCTCGTCAGCAGCGTCTACGCGCACTTCCAGGAGGGCTCGCTCGCCGTGGCCGTCGGGCAAGCCGTATCCGTCGGCGACCAACTCGGCGCCGTGGGCAACACCGGGCAGAGCACCGGGCCGCACCTGCACTTCGAGATCCTCCTCGACGGGGTCACCCCCACCGATCCGTTCGCCTGGCTGACCGACCGGGCCGGGCCGCAGTAGGCGCAGACCCGGATGCCTCGCGGGCTCAGGCGGTGGGCGCCGGAACCTCGAAGTACAGGTGAGCGTGGGCGCGGCATCCGTCATTAAACGGGGCCGAGCAGTGCGGGCACCGGGTGACCTGCCGGTAATCGGTGATGCTCAGGGTGCCCTGGCAGGCGCCGCAGAGGATGGCCGGCTCAGACCACTCCGATGCCGGCCATTGCCGGGCCGGGTGCATCTCCCCGGCCGTGTGGCAGAGGAAGCAGGGGTAGAACCGGCCGCAACAGGCGAACTTGATCGCCACGATATCCGCCGGCGTGCGGTAGTGCACGCAACGGGTCTCGTCGTCGACGGTCTGGCCGAACACCTGCATGCGGGACCCTACTTCGCGGCGACCTGTGCGGTGACGAAGTCAGAGAACGTTGCGGCGTTGTCGAGGGCGCCCGCGTACGCGACGCCGTTCACCAGCACGGTCGGCGTGCCGCTGATCTTCTTGATGTCGGCATCCGGCAGCGGGCCGGCCAGGGCGCGCTTGGTGGCGGCGCCCAGCCAGCTCGCGAAGGCACGGTCGGTGATGCAGGAGGCCACCTTCTTGTCGGTGACCCCGGCGGTCTTGACCAGGCCGGCCAGTTCGGCGTCGGTGAGCCCGGTGGTGCTCTCCTTGGGCTGGCTGGCGAACAGGGCCGTGTTCACGGCGAGGAAGTCGTCCGGCTGGTAATTCGCCACGCAGGCGACCGCGTTGGCGGCCCGGGTGGAGTACTTGCTGCCCGCGGAGTTGGAATCGAGGATCGAGATCGGGTGGAACTCGAGCGTGGCGGTTCCGGCGGTGACCCAGCTCGCGATCTGCGCGCCGTTGGTGGCCTCGAACTGGCCGCAATACGGGCACAGGTAGTCGACGTAGACGGCGATGTTCGCGGTGCCGGTGAGGGCGGTGCGGTCGGTCGCGATCGGCTTGGCGTCGGCGGCGAGGGCCTTCGTCGGCGTGGCCGTGATCGCCGAACCGTCGCCGGTGAGCAGGATGCCGTCACTGGCCATGTTGGCCGGGCCGGCGGCGGCAGGTCCGACGCTGTTGACGATCACCAGGGCGACGATCGCCGCAACGGCGAGCAGGCCGGCCCCGATCCCTCCGCGCATGAAGAGGCGCTTGCGCTTGTCGCGCTTCTGCTGCTCCTCGCGCATGAGCCGGGCGCTTTCGCGCGCCTGCTCGCGGCGGTCCTTCTTCGGGGGGACTGGCTTGCCGTAGGCGTTGCTGTTCATCTCGCTGTGCACCGTTTCGTCTGGGCTGACTCTTCGGTTCAAGGTTACGGCGTGCGCCTATCGGCGAAGTGCGGCGCGGCTGTGAGGCGGCTGTGAGCCAGGGTGCTGGTCGGCGCCCAGCATGGTGGCGAGCCCGTCGAGTACGAGGTCGAGCCCGACCAGGAACTCGTCACCGTAGAAGTACCCCGGCTTCAACACGTGGTCTGCCGTGAGCTCGGCCAGGTAGGGGTATTCGCTGCGGGGCAACTGCGCGAGCATGATCGCGGCCATCGCCGCCGTTTCCTCCGATGTGGTGACGGGCAGGCTCTTCTCCTGCATCGCAAACCCGTAGATGTAGCTGTCGACGGCCGAGAACGCGTGGGCCGTCTTCTCCACCGAGAACCCGCCGTTGCGGAAGGTTCCGATCACCCGGTCATGGTGCCGGAGGGTGGCCGGTCCCGGATTGGTCCCGGAATCTCGCACGGTGGTCGCCCAGGGGTGACGGGCCAGGACCTCACGGAAGGAGATCGACCGCTTGCGGATGGCGCTCTTCCAGTCGTCACTGTGCGACGGCAACTCGATCTCGCCGAAGATCGCATCGGCCATGCCGTTGATCAGGTCGTCCTTGTTGGCCACGTGGTTGTAGATCGACATGGCCTCCACGTTCAGGTCGTCGCCGAGGCGTCGCATGGTGAGGGCCTCGAGCCCCCCGGTGTCGGCGAGGACGATGGCTGCGGCGATCACCCGCTCGCGGTTGAGGCGGATTCGGGGCGCTGGCGCTGCCTTGCGCGGTGATGCCATGTCGGTCTCCTGCACTTTCCGGTTGACAAACCTTACCACGTACGCATATCGTGCTTACAAGATAAACCTACAGCGTAAGTTGTAATCACATACAACGTAAGGAAGTGAAGCCATGGATCCCACACCCCCGGCCGGCGATCGCATGAGGGCCGTCGTCTCGCGCAGCTACGGTCCGCCGGATCGCGTGGAGATCGAGGAGATCGCCAGGCCGGTCCCCCGTGCACACGAGGTGCTCGTGCGCAACCGGGCCTCGGTCGTGACCGCGGCGATGGTCGAGGCCAGACGAGGGGCCGCGATGGCGCGACTCTACTTCGGGGTGACCCGGCCCAAGTGGCCGGTGCTCGGCACGAACTTCGCCGGCACCGTGGAGGCGGTCGGTGGTGACGTGACCCGATTCGCGGTCGGCGACCGCGTCACCGGTGTCAACGTCGTCGGCTTCGCCGCACACGCTGAATACGTCGTGGCTCCCGAGGCGGGAGTGATCATTCGAACCCCGGATCGGTTGAGCGACATCGACGCCGTCGCGGCGTTCGACGGTTCCGTCACCGCGCTTCCGTTCCTGCGCGACCGCGCGCGGATCGCGCCGGGACAGTCGATCCTCATCAACGGCGCTGCCGGGGCGGTCGGCTCCGCAGCGGTCCAGCTCGCCAAGTACTACGGCGCACGCGTCACCGCGGTGTGCAGCAACGCCAACGGCGAAGCGGTGCGAGCACTGGGAGCGGACGTGGTGATCGACTACGCGGCCGAGGACTTCACCGACGCCAGGGACCGCTATGACGTGATCTTCGACGCCGTGGGGAAGAGCTCCTTCACCCGCAGCCGCCGGGCGCTCACGCGCGACGGCCTGTTCCTCGCGACGGTGCCCTCACCCGCGATCCTCGGCTGGATGGCCTGGACCTCCCGGTTCGGCCGGAGGAAAGCCGCGATCGAGTTCACCGGCCTGGCCGGGCAGGACGAGATGGCGAAGAACCTGGTCTTCCTCGGGGCGCTCGCCGAGTCGGGCGCACTCGTGCCCTTCATCGGCCGGACGGACCGCATGGAAGACGCCGCCCTGTCCCACCAGTACGTGGAGTCCGGGCACAAGAGAGGAAGCGCCGTGATCACGTTCGGCCACGTCGTCAGACAGCCCGCTCCGCGATGAGGCGGGGTCGACGACGAGGAGGTCCCTCCCCCGCGCGGCTCAGAACCAGGTGCTCAGGTGCGGCGGCTGAATGGTGTGGAACGCGGCGTCGAGGCGCGCGGCGGCATCCGTGCTGCCCTCGCTGAGCCGGCCTGCCCTGACGAGGGTGACCGCGCTCGTGCCGCCGAGGTAGAGGCTGGCCAGGTCCGCGGCGGACAGGGAGACCCGCACTCCGTCGGATGCGGCCGGTGCGGTCACCGGTCGGGCGTCGCCGCGGCCGTGTTCATCCACCGTGAGCCGGAACTCGCCGTCGGCGAAGCCGAGGTCGTCGCTCACCGTGAGGTGGAAGGTGCCGGGCGCGGAGTAGCGGCGCCGGCCGAGCACGACGGGCAGGTCGAGGATGCGCAGCCAGAGGTGGTCGCGCTCGTCGGTCTTGCGCAGGGCGCGCGGGTCGGCGACCTGCCAGCGGACGGGCTCGGCCACGCTGCGGAGCGGGGCTGCGACCTCGCTGACCAGATCCATCTCGAGCAGGAATCGCCAGAGCCCCGCGTAGGCGTCGTCGGTCGCAGCGACCAGGTCGGCGAGATCCAGCCGGGCCGGGTAGCCGCTGGGCCCGAGGGCCACCCGATAGAGGGCGAAACCCTGGGGGATGCCGTCGGCGTCGTCGAAACGCACGGCGCGGAGGGTGAGCTCGGGGGTGCCCGGCGCTGCCGGCATCAGGCCTAGCGCCTTCCGCCACCAGCCTTCCCGCCGGTCGACCTCGCCGGCCACCCCGGCCAGCTCTCGCGCCCGGGCGAAGACGGGCGGCCCGTCGGTCAGGAGCGTGTCCGGCGCGACCAGGTGCAGGCGGCCGGCCGGCCCCGGACCGGCCCAGCGGGCTCTGGTCGTGTCGATCGTGTAGCCGGCCTGGTGCGCGGCAGGGCCGAATCCGTAGCGGGCGTAGATGGTGGCCTCGGAGACGGTCAGCATGGCCAGCGGCAGGCCGAGCCGCGTGGCGGTGCGAAGTTCGGCGGTGAGCAGGGCGCGAGCGATGCCCCGGCGCCGGTGGGTCGGTGCCACCGTGACCGAGCTGATCGCCCAGGCCGGGAGGCTGCCGCCGGGAACGGTGACGTCCATCGGCCAGCACCGCACCGTGGCGACGGGCGTGCCCGGATCGGCGGCCGCCGGGTCGAGCACGGCCGTGATCCGGTCGCCGGCCACCTCCGCGGCCTGGGCGGCGAGCGACTCCGCGCCGGGCGCGGAATCGTGGAAGCCGCGGGCATCCGCCTGCAGCCAGCGCGTCACGGCGGAGTCATCGGCAGGGTCGATCAGGCGCAACTCGAGGCCGTCGGCCGCCAGGGCGGCGTGGGAATCGGCGTCGATGGGGAGCGCGGCGTAGTCGGTCACGGCCTCACCCTAGCCGTGTTGATCGCGCCGGGGCCGGGCGTTCCGGCGCATCAGGAGCAGAATGGCCACGCAGCACCATCGGAGGTCACCAGTGTCGAATCCCCCTTCCCGGACCGCTGCCCGTGCCGGCGGCCGGGTGGTTGTGATCGCGCCGGATTCGTTCAAGGGCACGATCGGGGCGAGCGACGCCGCGCGCCGGATCGCGGCGGGCTGGGCATCCGTCCGCCCGCAGGACCGGCTGCGGCTGCTGCCGATGGCCGACGGCGGCGAGGGAACCCTCGACGCGTTCGAACTCGCTCTGCCGGGCGCGACCCGGATGCCGGTGACCGTGTCGGGACCGGACGGCCGGCCGGTCGACACGCACTGGCTGCTGCTGCCGGACGGCACCGGCGTTGTCGAGCTGGCGGCGACGAGCGGGATCACCCTGCTCGACCGGCTGCGGCCGCTCGACGCGCACACGCTGGGCTTCGGCCAGGCCATTGCCGCCGCCCTGGACCAGGGAGTCACCCGGCTGCTGCTCGCCATCGGCGGCAGCGGCTCGACCGACGGCGGCTCGGGCATGCTCCGGGCGCTCGGCGCCGTGCTCCTCGACTCGGCGGGCCGACCGGTGCCGCCGGGCGGCCACGGCCTCGCCCGGCTGGCCGCCGTGGAGCTGTCCGGCCTGCGCCCGCTGCCGCCGGGAGGGGCGCTCGTGCTCACTGATGTGACCAGTCCGCTGCTCGGCGAGCGGGGTGCGGCCGCCGTGTTCGGCCCGCAGAAGGGCGCGAGCCCGGAGCAGGTGGCGGGTCTGGAGGCCGGGCTGGCCCGGTGGGCGGCCGCCGTCGGGGACGCGCGGGCCGGGGCCGAGGTTGGGGCCGCCGATGCGGGTGCTGGTGTGGGTGCGAGTGCGGCGGCCGTGGGTACGGGTGCGGCGGCCGCTCCGGGTGCGGCGGCCGCGGAGATCCCTGGCGCAGGGGCCGCGGGCGGAACGGGCTTCGGGCTGCTGGCCTGGGGGGCGACTCTCGCCCCGGGGGCCGATGCCGTGGCGGGGGCGCTGGGGGTTCCGGCGGCGGTGCGGGGGGCATCCGTCGTCGTGACCGGAGAAGGCCGGTTCGACTCCCAATCGGCGGCGGGGAAGGTGCCGGGCTACCTGGCCGCGCTCGCCGCCGACGCCGGGGCGCAGGCCATGCTCGTGGCCGGGCTGATTGAGGCGCCCACCACCGGTTTCACGATCGCGGTGTCCCTCACCGACCTCGCCCGCGGCCGGGAAAGCGCGACCCGCGACGCGGCCGCGTGGCTCGAGCGGGCCGGCGCGCGCCTCGCCGCTTCGTACCGGCCCGATGAATTCGGTACAACGTTGTAACATGCGAAGAGAACGGATGCCGACCATCCGTCAGTGAATGAACGGGGACTTCATGGCGGCAACGCTTCACGACGTCGCCCGGATCGCCGGGGTGTCGATCAAGACCGTCTCCAACGTGATCAACGACTACCCGCACATCCGCCCGACGACCAAGCAGCGGGTGCTCGACGCGATCGCAGAGCTTGACTACCGGCCCAATCTCTCGGCCCGCAGCCTGCGCTCCGGGCGCACCGGGGTGATCGGACTTGCCGTTCCCGAGCTGTCGCTGAGCTACTTCGCAGAACTGGCGGATGCTGTGATCCGCTCTGCGGAACGCCACGGTGTCACTGTGCTGATCGAACAAACCGGCGGCGACCGCGCCCGCGAGGTCGAGCTGCTCACGAGCCCGCGTCGCCAACTCACGGACGGGCTGATCTTCAGCGCGCTGGGCATGGACAGCGACGATTCCGAATACCTGCGGGTGGGCTATCCGCTTGTACTCCTCGGCGAGCGGATCTTCGGCGGGCCGACCGATCATGTCACCATGCGAAACGTCGATGCCGCCCGGGCCGCCACGGAGCACCTGATCGCACTCGGACGGCGTCGGATCGCCGTCGTCGGCGCCCATGAAGGCGAGGTCATCGGGTCGGCCGGCCTGCGCCTACGCGGTTACCGCGAGGCGCTCGAGGCCGCGGGGATCCCGTTCGACCCTGCCTTGATCGGTTACACGACCCTGTGGCACCGCTCCAACGGCGCCGACGCGATGCGCGCGTTGCTTGCCTCCGGAGTGGACTTCGACGCGGTTTTCGGGCTCAACGACACCCTCACCCTGGGTGCCATGCGGGTGCTGCAGGAGGCCGGATTGCGTATCCCGAAGGATGTCGCGGCCATCGGCTTCGACGACCTGGATGAGGCACAGTACAGTCTGCCGACCCTGACCACGATCGACCCGGGTCGGGAGGAGATCGCCGAGACGGCCGTGCGGGTGCTTCTGGAGCGCATCGCGTCGACCGACCTGGCGCTGCCGCCACGGGAGATCCTGGCCGACTTCCGGATCGTCGAACGCGAGTCCACGGCCCACGCCGCCGCCTGATCCTCACGCAGGGATTCGTTCGGCCGAATCTTTCGATTTCACTTGACAGCGGGTCGCCAGGCTCGCATGATGAATTTACAACGTTTACCTACAACGTTGTAAACGCGTCGACGATGACTCGCCTCTCGCGTTGGTTCGTCCCACGCACCATCTCCCGCATGACTCAGTCGCCCCGGCACTGACCACAGCATTGAACAACGGTGTTCACGCACCGTGAGAGGAAACTACACGACATGAAGACCAAGCTCCTGGCCACGATCGGCGTCATTGCCGTCGCCGCGGCCGCCCTCACCGGATGCTCCGCCGGCACCGCGGCCAAGACGGAAGCGTCCTGCACGAACAAGATCGTCAACAAGACCGCACCGCAGGTCACCGTCTGGGCCTGGTATCCCGCCTTCGAAGAGGTCGTCGACCTGTTCAACAAGACCCACGAGGACGTGCAGGTCTGTTGGACGAACGCCGGCCAGGGCAACGACGAGTACACCAAGTTCTCCACCGCGATCGAGTCGAAATCAGGTGCGCCCGACGTCGTCATGCTGGAGTCTGAGGTGCTCTCCAGCTTCACCATTCGC
This sequence comes from Cryobacterium mannosilyticum, assembly GCF_004402705.1. Classification (NCBI taxonomy): domain Bacteria; kingdom Bacillati; phylum Actinomycetota; class Actinomycetes; order Micrococcales; family Microbacteriaceae; genus Cryobacterium; species Cryobacterium mannosilyticum. Next base: position 38,796 of record NZ_SOFM01000026.1, on the reverse strand, counting down.
AAGGCGCTCGTCGACCTCACCGAGTTCGGCGCCAATGACGTGAAGGCCAACTACACAGATGGGTCCTGGAAGGATGCCTCCAGTGGCGATTCCGTGTACGCCATCCCGGTCGACGGCGGCCCGATGGGCATGCTGTATCGGAAGGACCTCTTCGACAAGTACTCGATTCCCGTGCCCACCACCTGGGCCGAGTTCGAGACTGCCGCGCAGACCTTGAAGACGGCCGGCTCCGATGGGGTCCTGGTCAACTTCCCGACCAACGGCCGTGCATTCAACCAGGCCCTCTTCGCCCAGGCCGGATCCGTCCCGTTCGTTTATGACTCGACCAGCCCGACCGACGTCGGCATCGCCGTCAACGACCAGGGGTCGAAAGACGTGCTGAACTACTGGAACGGCCTCGTGCAGAAGGGCCTCGTCACCACCGACGACGCCTTCACCGCCGATTACAACACGAGCCTCGTCGACGGCACCTATGCCGTCTACCTCGCCGCTGCCTGGGGCCCCGGCTACCTGCAGGGCCTGTCAGACGCTGACGCGGATGCCGTCTGGCGCGTCGCTCCGCTGCCACAGTGGGACGCCGCCAACCCGGTCCAGGTCAACTGGGGTGGCTCGACCTTCGCAGTGACCAGCCAGGCCACGGACAAGAAGCTCGCGGCCGAGGTCGCCATCGGAATCTTCGGCACCGACGAAGCCTGGAAGATCGGCGTGGAAAAGGGAGCCCTGTTTCCCTCCTACACGCCCATGCTCGATTCGGACTACTTCACCAACCTCGAGTACCCCTTCTTCGGCGGGCAGCAGATCAATAAGGAAGTCTTCCTGAATGCGGCTGCCGGCTACACAGGCGCCACCTTCAGTCCGTTCCAGAACTACGCGTACGACCAGCTGACCGAAGAGCTCTACTCGATGGTGCAGGGCGAGCAGGACGGTTCGAAGGCCCTCGACGACCTCCAGGCCAGCCTCGTCAAGTACGCGACGGAACAGGGCTTCACCGTCGCCAAGTAGGTCATCCGGCGATCCAGCCGTCCCCGCTGCCGGTCGGTCGACCACCACCGGTCGGCAGCACCTCACGCTCTGCCCCGGCAGCCCAGCAAAGGACACGAACATGGCACTCACGACCGCGGCAAACGCGAAGAAGGCATTGTCGCCTCCGAGACGCGCGCCGCGACGAACCGGCATCGACCGGATGGACCGCAAGCGCCAGAGGTGGGGCTGGCTCTTCGTGGCCCCGTTCGGGGTCGTCTTCCTCACTTTTCTCGTCGCGCCGCTCGCCTACGCGTTCTGGATGAGCCTGCAGACGAACACCCTCGCCACGGGCACGACGTTCACCGGGCTGGCGAACTACGTCAAAGCGTTCAGCGACCCGATCTTCCTGGGTGGCCTCGGCCGGGTCGGTCAGTTCGCTCTGATTATGATCCCCGCCCAGATGATCGTCGCGCTCGTTGCCGCGCTCGTCCTCGACAATCTTTCCACCGCGCTGTCGAAGTTCTCCCGGCTGATGATCTTCGTGCCCTACGCCATCCCCGTCGTGATCGGCGCGCTGATGTGGGGATTCCTGTACAGCCCCCGGTTCGGTCCCGCAACCGACATCTTCGGCCTCATCGGGCTGGCAGCGCCCGACTTCCTGGCGAAAGGGAGCATTTTCGCGAGCCTGGTCAACATCGTGACCTGGCAGTGGGCCGGGTACTACATGATCATCATCTACGCCGCCCTCCGCGGCATCGACCCGGCAATCTATGAGGCCGCGCGCCTGGACGGCGCGAACGGTCGCCAGATCGCCCTCCGGGTCAAGGTACCCATGATCTCCTCGTCGATGGTCATGGTGCTGATCTTCTCCCTGATCGGCACTCTGCAGTTCTTCACCGAACCGCAGGTGCTGCGCGCCGTCGCCCAGGGTGCCATTCCGGTCTCGTACACCCCGAACATGTACGCCTATTCGCTCGCGTTCTCCTACAGCCAGTTCAACTACGCCTCGGCGATCTCGTTCTCGCTCGGAATCGTGGTCTTCATCGGCTCCTACCTCTTCCTCTTCGTCACCCGCAAGCAGAGCGGACTCAAATAATGGCCATTCTCACGCCCCGGCCGGATGCCCCGTCGGATCCGGCCGGCATCGGCCCCACCGTGATCGTGCGACCGCGCAACTCGGGCCGCGACGGCGGCCGACGGATCGGGTCGCACGTGCTGCTGCTCGTGCTGGTGATCTACTTCATCACCCCACTGTGGTGGTTGGCCGTCGCCGCGACCAAGGACACGTCGGGGCTGTTCAGCGGCACCGGCGGCCCGCTCTGGTTCGACAAGGACTTCAACCTGTTCAGCAACATTGCCGGGCTGTTCGAACACCAGGGCGGGATCTACTGGCGTTGGCTGGGAAACTCGTTCTTCTACGCGATCACCGGCGGCGTCGGCGCAACAATACTTGCGGTGCTGGCCGGCTACGGGTTCGCCAAATACCGGTTTCGGGGCCGCAACGCGTTCTTCTCGTTGCTGCTCGGCGCCGTGATGGTGCCTATGACCGCACTTGTCATCCCGACCTTCGTTCTGCTGAGCAACATCGGCCTCGTCAACACGATCTGGGCGGTCATCCTGCCCTCGCTCCTGAGCCCCTTCGGCGTCTACCTGATGCGGGTGTACACCCAGGACGCGATTCCAGACGAACTGCTCGACGCTGCCCGAGTCGACGGAGCCGGTGAGTTGCGAACCTTCTTCCAGGTGGCGTTGCCGCTCCTGCGGCCGGCGATCGTCACCGTACTGCTGCTCTCCGTGGTCGGCACCTGGAACAACTTTTTCCTGCCGCTGGCCGTGCTCAGCGACCCGAACCTGCTGCCTGTGACCGTGGGATTGAACAACTGGCAGGCGCTCTCGAACGCCGGGGCCGGCGGCGAGCAGGTCTGGAACCTGATCGTCACGGGCGCTTTCGTCTCGGTGCTGCCGCTCATCATCGCATTCCTCTCCCTGCAGAAGTACTGGCAGGGCGGCCTGTCCCTCGGCGCGCTCAAGTAGTCGCCGATCCCGGCCCCGGGCATCCGTTTCTCATTCTTTTCCACCTGACCCGCACGATGAAAGAAACCCCATGTCTACCGCTCGCCTGACCCTCGACCCTCACTTCCAGGTCGGAGCCATCAACCGTCGCCTCTTCGGATCGTTCGTCGAACACCTCGGCCGGTGTGTCTACGACGGCATCTACGAGCCAGGACACCCCACGGCCGACGCTGAGGGCTTCCGCGAAGACGTCATCGACCTTGTCAAGGAGCTTGGCGTCTCTGCGATCCGGTACCCCGGCGGCAATTTCGTCTCCGGCTTCCGCTGGGAGGACAGCGTCGGGCCGCGGGCCGAGCGCCCCACGCGGCTGGACCTGGCCTGGCATTCCACCGAGACCAACCAGATCGGCCTGCACGAGTTCTCGTCATGGCTCGAGAAGGTCGGCAGTGAACTCATGCTCGCTGTCAACCTCGGCACCCGGGGTGTGGCCGAGGCCCTGGACCTGCTCGAGTACGCCAACCTCGGCAATGGCACCGCCCTCGCTGAGCAGCGGATCAAGAACGGAAAACGGGATGCCTTCGGCATCAAGATGTGGTGCCTGGGCAACGAGATGGACGGGCCGTGGCAGCTCGGCCACCGCTCGGCCGATGATTACGGCAAGATCGCCTCGCGCACCGCGAAGGGAATGCGCCAGCTAGACCCGTCGATCGAGCTGGTTGTCTGCGGGTCGTCGAGCGCACAGATGCCGACCTTCGGCGAGTGGGAGCGCGTCGTGCTCGGCCACACCTACGACGACGTGGACTACATTTCCTGCCACGCCTACTACGAAGAGAAGGACGGCGACCTCGGATCGTTCCTGGCCTCCGGCGTGAACATGGACCGGTTCATCGAATCGGTGGTCGCCACGGCCGACCATGTGAAGGCCGTCAACGGCAGCGACAAGACCATCAACATCTCCTTCGACGAGTGGAACGTCTGGTACATCGACAGGTTCGAGGGTGTCGACAAGATCACCGGGATCGACAACTGGCCGGTCGCGCCGCGCCTGCTCGAGGACGCGTACACGGTGGCGGATGCCGTGGTGTTCGGCAGCCTGCTGATTTCGCTGCTCAAGCATGCGGACCGGGTGACGAGCGCGTCGTTGGCGCAGTTGGTCAACGTGATCGCGCCGATCATGACCGAGCCGAACGGCCCGGCCTGGCGGCAGAGCACGTTCTTCCCGTTCGCCCTCACTTCGCGGCTTGCCACCGGGGTCACGCTCGAGGTGAAGCTCGAGGCGGACAGCTACGACACCGCCGTGTACGGGACCGTGCCGCTGGTCGACGCGGTGGCGACGCACGATGCGACGAGCGGGGCGACATCCGTCTTCCTGGTGAATCGTTCGCAGACCGAGGACGCCCTGATCACGATCGACATCGCCGCTCTCGGCCCGGTCGGGATCGTCGACGTCCAGACGCTGACCGACGCGGATGTCTACGCTGCGAACACGCTTGACGCGCGCGACCGCGTAGGGCTGGAAGTGAACGCATCCGCCGCGCTCGGCACAGGCGTGGTCACTCTGACCCTGCCGCCGGTGTCGTGGACGGCGCTGGCGCTACGGACGGAGTGACGCTTGTGGCCGGGGTCTCGGCGAACGGCATCCAGTACGAGTTCGAGTGGCACGGGTACCGGGCCGTGGTGACCGGGACCGGGGCTGGCCTGCGATTGCTTCAGCACGACGGGCGGGACCTGATCGTCGGCTTCCCCGCCGACGAGCCGATGCCGAACTTCCGCGGCGCCCTCGCTGCGCCCTGGCCCAACCGGATCGCCTCGGGTCGTTACCCGGTCGACGGTGTCGACCGGCAGCTGCCGGTCAACGAACCGGGCCGGGAGTGCGCCCTGCACGGGCTCGTCTTCGACCGGAACTGGCGGCTACTCGAACGAACCACGGCAGAGGTCGTCCTCGGGCTCCGGCTGCCGTCAAGCGCCGGCTACCCGTTCGACCTGGATCTGGTCGCCCGGTATGAGCTCGGCCCCGACGGGCTCACGACGACCGTCGAGGCTACGAACGTCGGCGGAGGCACGGCGCCCTATGGAGTGTGCCCGCACCCCTACCTCAGGGCGGGGGACTCGCCGCTCGACAGCTGGCTGCTCACCCTTCCGGCCGACAGCTACCTGCGCGTCACGCCCGATCGGCTGCTGCCCGCTGGTCTCGCCGAGGTCGCCGACGGTCCCGACGGATCATTCGACTTTCGCAGGCCCCGCTCGATCGGCGCCACCAAGATCGACCATGCCTTCACCGGGATCGTGCGAGAGCCGGCGAGGAAGGGGTCCGGCCGCGATGGACTGGTCGGGGGAAGCCTCAGTGCCGAGCTCGGCACTGGCCTGGCAACCGTCGAGCTGAGGGAAGTGTGCGGCCGTGGGGTGGCGATGAGTTTCGGCCCCGAGTGCGGGTGGCTGCAGATTCACACGGCCGATCTGCCTGCCCCGGGACTCAACCGTCTGGGACTGGCCGTCGAACCGATGACATGCCCGCCGGATGCCTTCAATTCCGGGACCGACCTGATCCGCCTGGCGCCGGGGGCGTCACATCGGGCGAGCTGGAGCATCCGCGCGCTGGAGTGACCCGCCGCGGGCGGAGGGCGGAACGGGCGGGTCAGCCGGTGACCCGGTGCGCCGCGTACTGTGCTCGGATGACAGGCTGGAAGTCTTGCGCCGGCTGGGCGGCGATGGACAGCGGCCAGTCCGGCCGGTGATCGGCGAGTGCCCAGGCCGCCTGAACGGCGGCGCCGTCCGCGACATACTCGCCGGGGGCCGGCACTATGACCGGGTTCTCGAACAGCTGGGCGGCGATCGTGCGCACGGCCGGGTTTTGGGCCGCACCGCCGATCAGCAGGATGCGGGTCACCGCCACGCCCTGGGCCCGCACGGCGTCGAGCCCGTCGCCGAGCCCGCAGAGGAGCCCCTCGACCGCCGCGCGGGCGAGGTTCGGCCGGGTCGCCCCGGCCAGGGTCAGGCCGAACAGGGTGGCGGTCGCGTCGGGCAGGTTCGGGGTGCGCTCACCCTCGAAGTAAGGCTGGAGCACAAGCCCGCCGGCACCGGGCTCGGCGTCGAGGGAGAGCCGGCCGAGCTCGTCATGGTCGACGCCGAGCAGCCCGCGCACGGCGTCGAGCACCCGGGCGGCGTTGAGCGTGGCGACGAGGGGCAGGAAGAGCCCGCTGGCGTCGGCGAATCCCGCGACTGTGCCGGAGGCATCCGTCGCCGGGTGGTCGGTCACCGCGAACACGGTGCCGCTCGTGCCGATCGACACGATCACGTCGCCGTCGGATGCGCCGAGGCCGAGCGCGGCGCCGGCGTTGTCGCCCGCACCGACGCCGACGACGATCCCGGCCGGGACGTCGGCCCTGGCGGTGTGTGCCTGAGGCGGAGTTTCTTGGCCGGAGGCGGCGTGTCGCGCCACGGATGCCGGCGTGTCGCCGAATTCTCCGTTCGAACGGGCCGGCAGGTGCACGGTCGTGCCGGCGGTGGCGCCGGGGCCGAGCACGCGGGGAAGGACCGCGGCGTGGCCGAGGGCGCGCTCGAACAGCTCGAGGTCGTAGTCGCCGGTGACCGGGGACCAGTAGCCGGTGCCGCTCGCGTCGGACCGGTCGGTGGTCAGGGCGGAGAGGTCGGGACCGAGCGGGCTTCGGCCGGCCGGGCCGTAGCCGAGCAGCCGCCAGGTGAGCCAGTCGTGCGGGAGCGCCACGGCGGCGACGCGCAGGGCGTTGGCGGGTTCGGCATCCCGGAGCCAGCGCAGCTTGGTGGCGGTGAAGGAGGCCACGGGGACGACGCCGGTGCGGCGAGCGTATTCGGTGGCGCCCACCTCGGCGACGAGGTCGGCCGCGGCCGGGGCGCTGCGGGTGTCGTTCCAGAGCAGGGCCGGGCGGATGACCTCGCCGTCGCCGTCCAGCGCGACCATGCCGTGCTGCTGCGCCGCGATCGAGAGGGCGGCGACATCCGCGAGCCCGCCGGCGTCGGCGAGGGCGGCGTGCAGCGCGTCCCACCACTGCTCCGGATCGACCTCGGTGCCGTCCGGATGCGAAGCCCGCCCGCTCCGCACGAGGGCGCCCGTTGCGGCATCCCGGATGACGACCTTGCAACTCTGCGTCGACGAGTCGACTCCGGCAACCAGTGACATGGCTTTGATTCTCCGCTCAATGGGACGTTCTCAGTGGGGGTGTGCTGCGGGTCGGTCTGCGCCGGGGCTGTCGCGGGGCTGCGGCGGGGCTGCGGCGGGGGGCTAACTCAGGAGATTCCGGAAGCCACCGGGCGCGTGCGGCGGAATTCCGGGCCGCGCGGCGGGGCATCCGCCGGATTTCCTGAGTTAGCCCCGACGACCCGGCTGGCCGGGGCAGGTGCCCCGGCGGAATGTCGCGCCCCCCAGATGAGCGTGACATGCCGCACCGNGGGGGGGGGGGCGAGGATGCCCGCTAGCGGGCGCCGAGCAAGTGCTCGAGGGCCAGCTGCTGCAGCCGCACGAAGCCGAAGCCCTTGCCGCCGAAGTAGGCGTCCGTGTCGAAGTCCTCGTACGAGGCGCGGTCCGCGAGCAGGTCGTCGTAGCTCTCGCCCGCGGCGAGCGTGGGCTGGGCGAGCTCGGGCACCATCGACGCGGCGAGCATCTGCTGCACCTCGGGGTCGGCGCGGAAGGCCTTGGCGCGCTCCTTGAGCAGCAGGTAGGTCTGGATGTTGGCGGCCGCCGAATCCCAGACGCCGGTGATGTCCTCGGTGCGGCTCGGCTTGTAGTCGAAGTGGCGCGGCCCGTCGTAGGCCGGTCCGCCGTTAGGTCCGCCGTTCTCGAGCAGGTCGACGAGGGCGAACGCGTTGTGCAGGTCGCCGTGGCCGAAGACGAGGTCCTGGTCATACTTGATGCCGCGCTGGCCGTTGAGGTCGATGTGGAACAGCTTGCCCTGGTAGAGCGCCTGGGCGATGCCGGCGGCGAAGTTGAGCCCGGCCATCTGCTCGTGGCCGACCTCGGGGTTGACGCCGACCAGTTCGGGGCGCTCGAGGGTCGTGATGAAGGCCATCGCGTGGCCGACGGTCGGCAGCAGGATGTCCCCGCGCGGCTCGTTCGGCTTCGGTTCGATCGCGAAGCGGATGTCGTAGCCCTTGTCGGTGACATAGTCGCCGAGCAGGTTGACGGCCTCGCGGTAGCGCTCGAGCGCCGAACGGATGTCCTTGGCAGCGTCGTACTCCGCGCCCTCGCGTCCGCCCCACATCACGAAGGTCTTCGCGCCGAGCTCGGCGGCGAGGTCGAGGTTGCGCAGCACCTTGCGGAGCGCGAATCGGCGCACGCTGCGGTCGTTCGAGGTGAAGCCGCCGTCCTTGAACACCGGGGCGCTGAACAGGTTGGTGGTGATCATCGGGATGATCAGGCCGGTGTCGGCGCAGGCCTGCTTGACCCGGTCGATCTGCAACTGGCGGGCGGACTCGGTGGAACCGAAGGCGAACAGGTCGTCGTCGTGGAAGGTGAGGCCGTAGGCACCCAGCCGGGCGAGGTTCTCGACCCCGTCGACGACGTCGAGCGGCGGCCGGGTCGGTCCTCCGAACGGGTCGGCGCCGTTGTAGCCGATGGTCCAAAGGCCAAAGGAGAACTTGTCTTCGCGGGTGGGCGTGATTGCCATGGTGATCCTTGTCTGTCAGCGACGTTGATAATTTGTTGTTGCTAGGAACATATTAGGGCAGAATCCGAGCCGGCGCGACTGCCTGGCCGGAATTGGCGAGCGAGTTGGGGGCGCGATGATGCAATCGCCGTCCCGCCCGGTGAACGAGGCCAGGTCGGCGTTCGGTTCACCGGGCGCACGCGGATACCGCGCCAGGGCGGAGTTGACACATTCGCAGGCACGAGGAAGGCGTCGAAAGGCGATCCTGCTTGGCGCCCCGGCGACCGTCTCGACGCGCGGTCTCACCTGGGGGTTGTCAGACCGCTCGCAATTGCTATATGTTGTGCTTGTCAACATACCGGTTCGACCGGATGTCGACCCAGCGTTACAAGGAGGTGATCGGCAGTTCTGCCTCCTTGTGCGATCACAGCATTCAGAGCAGAAAGCAGATCATGACGACAACCAAGAGGCTGTTCACCATCCTTGCCACGGGAGCGGTCGCGCTCTCCCTCGCGGCATGTTCGGGCACCAGCACCAGCACCAGCACCGGCTCCACCGGAAGCACCGGCGCGGCCATCGCCGACTGCAACGTCGGCATCTCGATGCCCACCCGCAGCCTCGAGCGCTGGATCAACGACGGCGAGGGGCTCAAGACCCAGCTCGAAGACGCCGGCTGCACCGTCGACCTCCAGTTCGCCGACAACAAAACCGACCAGCAGATCAGCCAGATCCAGAACCAGGTCGCCGGTGGTGCCAAGATCCTGGTCGTTGCATCCATCGACGGCAAGGTGCTCTCGCCCGTGCTCGCCGAGGCCAAGAAGCAGGATGCCACGGTGATCGCCTATGACCGGTTGATCAACGGCACCAAGGACGTCGACTACTACGCCACCTTCGACAACTACAAGGTCGGGCAGCTGCAGGGCGAGTTCATCGAAGCCCAGCTCGGCCTGGCCGATGGCAAGGGCCCGTTCAACCTCGAGCCCTTTGCCGGCAGCCCCGACGACAACAACGCCAAGTTCTTCTTCTCTGGCGCCTGGGACGTGCTGCTGCCCTACGTCGAGAGCGGCCAGCTCGTCGTGCCCAGCGGCAAGGCGCCCAAGTCCAACGACGAGTGGACGACGCTCGGCATCCAGGGCTGGGCTTCTGACAAGTCTCAGGCCGAGATGGACAACCGTCTCTCCTCCTTCTACGGCAACGGCGCGAAGGTCAACGTCGTGCTCTCGCCCAACGACAGCCTGGCCGTCGGGATCGAAGCCTCGCTCAAGTCCGCGGGCTACACGCCCGGCGCTGACTACCCGCTGATCACCGGGCAGGACGCCGACAAGGCCAACGTCAAGGCGATCCTCGATGGCGCCCAGTCGATGACCGTCTGGAAGGACACCCGCACCCTGGGCAAACAGGTCTTCACCATGATCCAGTCCATCGCGGCGGGCGACACGGTCGAGGTCAACGACACCAAGACCTATGACAACGGCAAGAAGGTCGTGCCGTCGTTCCTGCTCGCCCCCGAGGTCGTCACCAAGGACGACGTGCAGACCAAGCTCATCGATTCCGGGTTCATCAAGGCCTCGGACGTCGGCCTCTAGGTCGACTCCCCGGGTGGCGGGGCCGGCCGGTCCCGCCACCACTACGGCACGCTGCACCACCGATGAAACACGCTGACAGGAGCGCCAGTCATGAATAGTCCGATTCTTCGGATGCTCGGCATCGAGAAGGACTTCAGTGGGGTCAAAGCCCTCGACGGGGTCTCGATCGAAGTGGAACGCGGCAAGGTCCACGGCATTTGCGGGGAGAACGGGGCCGGGAAGTCCACGCTGATGAAGGTGCTCAGCGGCGTCTACCCGCACGGCAGTTACGACGGCAGGATCGAATTCGAGGGCGAGGAAGCCACCTTCCGCTCGATCAACGACAGCGAAGCCGTCGGCATCGTCATCATCCACCAGGAACTCGCCTTGAGCCCGTACCTCTCTATTGCGGAGAACATCTTCCTCGGCAACGAGAACTCGAAGCGCGGCGTCATCGACTGGAACAAGACAAACCTCGAGGCGTCGAGCCTGCTCGCGAGGGTCGGGCTCGACGAGAACCCGGCCACCAAGGTACTCGAACTCGGCGTCGGCAAGCAGCAGCTCGTCGAAATCGCCAAGGCCCTCTCCAAGCGGGTCAAGCTGCTCATCCTCGACGAACCGACCGCCGCGCTCAACGACGAAGACTCCGACCACCTGCTCGACCTGATCGAACACCTCCGCGGGCAGGGCATCACCTGCATCATCATTTCCCACAAGCTCAAGGAGATCCGCCGGATCGCAGACACCGTCACGGTGATCCGTGACGGTAAGACGATCGAGACGATCGACATGCACGGCCCGGATGCCACCCAGGCCCGGATCATCCGCTCAATGGTGGGCCGCGACCTGAACAGCATGTTCCCGCCGCGCGAACCCAAGATCGGCGCGGAGATCCTCCGGGTCGAGGACTGGACGGTCTACCACCCGGTCGACACGGCACGCAAGGTCGTCGACAACGCCTCCTTCACGGTGCGGGCCGGCGAGGTGGTCGGCTTCGCCGGACTGATGGGGGCAGGCCGCACCGAACTCGCAATGAGCCTGTTCGGCCGCTCCTACGGCACCAACATCTCCGGTCGGGTCTACAAGAACGGCGAGGAAATCTCCGTGCGGACCGTCGACGAGGCCATCCGGAATGGGATCGCCTATGCCACCGAGGACCGCAAGAAATACGGCCTCAACCTGATCGGCGACATCACCGTCAACGTCTCGGCCGCGGCCCTGGCCACCCTCGCGAAGTACGGGGTGATCGACCGCCACCGGGAATACAAGGTCGCCGAGAGTTACCGCACCCGGATGAATATCAAGGCGCCGACCGTCTCGGCCATCACCGGCAAACTCTCCGGCGGCAACCAGCAGAAGGTGGTCCTGTCGAAGTGGATCTTCGCCGGCCCCGACATCCTCTTCCTCGACGAACCGACGCGTGGAATCGACGTCGGCGCCAAGTACGAGATCTACGGAATCATCAACGAACTCGCCGCCGCCGGCAAGGCCGTCGTCGTCATCTCCTCTGAACTGCCGGAGCTGCTCGGCATCTCCGACCGCATCTATGCGATCTCCGACGGCCGGATCACCGGCGAAGTCGCCGGCGTCGACGCCACCCAGGAATCCCTCATGCACTACATGACTGCGGGAAAGGACTAAACCGCAATGACAACCACCACTCCCGCCAAGCGCAAGCCGCGGCTGGCCATCAACTTTCGCCAGTACGGAATCCTCGCCGCCCTGGTCGTCATCGTCGTGCTGTTTCAGGTGCTCACCAACGGGCGCCTGCTGCTGCCGGGCAACGTCAACAATCTGATCCAGCAGAACGCCTACGTGCTGATCCTCGCCGTCGGCATGGTGGTGGTGATCATCGCCGGCCATATCGACCTGTCGGTCGGGTCGGTGGTCGCCATGGTCGGTGCGGTCTCGGCGATCTCTACGAACGTGTGGGGCCTTCCCTGGTGGGCGTCCGTGCTGCTCGCCCTGCTCGTCGGTGCGCTGGTCGGGGCCTGGCAGGGTTTCTGGGTGGCGTTCGTGGGCATCCCCGCCTTCATCGTGACGCTGGCCGGCATGCTCATCTTCCGAGGTCTCACCCTCGTCCTGCTGACCGGCGGCACCATCAGCGGGCTTCCCGACCAGTTCACCGCGATCGGGGCCGGCTGGCTGCCGGGCTTCCTTGGTGAACTCGGTGGACGCGACGTGCTGACTCTGGGTCTCGGGCTGGTCACCTGCGTGGCGCTCGTGCTGCAGCAGCTGCGCACCCGGGCGACCCTCCGCCGGCTGGAGTTGCCCCGCGAGACGCTCACCCAGCTCTGGCTGAAGAACGGCATCGCGATCGTCGCCATCATGTGGCTGGCTTGGCTCCTGTCGGGCTACAGCGGCACTCCGATCATCCTGATCATCCTTGCCGTGCTGATCCTGCTCTACACGTTCATGCTCAACCAGACCGTGTTCGGCCGGCACGTGTACGCCATCGGCGGCAACCTGTTCGCGGCCATGATGAGCGGCGTGAAGACGAAGTGGGTCAACTTCTACGTCTTCGTCAACATGGGCGTGCTCGCCGGCCTGGCCGGGGTCGTCAGCACGGCCCGCGCGGGCGGCGCCGTGGCATCCGCCGGCCAGAACTACGAATTGGATGCCATCGCGGCCGTCTTCATCGGCGGTGCCGCGGTGCAGGGAGGCATCGGCACGGTCGTCGGGGCCATCGTCGGCGGCCTGGTGATGGGCGTCCTCAACATGGGCCTCTCGATCCTCTCGGTCGACGCGGCGTGGCAGATGGCGATCAAGGGGCTTGTGCTTCTGCTCGCGGTCGCCTTCGACATCTTCAACAAGCGCCGCAGCGGCGGACGCTGATTCGGCGGGCGGCCACCGACAGGATATGTTCATGTCTCAAACAACTAGGCCGACGCCGGACCCCGGTCGCTCGGAATTCGACAAGATGGTGGCGGGGGACTGGTACCGGTACCGCTCCGGCCCCGAGCTCGCCGAGCTGACCATAGGCACCCAGCGCACCTGCCGGCAGATCACCGCCCTCTTCGACGAGGACAGGGATGCTGCCCAGAAACTGTTCACCGGGATGCTCGGCACGGCCGGCGAGGGCGTCGACTTCCGGCCGCCGCTCTACCTGGACTACGGCTCGCGCCTGCACGTGGGGTCCGGCACCTTCATCAACGCCGACTTCCTCGCCCTCGGCGGCGGGGAGATCACGATCGGGAAGAACGTGCTCGTCGGGCCGAGCGCACGCCTCTACACCCCGATCCACGCCCTCGACGTCGGCGAACGCCGGGCCGGCTACGAACGGGTGCTGCCGATCCGGATCGGCGACGACGTCTGGCTCGGCGGGAACGTCGTCGTCTGCCCCGGTGTCACGATCGGCGCCGGTAGTGTCATCGGCGCCGGCTCCGTCGTCACCAGGGACGTGCCGCCGGGGGTCATCGCCGTCGGCAACCCGGCCCGCGTCATCCGCACCCTCGTCGAGGTCGACCACGCCGACTGAGAACCGCCGTCGTGACCTTTACGATTGTGGATGACGGCGACGGTGTCACCGTGCACAGTGACTCGACCGCGGCATTCCGCGCTCGGCGCGCGGGAGGCGACACCACGGAATCCGCCCACGGAAAGGCAACCCTCTCATGACCGTATCCCGTCAGGGCAACCCCGACTACCGCGACTCCGGACTCGAATTCCCGGAGGGCTTCATCTTCGGTTCGGCCACCGCCGCGTACCAGATCGAGGGGGCCTTCGACGAGGACGGGCGGGGTCCGTCGATCTGGGACACCTTCAGTCACACCCCGGGCAGGGTCGAGAACAGCGACACCGGCGACAAGGCCAGTGACCACTACCACCACCTCGAGGAAGATCTCGACCTGATGGAGTCCCTCGGCCTGCACGCGTACCGGTTCTCGATCGCCTGGTCCCGCATCCAGCCGGCCGGCCGCGGCCCGGCCAACGAGAAGGGTCTCGCGTTTTACGGGCGCCTCGTCGACGGGCTGCTGGCCCGGGGCATCCGCCCGATCGCGACCCTCTACCACTGGGACCTGCCGCAGGCGCTGGAGGACGAGGGCGGCTGGACCAACCGGGACACCGCGTACGCCTTCGCCGACTATGCGCGCATCATGGGCGAGGCCCTCGGCGACCGGATCGACACCTGGACCACCCTCAACGAGCCGTGGTGCTCCGCCTACCTCGGCTATGCCTCCGGCGCGCACGCGCCGGGCCGCACCGAGGACGCGGCGGCGCTCGCCGCGGTGCACCACCTCAACCTCGCCCACGGCCTCGCGATCACCGAGCTGAAGAAGGTCGTCACCAACGACCCCGACTTCTCGATCACGCTCAACCTGCACGTCATTCGCGGTGAGGGCGAGACCGGGCCTGAAGCGGTGCGTCAGATCGACGGCGTCGGCAACCGGGTCTTCCTCGGGCCGCTCCTGACCGGGGAATACCCGGCGGATGTCCTCGCCGACACCGCGGGCATCACCGACTGGTCGTTCGTGTGGCCCGGTGACACCGAGATCATCCACCAGCCGCTCGACGTGCTCGGCGTCAATTACTACTCCACGACGCTCGTGCGTATCTGGGACGGCGTGTCGCCGTTCCAGCATTCCGACGGGCACGGGGACGCCGGCGCCTCGCCGTGGCCCGGCGCCGGGCGGGTCGAGTTCCTCGCCCAGCCCGGTCCCTACACCGAGATGGGCTGGAACATCGAGCCGGCCGGCCTGGAGGAACTGCTGGTCAAGCTGCACGACGAGTTCCCCGACCAGCCGCTGATGATCACCGAGAACGGCGCGGCCTTCGCCGACGTCGTCGTGCAGGAACCGACCGGCCCGGCGGTGCACGACGTGGAGCGCACCGACTACCTGCGCCGGCACTTCACGGCCGCGCACCGGGCGATCCAGCGCGGCGTCGACCTCCGCGGCTACCAGGTCTGGTCGTTCATGGACAACTTCGAATGGGCCTACGGCTACTCCAAGAGGTTCGGCATCGTCTACATCGACTACGAGACCGAGGCGCGCATTCCCAAGGACAGCGCGCTCTGGTACCGGGGCCTCGTGTCGACCGGCACCATCCCGGAGGGTTAGCGGCAGGACGGTATTCTGAGGTCCAACGAGTGGAATGGAAGGCGCTGTGCAGGGGAGCAACCATGACGACGTGCGCCAGCACAACCTCTCGGCGATCCTGCGCATCGTGCACCGCAACGGGCCGACCTCCCGCGCGCAGCTGACCCGGCTGACCGGCCTGAACCGGTCCACGATCGCGGCCCTCGTCGGCGAGCTCGGCCAGCTCGGCCTCGCCGGCGAACGCGACCCGGATTCCACCAACCAGGTCGGCCGGCCCAGCCCGGTGGTGTTCTGCGCCGAGCAGGTCGTCGCGCTGGCCGTGAACCCCGAGATCGACGCCGTCACGATCGGGATCGTCGGCCTCGACGGCATAGTGCACCGGCGCATCCGCTACGCGACCGAACGCTCGCCCAGCGCGAGCGAGGCCGTGAACATCGCCGGCGCGGTGATCGAGGGGATGCGCGGGGAGCTGGAGTCCAGGTTCCGGGTGGTCGGGATCGGCGTCGCCGTGCCCGGCCTCGTGCGCGCCCACGACGGCCTGGTGCGCTTCGCCCCGCACCTCGGCTGGACCGACGAACCGCTCAAGGAGATGCTCGAACAGCTCACCGGGTTCCCGGTCTTCGCCGCCAACGACGCCAGCCTCGGCGCGCTCGCCGAACAGTATTTCGGGGCGGGCAAGGGCATCACCGACCTGATCTACCTCAACGGCGGAGCGAGCGGCATCGGCGGCGGAATGATCGTCGGCGGCAATCCCGTCGGCGGCATCGCCGGGTACGCGGGCGAGTTCGGCCACACCCGGGTGAGCGGCGGCTCCCGCACCGACTCCGCCGGGATCACGGGCACCCTCGAGGCCGAGGTGACCCGGGAGGAACTGCTCGGGGTGCTCGGGCTCGAGAGCGCGGATGCCGACGAACTGGAACAGGCCCTGCTCGCCTCCGACTCTCCCCAGGTCAGGGACGAGGTCAACCGTCAGCTGGACTTCCTCGCGGTGGCCCTGGCCGGCGCCATCAACATCCTCAACCCGCAGCTGGTCGTGCTCGGCGGGTTCCTGGCCGCTCTGTTCGCCGTCGACCCCGACCGGTTGCGCGCCGCCGTGGCGTCGATGACGCTCGTGTCCTCGTTCGGCAGCGTGCGGGTCAGCGCGGCCGAGCTGGGCTCCAACCTGCTCATGATCGGCGCGGCCGAGCTCGCCTTCGAGGGGCTGCTCGACGACCCGAGCGGTGTGCCGACCTCCTGACCCGGCCGGCCGCGTGTCCCGCCCGCCCGCACGGTGCGCGATCCGGCCGATTCGCGCAATCTTCGGCGCGGATCCCGGCCGGGGGGAATAGGAACGGCCAGGGCCCGCTTGTCCCAGACAGCGGCTCCGTGTTCCGCTGCCGGTAGCGTCGCCCGTGACCCGGTGCCCGAACGCCGTCTCAGCCCCTGTCAGCCCGCCCGGCCGTCCCCACCAGACACCTCCCCATCGACACCGAGGAACTCCACTACGTGACTACCGCCGTCATTCCCGTGATCACCCAGGCCCAGCTCCGGTCGACCGCCCCGCACCCCGGGGATGCCCTCACCCGGCGCCAGCGCCTCGTCTACGTGCTCGTGCTCGGCGCGCTCACCGCGCTCGGCCCGTTCACGATCGACCTGTACCTGCCCGCCTTCCCGACCCTGCAGAACGAACTCGGCGTCTCGGCCGCGGCCATCCAGCTCACCCTCACCGGCACGATGATCGGCTTCGGCTTCGGCCAGCTGATCGTCGGCCCGTGGAGCGACAAGGTCGGCCGCCGGCTGCCGCTGATGCTCGCGACCGGGTTCCACATCCTCGCCAGCGTCGGAGCCGCGCTCTCCCAGGACATCGTCTGGCTAGGTGTCTTCCGCCTGCTGCAGGGCTTCGGCGCCGCGGCCGGTGCCGTCGTCGCCCTCGCCATGGTGCGTGACCTGTTCGGCGGCAAGCCGCTGGTGCGGATGCTGTCCCGCCTCGCCCTGATCAGCGGCCTCGCCCCCGTGCTCGCCCCGGTCATCGGTTCCCAGTTGCTCCTCGTGATGAGCTGGCGCGGGATCTTCTGGGTGCTCGCCGCGTACGGCGCCGTCGTCATCCTCGCCGTCGCGTTCTGGATCGTCGAGACCCTGCCCGCCGCCGAACGGCACACAGCCGGGCACAACACCCTCGCCCAGCGTTACCGGGCCGTGCTCAGCGACCGCGTCTTCGTCGGCGTCGCGATCATCGGCGCCATGACCTTCACCGGGCTGTTCTCCTACCTCTCCGCTTCGTCGTTCCTGTTCCAGGAGGTCTACGGCTTCTCCGCGCAGCAGTACGGCATCCTCTTCGCCGTCAACTCGCTCGGCATCGTCACCGGTGTGCAGCTGAGCTCCCGGCTGATGCACCGCTTCAACATCGGCCCGCAGTGGATCGTGGCGGTGTCGACGGTGGTGCTGGTCATCACCTCGGCGGCCATCGTGCTGCTCGACCTGGCCGGCGCCGGGCTCTGGGGCACCCTGGTGCCGCTCTGGTTCTTCATCGCGGCCTGCGGGTTCACCCTGCCGAGCGTGCAGGTGATCGCCCTCAGCGCGCACGGGCACGAGGCGGGAACCGCCGCGTCCCTGCTCGGCGCCGCGAACTTCGGCGTCGCCGGCCTGATCTCGCCGATCGTCGGCCTGCTCGGGGTGGGCAACGCCATCCCGATGGGCGCGGTGATGGGAACGACCGCCCTGATCGCGATCATCGTGCTGTGGACCGTCGTGCGCCCGCGCTCCGTGCCCGCCCTGGAGCACTGAGGCCGGCCGACCCTGCCCCATCCCCATCCCCGTCCCCATCACCGTCCGGGAGGTGGCTAACTCAGGAGAAACGGGAGTGACGGATGCCTGACCCGTGTGTTCCCGGCATCCGTCGTCGGCCGGTTCCGGATTTTCCTGAGTTAGCCCCCGAAGCGCCCCGACCTAGGATGGACGGATGAGCAGCGAGAAACCCCCGGAGACCGCAGCCGCCCCCGCGGCACGCCGCATCGCCAGGCGCTGGCCGCTCGTGAGCGCGCTGGTCGCGGTGGCCCTGGCGTTCGGGCTCGGAGCACTCATCGTCTACCGGGACAACGGCAGGCCGCTGCGGATCGACGCCGCGTGGATGGATGAGATCATCGAGCACCGCGCTCCCGTCTGGGAGTACCTGTCGCTGGCGATGAACTTCCTCGGCGCCGGCATCGCGGGCGTGGTCGTCATCCCCGTGCTCATCCTCGCCGCCTTCCTCCTCCTCCGGCGAAAGTGGGCGGCCGGGTACTTCCTCACGGCGACGATCGTGAGCAGCGGGCTCGTGCAGGTGCTGAAGAACCTGTTCGGACGCGCCAGGCCGGAGGACATGCTGGTGACCAGCGACTTCGGCTCGTTTCCGTCCGGCCACGTCGCCAACGCCGCGACCATGGCGGTCTGCCTGGCCATCCTCTTCCCGCGGGTCTGGGTCTGGCTGGCCGGAGCGCTCTACACCGCGGTGATGATGGTCAGCCGCACCTACCTCGGCGCGCACTGGCTCACCGACACCATCGGCGGCCTGCTCCTCGGCGTGGGGGTGGCCGTGCTGCTCTGGGCGCCGGTCGCCGCGAAACTCGACGGCGAACGGCACCTCGCGGCGCAGCATCCGTCACGCGGTCGAATTCGACGGAGAAATGCCGGAAAAGACGCCTGAAACACCCCAAAACCTCATTTTTTCCCAAAATCTCCGTCGAATTCGACGGGATGCGGGGCAGACACGAGCGGATGCCGCAGGGTAGCGTCATGCCATGAGAATCCTCCTTGTCGGGGCGGGCGGCGTCGGAGACGCGTTCGCGAAGATCATCGCCCGTCGCTCGTTCTTCGAGCACGTCATCGTCTGCGACTACGACCTCGCCCGGGCTGAGCGCACCGTCGCCACGGTCGCGGCCACGCACGGCCCCGCCGTCGCGAGCCGGTTCACGGCGGAGCAGATCGACGCCGGCGACCCGGATCGGGTAGCGGCGGTGGCGAAGGAACACCGGGCCACCCACGTGATGAACGCGGTCGAACCCAAGTTCGTGCCGACGATCTTTGCCGGCGCTCTCGCCGCCGGCTGCGACTACCTCGACATGGCCGTGAGCCTGTCCGAGCCGCACCCGACCCACCCGTACACGGAGACCGGCGTGAAACTCGGCGACGACCAGTTCGCGCTCGCCGCCGACTGGGAGACCGCCGGTCGCCTCGCCCTGGTCGGGATGGGTGTGGAGCCGGGCCTCTCGGACGTCTTCGCCCGCTACGCCTCCGACCACCTGTTCCGCGAGATCGACGAGCTCGGCACCCGCGACGGCGCCAACCTGGTGGTGCGCGACGAGGCCGGCAACGAGATCTTCGCGCCCTCCTTCAGCATCTGGACCACGATCGAGGAGTGCCTGAACCCGCCGGTGATCTTCGAGAAGGACCGCGGCTGGTTCACCACCGAACCGTTCAGCGAACCGGAGATGTTCGACTTCCCCGGCGGCATCGGTCCGGTCGAGTGCGTCAACGTCGAGCACGAGGAGGTGCTGCTGATGCCGCGCTGGCTCGACGCGAAACGGGTCACCTTCAAGTACGGACTCGGTGAGGAGTTCATCGGCGTGCTCAAGACGCTGCACCTGCTCGGCCTGGACAGCGTCGAACCGGTGCGGGTGCGGAGCGCCACCGGCCCGGTGATGGTCGCTCCGCGCGACGTCGTCGCCGCCAGCCTGCCCGACCCGGCCACGATCGGCCCGCGGATGACCGGCAAGACCTGCGCCGGGGTATGGGTCACCGGCACGGGGCCGGACGGCGAGCCGCGCGAGGTCTACCTCTACCACGTGAGCGACAACGAGTGGACGATGCGCGAGTACGACGCCCAGTGCGTGGTCTGGCAGACCGCGCTCAACCCGGTGATCGCGCTGGAACTGCTCGCGGCCGGCACCTGGGGCGGCATCGGCGTGCTCGGCCCGGAGGCCTTCGACGCGAAGCCGTTCCTCGACCTGATGAGCGCCCCGATCGAGGAGGGCGGCTACGGCGAGGCGTGGGGGATGGAAGACCGGCTGGCCGCGCGCCCGTGATCAACGGTGACGTCTCCTTCTGGTGGAACCAGATCGGCCGGGGCGCCCCGCGCCCGCCGCTGCCCGGGCCGATCACGGCGGACGTGTGCATCGTCGGCGCCGGGTACACCGGGCTGTGGACGGCCTACTACCTGAAGAAGGCCGCCCCGGCGCTGCGGATCGTCATCCTCGAGCAACGCTTCGCCGGCTACGGCGCGTCCGGGCGGAACGGCGGCTGGCTGACCAATTCGATCACCGGCGGGCGTGAGCAGTACGTTTCGTCGCACGGGCACGACGCCGCCGCCCGGTTCCAGACGAGCATGAACGAGACCGTCGACGAGGTGATCCGGGTCGCCGCGGCCGAGGGCATCGACGCCGGTATCGTCAAGGGCGGCGAATTCACCGTGGCCTACGACCAGCCGCAGCAGCGGCGACTCGAGGCGTCCGCCCGGGCCGAGCAGCGGTGGGAGATGACGGATGTCGAACTCCTCTCCCCGGCGGCGGCCCGCGCCCGCATCGACGTGGCCGGCACCACCGGGGCGATGTGGCACCCGCACTGTGCGCGCATCCACCCGGCCAAACTCGCCGCCGGGCTCGCCCGGGCCGTCGAGACGCTCGGCGTGGAGATCTACGAGAACACCCGGGTGGGCGAGATCACGCCGGGACGGGCCGTGACCGAGCACGGCCCGGTGGACGCGGAGTTCGTCGTGCGCGCCACGGAGGGGTTCACGGCCGGACTGAAGGGCCTGCACCGGGCGTGGCTGCCGATGAACTCGTCGCTGATCGCGACCGCGCCGCTCAGCGACGCCGTCTGGGAGAGCATCGGCTGGACCGAATCCGAGACCCTCGGCGACATGGCGCACGCGTACATGTACGCCCAGCGCACGGCGGACGACCGGATCGCGATCGGCGGCCGGGGCGTGCCGTACCGCTTCGGCTCGCGGACCGACTCCGACGGGCACACCCCGGCGAGCACGGTCGAGGCGCTCCGCGGCATCCTCACCCGGTTCTTCCCGGCGACGGCGGGCGTGGCGATCGACCATGCCTGGTCGGGGGTGCTCGGCGTGCCGCGGGACTGGGCGGCGACCGTCGGGCTCGACCCGACGACCGGGCTGGCCTGGGCCGGCGGGTACGTGGGCACCGGCGTGGCCACGACGAACCTGGCCGGGCGCACCCTGACCGACCTGATCCTCGAGCGTGACACCGGGCTGACCGGGCTGCCCTGGGTGAACCACCGGGTGCGCAACTGGGAGCCGGAGCCGCTGCGCTGGCTCGCCGTGCACGCCCTCTACCGGGCATATTCGTTCGCCGACCGCGCCGAGCTGACCCGGCGGCAGACCACCTCGCCGGTCGCGAGCATCGCCGACGTGGTCTCGGGCCGCGGCCACTAGCCCGGCCCGCGGCATCCGCTCGCCCCGCGCATAACTCCTGCAGATTGTGCCGGAAGGCCCCGATTTCGGCCGGAATCGGCGGGAATTGCCCACAGTGCAGGAGTTATGCACAACGGGCGGATGTGGTCTACTCGTTGCATGAGCGTTGAACCCGAGGTCGTCGCCGAGGCGTACCGGCTGGCGGATGCCGCCGCCGCGGCCGCCGGGGTGTCCGTGCGGATGGCGGAACCCGGCGACATGACCCCGGTGATCGGCCTTTTCGAGCGCACCTGGGGCGCCGGCCGCAGCCCCGACCGCTCGATGCTGCTCGCGCTCGACTACGCCGGGAACACCGTGCTCGTCGCCAGCGAGGCAGGCAAGGCGGTCGGCGCGACGCTGGGCTTCCTCGGCTGGAGCGACGGCATCCACCTGCATTCCCACATGGCGGCCGTGGTGCCGTGGCGGCGCAGCGGCGGCGTCGGCTACGCGCTGAAGCTGTTCCAGCGCGCGGTCTGCCTCGAACACGGGATCGTCGAGATGCGCTGGACCTTCGACCCCCTGATCCGCCGCAACGCGCACTTCAACCTGGTCAAGCTCGGCGCGGAGGTGGTGCGGTTCCTGCCCGACTTCTACGGCCGCCTCGACGACGTCATCACCGGCAGCGACCGGAGCGACCGGTTCGAGGTGCGCTGGCTGCTCGAGTCCGACCGGGTGCGGGCGGCCCTCACCGGCACACCCCGGCCGGTCCCGCACGCCCCGCTGCGGCTCCCGCTCGACGTCGACTTCGAGCGGTTGCGGGCCGACGACCCGGCGGCCGCCGCCCGGCTGCGCGAGCGGTCCCGGGCGTTGTTCACGGAGGCCCTGGCCCAGGGACTGCGCCCCGAACTGGACGCCGGCAACGACTACGTCTTCGTGCGGCCGGAGACGGATGCGACGGCGCCGGGATCCGCGCCGGGACCGACCCCGGGACAGACCTGACCGATTGGCCCGTTCCGGCCCGAAACGACCTGACCGCGCCGGTCCTCTCGGCGCTAGGATTCAGGCCATGACCCCGAGCGAACCCATGGACCAGGTATCCGAGCTGAAGGCCCAGGCGGAGGCCGCGGTCGCGGCCGCCCGGGCCGCCCAGGCCGAGGCGGAGGCAGCCATCGCCCGGGCCGAAGCCGCCCAGGGCGCGGCCCTGGCCGCACCGGCTCCCGCACCGGCTCCCGCCGCAGCGACTGCCGCACCGGCTCCCGCCGCCGCAGCGCCCGCAGCACCGCCGGTTGCCGGCCCGCTCACCGTCGCGCAGGTCGAGACCATCCGCGCCGGGTACGCCTTCGCCGGGCCGGCTCTGGAGATGGGGGCCCTGGTCAACGGCGACGCCCGCCCCGACGTGCCCGTGCGCATCCCGCTGGCGATGACGAACCGGCACGGCCTCGTCGCCGGAGCCACCGGCACGGGCAAGACGAAAACCCTGCAGGTGCTCGCCGAGCAGCTCTCCGCGCACGGGGTGTCCGTCTTCGCAGCCGACATCAAGGGCGACCTGTCGGGCGTCGCCACGGCAGGCACCGCGAGCGAGAAGCTGCTGGCCCGCACCCGGGGCATCGGCCAGGACTGGTCGGGCGTGGCGTCTCCCACCGAATACTTCTCGCTCGGCGGGGTCGGCCGCGGCATCCCGGTGCGCGCCACGGTCGCCGGCTTCGGCCCGCTGCTGCTGAGCAAGGTGCTCGGGCTGGGCGATATCCAGGAGTCCAGCCTCGGCCTCGTCTTCCACTACGCCGACCAGGCCGGCCTGCCTCTGCTCGACCTGACCGACCTGCGAGCCGTGCTCAGCTTCCTGATCAGCGACGCCGGCAAGGGCGAACTCACCGGCCTCGGCGGGTTGTCCCCGGCCACCGTGGGCGTCATCCTGCGCGAACTGATCACCTTCGCCGACCAGGGCGCCGACGTCTTCTTCGGCGAACCCGAGATCGACACCGCCGAGTTCCTCCGCAGCACGCCCGACGGCCGGGGCATCATCAGTCTGCTCGAGGTGCCCGGCGTCGCCGACAAGCCGGCCCTGTTCTCCACCTTTCTGATGTGGCTGCTGGCCGACCTGTTCAACGACCTGCCCGAGGTCGGCGACCTGGACAAGCCCAAGCTCGTCTTCTTCTTCGACGAGGCGCACCTTCTGTTCACGGGCGCGTCGAAGGACTTCCTCGCCTCGATCACCCAGACGGTGCGGCTGATCCGCTCCAAGGGCGTCGGCATCTTCTTCGTCACCCAGACCCCCAAGGACGTGCCGAGCGACGTGCTCGCACAGCTCGGTTCCCGGGTTCAGCACCAGCTGCGGGCGTTCACCCCGGATGACGCCAAGGCACTCCGGGCGACCGTCTCCACCTACCCGAACTCGGGTTATGACCTCGAGGAGGTGCTGACCGGGCTCGGCACCGGTGAGGCGATCGTCACGGTGATGAACGAGAAGGGCGCTCCGAGCCCCGTCGCCTGGACCCGTCTCCGCGCGCCGCAGGGCTCGATGTCACCGACACCGCCGGAGCAGATCGACGCCACCGTCGCCGCCTCCCCGCTGCTCGCCGTCTACGGCGCCGCGATCGACCGCGACTCGGCCCGCGAGATGCTGGCGACGAAGTTGGAGGCAGCAAACCGGGTGGCGCTCGCCCAGCAGGTCGCCCTCGACCAGGCGAAGGCCGCCGCCGAGCTGGAGAAGCAGCAGGATGCCGCCGCCGTGCAGCAGGCGAAGGCGCAGAAGAAGGCGCAGGCCGAGTACGACCGCCTGATGAAACAGACGCAGGGGTCGACCCGCAGCCGCACCAGTTCGCGCCCGCAGAAGAGCGTGCTCGAGCAGGTGCTCGGGTCCTCCGTCACCAGGACGATCCTCACCGGGGTCGTCAGCGGCATCTTCGGCACCCGCCGCCGCCGCTGAGCGCGCGGCCGGCCTCAGCCGGCGTGGGTGGTGATGCGCCGCTCGAACCAGTAGAGCAGTTCGGGGCGCACGCGGTTGAGGTCCTGCAGGGTCATCGGCTCCGGCACGCGCACGACGGGGGCGTCGAGCAGGTCGACGACCGTCTCCATCGCGCCGCGGGAGTAGAACTGGCCGCGCATCCGGATCAGCAGGCGGCCGTCGGTGCCGGTGAGGAAGAGTTGCGGATGCGTGTCCATCGCGCCGCTCTGGTACAGGTCGAGCAGCACGACGCTGCCGATCTCATCCTTGGAGAAATTGGAGACGCGGCCGAGGAATCCTCGTTCGGAGATGCCCGCCGTGTCGACCCAGATGACCGTGCGGTAGAAGGCGATGGCCGCAACCAGGCAGAGCGCGACGACGACGAGGTCGCCCAGGGCCACCGGCTGCCACGAATTCGTCGGGATGGTCAGCCAGAACAGCACGGCCGACAGAGGCGCGATCAGGGCGAGCACGGACAGGCCGGACTGCAGCAGAATCCGCCCGTGGGGTCGCAAAGCGTGCGCCCGCGTGCGCAACCCTCCGCTGAATCTCACCCGTGGTTCCCCCTTGCCGGTGTAGTCAGATTATCCCGGAATTCACCGTGGTGTGCCAGCCACCGTTCCAGGGGGTCCGGCCGGGAATCCGGCGCAGGCCGTCGGCGCATGAAACGAGGCACGACCCCCTCAGGAGCCGTGCCTCATCGTTGTGTGCTGCGCGGGTTAGCGGCCGAGAACGGCGCCCAGGTCGAGGCCGCCGAGCGACCCGTCGACCACGTCGTTCACGGACGATCCGATGTCGCCGACGTTGCCGCCGGTGACGTCATTGCCCGAACCGACCGGAGCGGTGACCGGTGCCTCGACGGGGGCGGTGACCGAGGTGTCGTTTCCGGAAGCAACCGGAACGTCGTTGCCGTTGCCGATCGAGGTGCCGTTGCCGACCTCGTTGCCCGAGGCGACGTCGCCGACGTCCCCGGTCAGCGAGCGGTCGACGACCGGGCCGCTGACGAGAGGGGCCTTGAGCACGCCGCCGCCGAGGAGCGAGGCGTCGTTGCCGGCGACGCCGGTTCCGGTGGCCTGGTTTCCGGTCAGGGCGTCGGTGAGCAGGCCGAAGTCGACGGTCTGGGCCGCCGACGAGCCGTCGGTGCCGGTGAGCCGCGGGCTGCCCTGTTCGGATGCCTGGGCGGGGGCGGCCAGCCCACCGACGATGATGGCGGATGCGATGCCGGCGATGCCGAATGCACTGAGACGCTTCGTGATCGTGTTCATGATGAGTACTCTCTTCCGTTGTTCAGTTCCGGCCTCGGATTTCCCCGGGCCGCATAAGGGGTCCGGTGCCCTCGCCGAATCGGTTTGGTCGCGGCCACCCGCCGGAACGGCATCGACCGTAGAGTGAGCAGGTGAATCCCCGGACGACGCCCCGCCCCACCGCGAGAACCTCGCGGTTCCGGCCGCACCCGGCCCAGGTCGTCGCCGCCGCGTTCGCCACGACGATCCTGATCGGCACGGGCCTGCTGATGCTGCCGATATCCACCCCGGGGGCGGGCGGGGCGTCGTTCTTCGACGCGATCTTCACCGCGACCTCCGCCGTCTGCGTGACCGGGCTGATCGTCGTCGACACCGCCACCCAGTGGACCGCCTTCGGCCAGGTCGTCATTCTCCTGCTGATCCAGATCGGCGGCCTGGGGATCATGACTTTCGCGTCGGTGATCGGGCTCGCGGTCATGCGCAAGCTCTCGCTGCGCTCCCGGATCACCGCGGCCGCCGAGGCGAAGAGCGTGGGACTGGACGACGTCAAGGGGCTCGTCTTGGGCGTCGTGCGGATGTCGCTGGTGATCGAGGCGAGCGTCGCGCTGCTGCTCAGCCTCCGCTTCCTGCTCGGCTATGGCGAGCCGCTCGGCCGCGCAATCTGGCTCGGCGTCTTCCACGCTGTCTCGTCGTTCAACAACGCGGGGTTCGCGCTGTTCAGCGACAACCTCATCTCCTACGCCACGGATCCGCTCATCTGCCTGCCGATCGCCGCCGCCGTGATCCTCGGCGGGCTGGGCTTCCCCGTGATCGTGCAGCTGCGCCGGCATCTCAAGACGCCCCGACTGTGGAACATGAACACCCGACTGGTGCTGGCCGGCACACTGATCCTCCTGGTCGGCGGCACGGTGTACCTCACGGCCGTCGAGTGGTCCAACCCGGCGACCCTCGGGCCGCTCGACTGGCCGAGCAAGCTCCTGGTCGGATTCTTCCAGTCCGTGCAGGCGCGCACGGCCGGCTTCAACAGCGTCGACACCGGCGCGATGGACTCGGCCAGCCTGCTCGGCACCGACATCCTGATGCTGATCGGCGGCGGTCCGGCCGGAACCGCCGGCGGCATCAAGATCACCACCTTCGGCGTGCTCTTCTTCATCCTCCTCGCCGAGGTGCGCGGCGACACCGCCGTGAACGTGTTCGGCAAGCGGCTCTCCCGCGCGGTGCACCGGCAGGCGATCACGATCGTGCTGCTCGCCGTCGCGGTCGTCATCGCGTCGACGGCCGCGCTGATGGTGATGACCGACATCAGCATGGACAAGCTCCTGTTCGAGGTGATCTCGGCCTTCGGCACGGTGGGACTGTCCACGGGGATCACCGCCGGGCTGCCGGAGGCAGGCAAGATCATCCTGATGCTGCTCATGTTCATCGGCCGGCTGGGGCCGATCACCTTCGCCTCGGCGCTCGCCCTCCGCGAACGCCCGACCACCTACGAGCTACCGAAAGAGAGGCCGATCATTGGCTAAGTTCAACCTGTTCGGGTCTCACGACCCCGCCCGCATCGCCGAATCCGAGTCGGTGGTCGTGATCGGCCTCGGCCGGTTCGGCAGTTCCCTCGCCCTCGAACTGATGGAGAGCGGCACCGAGGTGCTCGGAATCGACGGCGACGAGGACATCGTGCAGGCGCACAACGGGCTGCTCACCCACGTCGTGCGCGCCGACTCGACCAAGGAGGAAACCCTCCGTCAGCTGTCGGTGACCGAGTTCACCAGCGCCGTCGTCGCGATCGGCGGCGACATCCAGGCGAACATCCTCACCGCGTCGCTGCTGCTCAAGCTCGGCATCCCCAACATCTGGGCGAAGGCCGTGAGCGACCCGCACGGCGAGATCCTGCAGCAGCTGGGGGTCAGCCACGTCATCTACCCCGAGAAGGACATGGGCAAACGGGTCGCCCACCTGGTTCGCGGGGTGATGCAGGATTACATCGAGATCGGCGAGAACTTCGCCCTCGTGAAGACGACACCGCCGCGGGAGATCATCGGGGTGCCGCTCGGCAAGACACGCATCCGGCCCAACCACGGGGTCACCGTCACCGCGTTCAACCGCGACGGGGTGTGGAGCTACACGACCCTGGACACCATGATCGCGGCGACCGACATCATCCTGATCGCGGGGGAGTCCAAACGGGTCGAGGCGTTCAGCCGGCTGATCTGACCGGGCCGGGCCCCAGCGCTGCGGGTAGGCTCGCCCTGATGAATGTAGATGCAGCCCGGTTCGTGATCGACGCCGAACCGGGAACCCGGGTCGTCGTGCGCCGACGCATCGAGGGTGGGGTGACGGATGCCGTCGGCTACCTCCGCTCCTGCGACGGGGCCGTGTGCATGGTCGAGACCAAACGCGGGCTCGTCGCGATCACGCTGGCGGACATCGTCGCCGCGAAAGAAGTGCCGCCGCCGCCCGCACCGCGGCCGCGCCGCCGCCTCGACGACTGATCGAGCCGGTGGCGGCACCCGGTGATTGAGCGTGTCGAAATCACGCGAGGGTCACGACAGGCTCGACCACCGGTCTCGACAGGGTCGACCACCGGGTGATGATCCACGTTCTTGGCGGAGAATGGGGGATTCGAACCCCCGAGGGCTCTCACCCAACACGCTTTCCAAGCGTGCGCCATAGGCCACTAGGCGAATTCTCCTGGCCGGCCGTATCCGTGAGGATCGGCCAAGAAAGAATCCTACCTGTTTCCGGCGGCCGCTGTCACACCCGGCCGGGATCGGCCGGATTCGCCTCGCCGCCGACGGGTTTTGGGGGCGCGGGCCTTTCCGCCTAAACTGGCAGTCGGCTCCTCGCGTGGCGCCATCTCGGCCAACTCCCCCAGGACGGAAACGTAGCAAGGGTAACCGGGCTCTGGTGGGTGCGCGAGGAGTCTTTTTTGTGCATTCTTCCGGCCGCCGGCCCCGGTTTACCGCGGTGAGGCCGCCGAAATGCCGTTAGCCATGATAACGATTCCGCAATTTCTCCTAGGATGGTAGGGCGCAGATAACGCCCCGACAGTGCCTGGAGGCACCCATGGTTGAATCGTCCGGTAAATCCTTCCTCTGGCCTCATCGCCAGACGCAACCGCTCAGTGCAGACGCCCTCGCCAGCGTCGACGCCTGGTGGCGGGCCGCAAATTACCTGGCGGTCGGGCAGATCTACCTGTTGGACAACCCGTTATTGCGTGAACCCCTCAACCGTGACCACATTAAACCGCGCCTGCTGGGCCACTGGGGCACGACCCCGGGGCTCAACTTCCTCTACGCCCACCTGAACCGGGCCATCCAGGAACGCGCCATCAGCACCCTTTATGTCACCGGCCCCGGCCACGGCGGCCCCGGCATGGTTGCCAACGCCTACCTCGACGGCACCTACAGCGAGATCTACTCCGGTATCGAGCAGAGCGAACGCGGCGTCAAGGCCCTGTTCCGCCAGTTCTCCTTCCCGGGCGGCATCCCCAGCCACGCCTCACCCGAAACGCCCGGCTCGATCCACGAGGGCGGCGAGCTCGGCTACGCGCTCAGCCACGCCTACGGCGCGGCCTTCGACAACCCCGACCTGCTCGTCGCCGCCGTCGTCGGCGACGGCGAGGCCGAGACCGGCCCGCTCGCCACCAGCTGGCACTCGAACAAGTTCGTCGACCCGCTCGTCGACGGCGTCGTGCTGCCGATCCTGCACCTCAACGGCTACAAGATCGCCAACCCCACCGTGCTCGCCCGCATCCCCGAGGAGGAACTCCTCGACCTGATGCGCGGCTACGGCCACAAGCCCTACATCGTCTCCGGCGGGTTCAACGAGGAAGACCCGCTCCTGGTGCACCAGCGGATGGCCGAGACCCTCGACGAGGTGCTCAACGAGATCGCCGACATCAAGGCCCGGGCCCTGGCCGGCGACACCGAACGCCCGCGCTGGCCGATGATCATCCTGCGCACCCCCAAGGGCTGGACCTGCCCGACCACGATCGACGGCGTGCAGGTCGTCGACTCCTGGCGTTCGCATCAGGTGCCGCTGAGCAACGCCCGCGACACGCTGGAGCACACCCGGCTGCTCGAGGGCTGGCTCGCCTCCTACCGGCCGGAGGAACTCTTCGACGAGGCCGGCGCCCCGGTCGCGAAGATCACGGCCCTCGCCCCGGTCGGCGACCTGCGGATGAGCGCCAACCCGGTCTCCAACGGCGGACTGCTCCGCAAGGACCTGCGGCTGCCGAACTTCCGCGACTACGCCGTCGACGTGCCGTCACCCGGCGCGACCACCGACGAGGCCACCAAGGTGCTCGGCACCTGGCTGGCCGACGTCATCCGTGACAACCCCGACAACTTCCGCATCTTCGGGCCGGACGAGACGGCATCCAACCGGCTCGCCCCTGCCGTGTTCGCGGCAACGGACAAGACCTGGAACGGCGAGTACCACCCCGGCGACACCAACCTCGACCGGGCCGGACGGATCATGGAGATGCTCAGCGAGCACCAGTGCCAGGGCTGGCTCGAGGGCTACCTGCTCACCGGCCGCCACGGCCTGTTCAACTGCTACGAGGCGTTCATCCACATCGTCGACTCGATGTTCAACCAGCACGCCAAATGGCTCAAGGTGACCCGCGAGATCCCGTGGCGCCGCTCGATCTCCAGCCTGAACTACCTGCTCTCCTCGCACGTCTGGCGGCAGGACCACAACGGCTTCTCGCACCAGGACCCGGGCTTCATCGACCACGTCGTCAACAAGAGCGCGGATGTCGTGCGCGTCTACCTGCCGTTCGACGCCAACACGCTGCTCTCCATCTACGACCACTGCCTGCGCAGCGTCGACTATGTGAACGTCGTCGTCGCCGGCAAGCAGCCCGCGCCGAACTGGCTGACCATGGACCAGGCCGTCGCGCACTGCGAGCGCGGCCTCGGCATCTTCGACTGGGCCGGCACCGAGGTCGCCGGCACCGAGCCGGATGTCGTGCTCGCCGCCGCCGGAGAGGTGCCGACCCTGGAGATCCTGGCCGCGGCCGCGATCCTGCGGGAGGCGATCCCCGAACTCAAGGTGCGCGTGGTCAACGTCGTCGACCTGATGCGCCTGCAGTCCGAGGCCGACCACCCGCACGGGCTCAGCGACGCCGAGTTCGACGCGTTCTTCACCGCCGACAAGCCGATCGTGTTCGCCTACCACGGCTACCCGTGGCTGATCCACCGCCTGACCTACAAGCGCCACGGCCATGCCAACCTGCACGCCCGCGGGTACAAGGAGGAAGGCACCACCACGACCCCGTTCGACATGGTCATGCTCAACGACCTCGACCGGTACCACCTGGTGATGGACGTCATCGACCGGGTTCCGGGCCTCGGCGCCCGCGCCGGGCTGCTCCGCCAGGAGATGCAGGATGCGCGCCTGCGGGCCCGCGCCTACACCCGCGACCACGGGGAAGACATCCCCGAGGTGACCGAATGGGTCTGGGACGCCCAGGGCGCCGGAGCCGGCGTCACCAATGCGATCGAAACGGGCGGGGACAACGAATAATGGCCGACAGCATCTACATCACCTCGGCAGAGGGCAACACCGGCAAGTCCACGATCGCGCTCGGCGTGCTGGACACCCTGCTCCGCTCGGTCGAACGGGTCGGCGTCTTCCGGCCCGTCGCCCGCTCGGTGCACCACCCCGACTACGTGCTCGAGCTGCTGCTCGCGCACCTGGCCACCGGGTCGGCGAAGAGCACACCGCCGCTCAGCTATGACGAGTGCGTCGGCGTCAGCTACGACGACGTGCACCTGGACCCCGACGCGGCCCTCGGCCGGATCGTGGCCCGGTACAAGGCCGTCGAGGCGAAGTGCGACGCGGTCGTCGTCGTCGGCAGCGACTACACGGATGTCGGCAGCCCCACCGAGCTCGCCTTCAACCTCCGGGTCGCCGCGAACCTCGGCGTGCCGGTGCTGCTCGTGCTCGGCGGCCGGGTCGGCCCCGGCCAGGGCGAGGTGCTCAACCAGAGCGACCGGCTCGGCCAGAGCGACCCGCGCGGGCCGGAGGACATCCGTCAGCTGACCGACGTCTCCCTGGCCGAGCTGCGAAACGAGCACGTCTCCCTGCTCGGGGTGATCATCAACCGGGCCGACCCCGCGCGCCTCGACGAACTGATCGGCTCCGTGCGCGGCGTGATCGACGCGCCGGGCAGCCAGCTGGCCTCCGTGCCGGTCTGGGCGATCCCCGAGGACCCGTACATCGTGGCCCCGAGCATGAAGAGCATCCTCAAGTCCACCAACGGCACCCTCGTGAACGGCGACCCCGCGCTGCTGTCGCGGGAGGCGCTGGGCGTGGTCGTCGCGGCCATGTCGATGGTCAACGTGCTGCCGCGCCTGTTCGACGGCGCCGTCGTCGTCATCCCGAGCGACCGGCCGCAGGTGCTGCTCGCCGTGCTGATGGCGAACTCCTCCGCGACCTTCCCGTCGATCGCGGGCATCGTGCTCGTGGGCGGGTTCGCGCTCCCCGAGGAGATCGAACGCCTCGTCGACGGCCTCGCGCCGTCGGTGCCGATCATCCGCACCGAACTCGGCTCCTACGAGGCGGCGCTGAGGATCACGCACACCCCCGGCAGGATGGCGGCGGACTCGCAGCGCAAGCACGACACCGCGCTGGCCCTCTTCGAAGGCCACGTGGACGCATCCGTACTGCTCGATCGGCTGCGGGTCAGCCGCGCCGACGTGGTGACGCCGCTGATGTTCGAGTACACCCTGCTCGAACGGGCCAGGAAGAACCGCAAGCGCATCGTCATGCCCGAGGGAGACGACGACCGCATCCTGCGGGCCGCCGCCACCCTGCTCGCCCGTGACGTGGCCGACATCACCATCCTCGGCGAGGAGTTCGAGGTGCGGTCCCGGGCGATCGGCCTGGGCCTGGACATTTCCAAGGCCCAGGTGGTCAGCCCGTTCGACGACGTGCTGCGCACCCGGTTCGCGGAGGAATACGCGAAGCTGCGCGCGCACAAGGGCGTCACGATCGACCAGGCGATGGATGTCGTCACCGACGTGTCCTACTTCGGCACGATGATGGTGCAGCTCGGCCTCGCCGACGGCATGGTCTCCGGCGCCACCCACACCACGGCGCACACCATCCGGCCGAGCTTCGAGATCATCAAGACCCGGCCGGACACCTCCGTCGTCTCGAGCGTGTTCCTGATGGCGCTCGCCGACAAGGTGCTCGTCTACGGCGACTGCGCGGTCAACCCCGACCCGTCCGCGGAGCAGCTGGCCGACATCGCGATCTCGGCCTCCGAGACCGCGGTGGAGTTCGGCATCGAACCGCGCATCGCCATGCTCTCCTACTCCACCGGGGAGTCCGGCAAGGGCGCGGATGTCGACAAGGTGCGCGCGGCGACAGAGCTCGTGCGCGAACGCCGGCCCGACCTGCTCATCGAAGGCCCGATCCAGTACGACGCGGCAGCGGATGCCGACGTCGCCGCCGCGAAGATGCCCGGCTCCGCCGTGGCCGGCCGCGCGACGGTGTTCATCTTCCCCGACCTGAACACCGGCAACAACACCTACAAGGCGGTCCAGCGCAGTGCCGGCGCCCTGGCGATCGGCCCCGTCCTGCAGGGCCTTCGCAAACCCATCAACGATCTTTCCCGAGGAGCACTTGTGCAGGACATCGTCAACACCGTAGCCATCACCGCGATCCAGGCGGCGACCCTGTCCGCCGTGGCGGCAGCCCGCACCGAGACCGCGGCGGTGTCCGCATGAGCGCCGTCCTGGTCGTCAACTCCGGCTCGTCGTCGTTCAAGTACCAGCTGATCGACATGGACACCGAGACCGAGCTGGCCAGCGGCCTGGTCGAACGCATCGGCGAGCCGATCGGGCACTCCCGGCACAACGCCGGACCCACCAAGGCGGACCGCACCGAACGCGACCTGCCGATCGCCGATCACACCGCCGGCTTCGCCGTGATGATCGAGGCCTTCACCGAGCACGGACCTCAGCTCAGTGAGGCAGACCTGATCGCCGTTGGCCACCGCGTCGTTCAGGGCGGGAACCGGTTCTTCGAGCCGACCGAGATCACCCACCTGGTGGAGCTGAACATCGAGGACCTGTCCGAGATCGCGCCGCTGCACAACCCGGGCGCCGTTCAGGGCATCCGTGCCGCCCGCGCCACCTTCGCAAACGTGCCGCACGTGGCCGTCTTCGACACCGCGTTCCACCAGACGCTGCCGCCGGAGGCGTACACCTACGCCATCGACCGGGACCTGGCCACTCGGTATCGCGTGCGCAAGTACGGCTTCCACGGCACCTCGCACAAGTTCGTCTCCGAGGCCGTGGCCACGTTCCTGGACCGGCCGCTGGCCGAGCTGAAGACGATCGTGCTGCACCTCGGCAACGGCGCCTCCGCCTGCGCCGTCGACGGCGGCCGTTCGATTGACACCTCGATGGGGATGACCCCGCTGCAGGGGCTCGTCATGGGCACCCGCTCGGGCGACATCGACCCTGCCGTCATCTTCCACCTGCGCCGCCGGGCCGGCATGAACACCGCCGAACTCGACGACCTGCTCAACCGCCGCGGCGGCATGCTCGCGCTGGCCGGCAACGGCGACATGCGCGACGTGGAGGACGCGTCGATCGCGGGCGACCCGGTCGCCCAGGCCGCCCTCGACGTGTACTTCCACCGGCTCAAGGGCTATGTCGGCTCCTACTACGCGCAGCTCGGCAGCGTCGACGTCATCGTCTTCACCGCGGGCGTCGGCGAGAACTCGCCGATCGTGCGCGCCGGTTCACTGGCCGGCCTGGAGGGCATGGGGATCGAGATCGACCCCGTGCGCAACGAGGCCAAGTCGCGCAAGGCCCGGGTGATCTCCACGGATGCCTCGAAGGTCACCGTGCTCGTCATCCCGACGAACGAGGAGCTGGAGATCGCCCGTCAGACCCTCGCGACGATCAACCGCACCCACCCCTCGAAGTAGCGCGTCGTTCTGCGCCCCGCTCCCGCTCCCGCTCCCGCGGGGCGGGGCGGGGGGCGCGGCGGAGAAGCGCCGGGATGGAGTTTTTCGCGAACCGCGGCATCCGTCGCCGGCGAACGCGGCGTGTCGCGAGAATCTCCATCCCGAACGGCGGGCGCGGGGTCAGAGCGGATCGTCGGCGCGCAGGATGACCCGGCCGAAGCGGCGGGTCTGCTCCCGTTTGGCGTCGTCGACGACGCGTGTGATGCTGAGGAACGTCGTCTCCCAGTCGTACATCACCTGGTCGTGGGTGAGCCGGAGCGCCCGGCGGCCCAGGCCCTCCGTCTTGAGGTCGCGGTTGCGGTCGAAGTGGAACCGGTCGGGGCCGTGCCACTTCTCGCCGTCGGTCTCCAGGGCGACGCAGTCCTCGACGAGCAGGTCCTCGTCGCCGACTCCCGTGACCTGCACCTGGGCGACCACGGTGTAACCGGCGTGCCGGAGCCGTCGCCGCACGATGGTCTCCATGCCCGACCCGGCCGTGAATTCCAGCTCACGGATGCCCCGCTGCAGCCGGGCGGGCGCCCGCGCGCAGACCCGCCGCACCTCGTCGACCGTGAGCAGACGTTCGTGCACCGCGGACTCGAGGCAGGCGATCGCGTTCTCCTCGTCGAGGCAGCGGATGGCCTGCCACAGGGCCTCCATCGGAGAGACCAACCAGGATCGCCGGGAGTCGGGGAACCGGGGGACCGCCCAGTGGTAGTGGATCGGCCGCCCGTTCCGGTCGGCGGCCGGCCGGTCGCCGCGGGCGTGCGGCGGAAGCTGCAGGTGGAGGGAGCGGTCGAGCCCGGTCCAGACCCCGGCCCGGCGGAGGGCGCTGAGGCAGCTGATCCGGCCTAAGGCCGCTGTCGCGGTTCGCTGGTCAGGATCGGCATGGGCGCAGACGTAGACGCCGCGCACCGCACGAGTCACGGCCCCGCCGGCGAGGGCGTCGCGCAGGGCGCCGGGGGAGACTCCGCGGCGCCGGAGTTCGGCCGTCGTCGCGACGTGGCCGAGCGAACAGATGACGGATGCCGCGCTGTGCATGCGCTCAGGGTCCGCCGGCCGTGCCCGGCCGCGGCGGAACGCGGGCGATGCGTGAGTAGCGGCGTTCCGCGAGCGCTGTGGGGGGATGGCGAGCCGCGGGCTGTCGCGGACCTTCGGCGCGGGGGGTTGGGCCGCGCCGACGCATGCCGCGGGGATGGAGTTTTTCGCGCCCCGCGGCATCCGTCGCCCGTGGAAGCGGCGTGTCGCGAGAATCTCCATCCCCAACGGGGTGAGCCCGGTGAGCCCGGTGAGCGCGGTGAGCGCGGGGGCGGTCGGTGGCGACGGATGCCGCGCCGGGGCCGTCCACAGGCCGGGGCGGACTGTCAGTGGCGCCGACTACGATTGACCCGTGGTTACCGCCCTGTATCGCCGCTACCGGCCAGAGACCTTTGCCGAGATGATCGGCCAGTCCCAGGTGACCGAACCCCTGATGACTGCGCTGCGCACGAATCGGGTGAATCACGCCTACCTGTTCAGCGGCCCCCGCGGCTGCGGCAAGACGACGTCCGCCCGCATCCTCGCCCGCTGCCTGAACTGCGCCGAGGGCCCGACCGACACCCCGTGCGGTGTCTGCCCGAGCTGCGTCGAGCTGTCCCGCGACGGAGGCGGCTCGCTCGACGTGGTCGAGATCGACGCGGCCAGCCACAACGGCGTCGACGACGCCCGGGACATCCGTGAGCGCGCCATCTTCGCGCCGGCCCGCGACCGCTACAAGATCTTCATCCTCGACGAGGCGCACATGGTCACGCCGCAGGGTTTCAACGCGCTGCTCAAGATCGTCGAAGAGCCGCCGGAGCACGTCAAGTTCATCTTCGCGACGACGGAGCCCGAAAAGGTGATCGGCACCATCCGTTCGCGCACGCACCACTACCCGTTCCGGCTGGTGCCGCCCGGGCCGATGCTCGAATACGTGCAGACCCTCTGTGAGAGCGAGACCATGACGGTCGCGCCCGGGGTGCTGCCGCTCGTCGTGCGCGCCGGCGGCGGATCGCCCCGTGACACCCTGTCCCTGCTCGACCAGCTGATGGCCGGCTCCGACGGGCACTCCGTGGAATACGAGCGCGCCGTCGCGCTGCTCGGCTACACCAACGCGTCCCTGCTCGACGAGTCCATCGATGCGATCGCCGCGCGCGACCCATCCGCCGCGTTCGACGCGGTCGACCGGGTCATCCAGACCGGGCAGGACCCGCGGCGTTTCGTCGAGGACCTGCTCGAGCGCATGCGTGACCTGATCATCGTCGCGGCGACCTCCGCCGCGGGCGCAGCGGCCGTGCTCCGCGGCGTGCCGCAGGACGAGCTCGACCGGATGGCCCTGCAGGCCGCCAAGTTCGGCCCCGCAGAGCTGTCGCGCACCGCCGACATCCTCAACGCCGCGCTGACCGAGATGACCGGCGCCACCTCGCCGCGCCTCCACCTCGAACTGATGATCGCCCGGGTGCTCATCCCCGCCAGCGACGACTCCACCCGCGGTGCCCTCGCCCGGGTCGAACGGCTCGAACGCCGGATCGGCGTCGACGGGGGCGCCGGTTCCGTGGTCGCGGTCGACTCCGCGAACTCCGTCCGCCAGACGACGGATGCCGCGCCCGCCCCGGCGACAGCGACCGCCCCGGCGACACCGGCGGCTTCCGCCCGGCCGGCGACCTCCGCGAATCCCGCAGCGACTCCGCCCGCGGGTCGCACGACCTCGGACCCCACGGCGGTCTCGGGCAGCACGACCTCGGGCAGCACGACGGTCTCGGCCGGCGCCGGCTCGACCGCCCCAGCCGCCCCGGCTGCGCCCGCCGCCCCGGCTGCGCCCGCTCCGCGCGCCGTCCCGGCGGCCGAAGTCGCGGCATCCGTCACCGTGCGCCCGGTCGGACCGGTCACCTTCCAGCAGGTGAGGGATGCCTGGCCCGAGGTGCTCGAGGCCGTTCAGGCCGCAAAGACCAGCGCCTGGCTGGTGCTCTACACCGCCAAGGCCTTGGAACTGCGCGACGGCGACCTGCTCGTTCTGTCGTTCCCGAGCCAGAAAGACGTCGAGGGGCTCAAACAGCCCGCCGCGCCGGGCCAGGGCGTCGGCGACTTCCTCAAGCGCGCGATCAACGACGTGCTCGGCTTCACGCCGCGTCTCACCGCCAGGGTCGACCGCCCGGGCGGCCCCGACGGCGGCGGCAGCGGCGGCGCAGGGGCGCCGTCCGCCCCGCGGACCCCCGTGGGCCCGTCGGCATCCGCCCGCACCGAAGACCGGAGTGTTCCGGAACGGTCCGGAGCCGCGGCCAACCGCGGGGGAGCAGGGCGCGCCGCCGGAGACACGACTGTTCCGGCGACCGAGCCGGCGCCGCCCACCGACGACGACGCACCGCCGGCCGAGGACACGCCGCCCGACACCGAGCCCGGCACCGGTTCCGACACCGAGCCCGGCACCGGTTCCGACGCCGAGTCCGGCATCGGCTCAGAGTCCGGCTCCGGCTCCGAGTCCGGCTCCGGCTCCGGTTCCGGCTCCGACGCCGAGTCCGACGCCGAGTCCGACCCGGAGCGCGAGAGAGTGCTCAACGCCGCTTCCGACCCGGAGGCTGAAGGCCTGCCCGGTGCCGATCCGAGCGTGCCCGGTGCCGATCCGAGCGTGCCCGGTGCCGAGCCGAGCGTGCCGGGCGCAGCGCCGAGCGTGCCCGGCGGTGAGCCGATCGTTCCCCAGTCTGAGCCGGCGCGCGCGCCTGGGCGCGCTGCCGCCGCTGATGCCAACGCCAACGCCGATGCCAACGCCAACGCCGATGCTGATGCCGACGGCTCCGATGCCGGTTCCGGCCTCGACGCCGATTACCGCGCGGGTTCCGGCCTCGACGCCGATTCCCGCGCGGGTTCCGGCCCAGGCTCACCGGCGCAGCAGCGCTCGGAGCATCCGGCCAGGCCCGCGGCGTCGACCGGAGAGACAGTCACCGCCTGGGCGACCGCGGTCATCCCCGGCTCGGCATCAGCGCCGGCGCCGACTCCGGCCGCCAGGCCGGTCCCGGCCGCCGCGCCCGCTTCGGCCGCCGCGCCCGCTTCGGCCGCCGCGCCC
>NZ_SOFM01000001.1:0-33524 GCF_004402705.1 Cryobacterium mannosilyticum | reverse complement strand
GCGCCCGATCGCCCGCGCCGACACCAGCCCATCGACATCCGACATGGGACTGAGCGCTGGCCTCGATCGCCAGCCTCCAATAATCAACACGCTCTCTACGGTGCGCCCGCTTCCCGAAGGTGCGCCACGGGGACGAACCGGCCGCCGGATGCTAGACGAGGGACTCCCGCCAGGCGGCGTGCAGCTGGGCGAAGCGCCCGGTGCCCGCGATGAGGTCCGCCGGGGTGCCGTCCTCGACGATCCGGCCGCGCTCCATCACGAGCACCCGGTCGGCGATCGCCACAGTCGACAGCCGGTGCGCGATGATCACGGCGGTGCGGTCGGCCAGCAGCGTCTGCAGGGCCTGCTGCACCAGCCGTTCGCTCGGGATGTCCAGGCTCGAGGTGGCCTCGTCGAGGATGAGCACCGCCGGGTCGGCGAGGAACGCGCGCGCGAACGAGATCAGCTGGCGCTGCCCGGCCGAGACGCGCCCGCCGCGCTTGTTCACGTCGGTGTCGTAGCCGCTGGGCAGCCCCTCGATGAACTCGTGCGCGCCGACCGCCCGCGCCGCCCTGACGATCTCGGCGGGCGTGGCATCCGGTTTGCCGATCGCGATGTTGTCGGCGACGGACCCGCTGAACAGGTACGCCTCCTGGGTCACCATCACGATCGCCCGGCGCAGGTCCTTGGGGTGCAGGTCGCGCAGGTCGACCCCGTCGAGGCTGACCCGACCGTCGGAGGGGTCGTAGAACCGGGCCATCAGCTTGGCCAGGGTCGACTTGCCTGCCCCCGTCGACCCGACCAGGGCGATGGTCTGCCCCGCGGGGATCGTGAGGTCGAACCGGGGCAGGATGACCCGGTCGCTCTGGTAGGCGAAGGTCACCTGGTCGAACGCCACCTGCCCGCGCGCCGTCCACAGGTCGACCGGCGCCACCGGGTCCGGCACGCCGGGGTGTTCCGCGAGCACGCCGGAGATCTTCTCCAGCGCCGCGGCTGCGGACTGGTAGGAGTTGTAGAACATCGCCATCTCCTCCATCGGGTCGAAGAACCGCCGGGTGTAGAGCAGCGCGGCGAGCAGCGCGCCGATGGCCAGCTGCCCGTCGGCGACCCGGAAGGCGCCGATCAGGAGCACCACCGCGACGGCCACGTTGCCGATCAGCACCAGGCCCGGGTCGAAGATGCCGAACAGCTGGATCACCCGCCCGTTGACCTTGCGATAGTCCTCGACGAGGCCGCCGAACACCCTCTCGTTGCGTTTCTCCGCACGGAACGCCTTGACCGCACGGATGCCGGTCATCGTCTCCACGAATTGCACGATCAGGCTCGCCGACGCCACCCGCGACTGCCGGAACAGGGCCTGCGAGCGCACCTGGAACCACCGGGTGAGGACCAGCAGCGGCACGAGCGAACCGAACAGCACCAGCCCGCTCGTGCCGTCCAGGGCGAATAGGAAGATCGCGGTGAACGACATGTAGAGCAGCCCCTGCACGAGTTGGTTGATCCCCTCGTCGAGTAGTTCCCGGATCGCGTCGAGGTCGCTGGTCTGCCGGGAGATGATCCGCCCAGAGGTGTAGGACTCATGGAATTCGAGGCTCAGCCGTTGCGTGTGCAGGAAGACCCGTTTGCGCAGGTCGATCAGCACGCCCTGGCTGATCCGCGCCGACATGATCGTGTACCAGGCGATAAGGCCGGCACCGATCAGGCCGGTGATCAGGTAGATCGCACCGGAGGCCGCCAGCGGCACCCAGTCCTGTTTGAGCAGCGCCGGCAGGCCCCGGTCGATCCCGAACGCGATCAGTGCCGGACCCGCGACCTGGGCGGCCGTCGACAGCACCACAATGAGCATCGCGCCGATGACGCGCCACCGCACTGGTCGAAGCAACGACCCGAGCAGACTCAGCGACCTGGCTCTGATCTGCTTGCTCTCCGCGGCGCTGAAGTCGCTCCGCTCTTCTCCCTCTACTCCGCTGACGCTCACAGCGCCGCCTCCCTTCTGGCGTCCCGCGCTTCTTCGTCTTCCAGACTGGAAATGACGAACTTGTAGTGCTCGCTCTGCCGGAGCAGATCGGAATGCCGACCTACGGCCGTGATCCGGCCGTCTTCGAGCAGGGCGACGCGGTCGGCGAGCATGACCGTTGACGGGCGGTGCGCCACGATCAACGCCGTCGTCGAGGCGAGCACCTCACGCAAAGCGGCCTCGACGAGCGACTCGGTGTCCACGTCCAGCGCCGAGAGCGGGTCGTCGAGCACCAGCACGGCCGGTTTCGCGGCGACAGCGCGAGCGAGCGCCAGTCGTTGCCGCTGACCGCCCGACAGGCTCATCCCCTCCTCGCCGACCAGGGTGTCCACCCCCTCGGGGAGGTCATGGACGAACCCCGCCTGGGCGACCTGCAGCGCCTCCTCGAGCGCGGCATCCGCTGCCGCCGAGCGCTCGGCCCACTCGGGGCGACCGAGCAGCACATTGTCGCGCACGGATGCCGAGAACAGCGTCGCATCCTCGAACGCCATCGCGAGGTGACGGCGCAGTTCCTCGCGCCCGAGGGCACGCACGTCCACCCCGTCGAGGGTCACCGCGCCCGCCGTCACGTCGTAGAGCCGGGTGGTGAGCGCCGTGAGGGTCGACTTGCCGGAGCCGGTCAGGCCGACGAGGGCCATGGTCTCCCCCGGTTCGAGTAGCAGGTCGACACCGTCGAGCAGGTCGGGGAACCGGGCGGGCGAGTCTGGATAGCGG
The DNA here is from genome assembly GCF_004402705.1 of Cryobacterium mannosilyticum. Taxonomy (NCBI): domain Bacteria; kingdom Bacillati; phylum Actinomycetota; class Actinomycetes; order Micrococcales; family Microbacteriaceae; genus Cryobacterium; species Cryobacterium mannosilyticum. The sequence goes on along the minus strand of NZ_SOFM01000001.1, from coordinate 30,814 downwards.
AAGTGCACGTTCTCGAAGGCGAGCCGTCCTCGCGGGTGTTCGATCGTGACGGCCTGCTCCGGGTCGGTGATCGAGTTCGGTGCGTCGAGCACGTCGAAGAACCGGTCGGTGGCCGTGCGCGTGTCGAAGGTCATCGACAGCAGGAATCCGACCGACTCCACCGGCCAGCGGAGCACCGTGGCGGTGGCGAAGAAGGCGACCAGGCCGCCAACGCTGAGCTCGCCCTGGCTGGCCAGCCAGACGCCAGCGACGAGGCAGAGCGCAAACGCCACGTCGGGAACGAGCAGCAGCCACAGCCAGATGCCGGCGATGGCGCGGGACTTCTCGATCTCCGTGCCGCGCAGGCTTTCCGCCTGCTCGGCGAAGTTCTTCAGCGCGAATTTGCCGCGCCCGAAGGCCTTGAGCACGCGGATGCCGTGCACGGACTCCTCGACGGCGGTCGCCAGGTCGCCGGCCTGGTCCTGACTGCGCCGCGCCACGACGGAATACTTCTCCTCGAACCGGTAGCCGACGATCCAGAGCGGCACAGAGCAGACCATGAAGATGGTGCCGAGGACCCAGTTCATCGACACCAGGATCACGGCGCCGACGACGATCGTCAGCAGGTTGACCACGAGCAGCACGAAGCCGAAGGAGATCCACCGGCGGATCTGGTTCAGGTCGCTGACCGCCCGAGACAGCAGCTGGCCGCTCGGCCATTTGTCATGAAACGAGACGGGGAGGTCCTGCAGTCTGGCGTAGAGCGCGTTCCGCATCCTTGCCTCGATGTGGGTGCCCGGTGCGAGCACGAACCAGCGGCGCAGCGCGATCAGCACCGCTTCGAGCACGCCGAGGCCGAGGATGAGCATCACGGCGGGCCAGATCTGGGCGGAGTCCTGCCGGGACAGCGCGCCGTCAACGAGGCGTTGCAACACCTGCGGGATGGCGAGCGACACCAGCGCGGCGAGGAGGGCCGCGACCATGCCGAGGACGAGGCGCGGCATGGCCGGCTTCGCGTAGGGGTAGAGACGCAGCAGGGTCTGGAGGGTGGTCCTCCGGGTGGGTGGGGTGTCCCCTGCGGCGTCGAACGGATGTTCCTGGTCGATGAGCGTGGTCACGTGAAAGTCCTGAACGGTCAGTTTTCTGGTGCGCGGCGGGCCGGCGCGTGCGGCGCGATGAGACGCCGGTGGGTGCCGACGACGTTCGGGTTCCGTCGGCGACGGGCGGAAGCGTGGCTGCTTCCGGTGCGCGGGCAGCGGGCTGGCGGAGCTGCGGGCTGGTGCGAGGGCCGGTCGTGCCGGTGCGTGTGCCGGCCGGTTACGCGGCGCTGGCGGGGCGGAGGCTGGCGGGGCGGAGGCTGGCAGGTTGGAAGCTGGCACTGAAGGCAGCGCCGAGGTTCGCATCCGGTGCGAGCTGTCGTTGTGCTGTCTGTGTCATGTCGGCCTCCTGAGCGCGTCGTGTTCTGTGCTGTGCCCCCCTGATCAGGCAGCCTTTCAGACTACGACCGATGCCGGCCCGGCGCAAGGGACAAAAAGTCAGCGAACCCGAACGCTGAGGCAGGTGACGCAGCCCTCGAGTTTCTCGAACTCGGAGATGTCGACGGTGACCACGCGGTAGCCGCGCTGGGCGAAGAGTCCCGCCGAGAGCGGGGCGGCCGAGGACATCAGCACGGTGCGGTCGTCGAGCACGACGACCGCGGTGCCGTGGGCCTCCGGAACGGGCAGGAACGTCTCGAACACCGACGGGTCGTCGACGAGCGGCGGAAAACCGATCACGGTGCCGTCGGGCAGCGCGGTGACCGCGGTCTTGAGGTGCAGCGCTCGGCTGATCGACACCGCGACGACCGTGTAGCCGCGCGGCGCGAGGATGCCCCGCAACGCTTCGATGCCCTCGTCGTTGGTGCGGAGGCTCCGCCCGACGTACACGGTGCGACCGACCTTGAGCACATCGCCGCCGTCGAGAGTCCCGGGCAGGTCGAGGTGCTGCCGAGGGATGCCGAGCCGGGCCACGGCGGCCTCGGCGCCGGCCGTCTCGCCGCGGCGGGTCTCGGCGCCGGGGCTGGCGACGACGGCGAGGTCGCCGAACATGATCACGGCGTCCTCGATGAAGACGGAGTCCGGCAGCTCCGGCGCGGGCTCGACCTCGATGGTCTCCCAGCCCTCGGCCTCCAGCGCGGCGACGTAGCCGCGCCACTGTGTCTCGGCCAGCGCCTGATCCACCGCGGTGCGCTCGATGTGGGTGAGGAGCCCGTCGGCGAGGTTGCGGGCGGGCCGGCGCACGAGGGCGCGGCGCTGGGAAGGCTGGGGCACGGCGACGGGTTCCATCCCGCCAGTGTATGGCCCGGCAGCCGCCCGTGATTGGGCGGAAGCCGGGCGCCGCTGCGCGAGAGTCGGGACTCCCCCGCAGTGGCGCCCGGCGTCAGCGGCGCGCCGCGTCCAGCCGTCGCGGCGCGGCCAGCCGGCCCGGCGTCAGCGGCGCGCCGCGTCCAGCCGGGCCGCGGCCAGGTGCTCGGCGGCGGCGAGGGTCGTGATCCCCTGCTCGCGGGCATCCGTGAAGATGGTCGCCACGGTGTCGCCGATCGCGTCGACCCGCGCCGCGACGACGTCCAGGTCGGCACCCGGCTCCGAGGCGAGCGCCAGGTAGATGACCCCGCCGGAGTTGACGACGAAGTCGGGGGCCCAGAGGATGCCGCGCGCGTCGAGCTGGGCGGCACCCTCCGGCTGGGCGAGCTGGTTGTTGGCTGCGCCGACGACCCCGAGCACAGTGAGTTCGCCGATCACGCGCGCGGTGAGCACCCCGCCGAGGCCGCACGGCACGAACAGGTCGGCCGGCACGAGGTGCACGTCGTCGACGGACACCCAGGTGGCGCCGAGCGAGTCGGCCAGCTCCCGCCGGGCGAGGTTGACGTCGCTGACGGTCAGGCGGGCGCCGGCCGCCGCCAGCGCCGTGGCGAGGCGTCCGCCGACCTGGCCGAGCCCGGAGATCACGATGTGCCGGCCGGACACCTCCCGGCTGCCGAACAACGCGTCGAGGGTGGCGACGACGCTGGCGTAGACGCCCGCCGCGGTCGCGTCGGCGGGCTCGCCCACCCCGCCGGTGGCGGCCGGGAGACCGCAGACGTGGTCGGTGCGCTCCTTGACGACGGCCATCAGCTCGGCGTTCGTGCCCACGTCCTCCGCCGTCATGTAGGCCCCGTCCAGGCTCTCGATCGCGTCGCCGAGGTCGAGCATTGCGTCGCGCTGCTCCGCCTCGGTGAGCACGGTGCCGAGCGGCAGATGGATGACGGACTTGCCGCCGCCGAGGTTCAGACCGGCGGCCGCGTTCTTCAGCGTCATCGCCGCGGAGAGGCGCAGGGCGTCGGCGACGGCATCGGTCCAGTTCTCGTACTGCCACATCCGGGCGCCGCCCAGGGCCTGGCCGAGCCTGGTCGAGTGCACGGCCACGGTGATCACGAGGCCCGAGCGGATGCCCGTGGTGATCAGCACGCGTTCGTGGGTGAACGGGATTCCGACGAGCGCATCCAGCGACGGTGATGGTTGCGTGAGGGTCATGACTGTTTCTCCTTGCTGGCCTTGTGGGCCGGTGGGTTGGGGCCGCGGTTGTGGCGCGGCGACTGACCCAGACTAGCCTCGTCAGCGCAGGTCAGCGCGGGTCTTCCTGCACGGGGATCGAGGTGGTGAACTCCGCGGCCCGCGCCTTGGCGTTCTCGTCGCCGGAGAACAGCCCGATCGGCGCGGTCACGGGGTGCGACGGCTGCGGCCCGAGCGCGACGGCAGGCCTGGTCTGCGGTTCCCGCCGCAGCTCCATCCGGCCCACCGGCAGGGCGTCGGGGTTGTGGGTTACCAGCCAGTCGATCAGGTTCTCCCGCACGAGGCAGCGCAGGTCGAACAGGGTGGGAGCGTCGCCGGCGGAGACCAGCACGCGCACCCGCACGAAGCCGCCGACGGCATCCGTCACCTGGAGCACGACGACGCGACCGTCCCAGAGTTCGGTCTGGGCGACGATCCGGTCCAGCTCCCGGCGCATGCCGGCCGGGTCGACCCGCCAGTCCAGGTCGAACTCGACCGCGCCGAGCAGTTCGCTGTTGTGCCGGGTCCAGTTCTGGAACGGATTCGTCGTGAAGTAGGTCGACGGCAGCACCATCCGCCGGTCGTCCCAGATGTGCACGACCACGTAGGTGAGCGTGATCTCCTCGATCTTCCCCCACTCGTTCTCGACGATGACGACGTCATCCACCCGCAGGGCGTTGTTGAAGGCCAGTTGCACCCCCGCGAACACGTTGGCGAGGGTGGACTGGGCGGCGAGGCCGGCGACGACGCTGAGCAGGCCGGCCGAGGCGAACAGGCTGGCGCCCAGGGTCGCGGCCCCCGGGATGCTCAGCAGCACGGCCCCGATCGCGCAGATGATGACCACGACGACGCCGATGCGCCGCAGCATCCGCAACTGGGTGCGCACCCGCCGGGCGACCCTGTTGTCACGCACGTCGACCCGGTAACGGACTGCGGTGACTTCCTCGATGAAGTAGAGCAGCGCGCACACCAGCCAGGTGGCCGCGGCGATGAACAGGGCGCGGAACACGAAGTCGACCAGGCGCTCGATCTCCGCCGTGCTCTGCAGGAACAGCGTGTTGACGGACCACATGGTGCCCATCAGCAGGGTCAGGCGGAACGGGACCCTGGCCAGCCCGATCAGGGTGCGGGCCCACGCCTCCCGCCGGCCGACCATCCGGAACACGAGCGCGGTGATCGCCGTGACCGCCACGGCGGCCACGACGGCGACCAGGAGTGCGATCAGGTAGTCCGGTTGGATGAACGCCTCGAGGTCTGACACGACTGCCCTTCCCGCCGCTGCGCGTCTGGTGGCACCTCGGACCTCTTAATCGTGCCAGAGTCCGCGGTGCCCTGCCGCACGCGGGTCAGTGGAAGAAGTGGCGCTCCCCGGTGAAGTACATGCTGACGCCGGCCGCGACGGCCGCCGCGATGACCTCTTCGTCGCGCACCGAGCCGCCGGGCTGCACGACCGCGGTGACGCCGGCCTCGAGCAGCACCTGCAGGCCGTCGGCGAACGGGAAGAACGCGTCGGAGGCTGCGACGGAGCCGGCCGCACGGTCGCCCGCGCGCAGCACCGCGAGGTGGCAGGAGTCGACCCGGTTGACCTGCCCCATTCCCACCCCGACGGATGCGCCGCCGCGGGCGAGCAGGATCGCGTTCGATTTCACCGACCGGCAGGCCTTCCACGCGAACTCGAGGTCGGCGCGGGTGGCCTCGTCGACTTCCTCGCCCGCGGCGAGGGTCCAGCCGGACGAGTCGAAGTCGTCGAAGGTGTCGGTCTCCTGCACGAGCAGCCCGCCGGAGATCTGACGCAGTTCGAGTGAGGACCGGTGGTAGTCGGCGGGGAGTTCGAGCAGGCGGATGTTCTTTTTCGCGCTGAGCAGTTCGAACGCGGCCGGTTCGAAGCCGGGGGCGACGAGCACCTCGGTGAAGATCTGGCTGACGGTCTCGGCCATGCCGAGGGTCACGACCCGGTTCGCGGCGATGACCCCGCCGAATGCGGAGACCGGGTCGCAGTCGTGCGCGCGCTTGTGGGCGGAGGCGATCGCGTCGGGCGCCTTGGGGCCTGCGATGGCGATGCCGCACGGGTTGGCGTGCTTGATGATGGCCACGGCCGGTTCGGTGAAGTCGAAGGCGGCGCGCACGGCGGCGTCGGCGTCGACGTAGTTGTTGTAGGACATCTCCTTGCCGTGGAGCTGCACGGCCTGGGCGATGCCCTGGCCGCCGTCGCCGACGTAGAGCGCCGCCGCCTGGTGCGAGTTCTCGCCGTAGCGGAGCACGGCCTTGCGGGTGGCCTGGATGGCCAGGGTGTCGGGGAACGACGCTTCGGCCTCGAAGCTGGTGGCGATGACGGCGTCGAACTGCTCGAGGATCTCCTCGTCCAGGGCCTCGACGTCATCCTGCCACTGGTCGTAGACGTTCTCGGTGAACCAGGCGGAGACGCTGAGGTCGTAGCCTGCCGTGTGCTCGAAGGCGAGCGAGGCGAGCTTCTGGCGCAGGCGCAGCGTGGTTCCGCCGGCGCCGACGGCCGCGATGATCTCGTCGTAGTCGTCGGGGTCGACCACGATGGCCACGTTCGCGTGGTTCTTCGCCGAGGCGCGCACGAGCGCCGGTCCGCCGATGTCGATCTGCTCGATGACCTCGGCCGGGGAGGCGCCGGATTCCACGGTTTCGACGAACGGGTAGAGGTTCACGACGACGAGCTGGAAGGCCGCGATGCCGAGGTCGTTCAACTGGGCCTCGTGCGACTCGAGGCGGAGGTCGGCGAGGATGCCGGCGTGCACGCCCGGGTGCAGGGTCTTCACCCGGCCGTCGAGGGATTCGGGGAAACCGGTGACGGCGGAGACATCCGTCACCTCGTGGCCGGCGGCGCGGATGGTCGCGGCGGTCGAGCCGGTCGAGACCATCTCGACGCCGGCGGCCGCGAGGGCCCCGGCCAGCTCAAGCAGGCCGGTCTTGTCGCTGACCGAGATCAGCGCGCGCTTCACCGCAACGATGTCCCGCTCGCGGTACAGGCTCTGGTCGTTGGTGTGCCCGCTCATATCTGGGAATGCTCCTCGAGGTCGACGTGTCCGTTGGCGATGTCGAGCACGGCCTGCACCAGCAGGCGCCGCTCGACGGTCTTGATTCGTTCGTGCAGGGATGCTTCGGTGTCGCCGGGTAGCACCGGCACCCTCTCCTGCGCGATGATCGGTCCGTCGTCGACACCGGTGTCGACGACGATGAGACTGGCCCCGGATTCCGCGACGCCGGCGGCGATCGCGTCGCGCACCCCGTGCGCTCCGGGGAATTCGGGCAGGTAGGCGGGATGCGTGTTCAGCAGTTGCGGCGACAGCGCGGCCACCACCCGCGGCGGGAGCAGGCGCATGAAACCGCTCAGCACGACCAGATCGGGCGTCCACTGCCGGATCTGGGCCAGGAGCTCGTCGCCCCAGGCCTCCCGGCTCCGGTGGGAGGAGAACGGCACGGTGAAGGTCGGGATCCCGAACTCTTCGCCGAGGTCGAGGCCGTCGGCGTCACGGTCCGCGCCGATGGCGACGACCCGGGCCGGGTACTCGGCATCCTGGCACGCCTCGAGCAGGGAACGAAGGTTGGATCCCCCGCCTGAGATCAACACGACCAATGACAGCACGGGACGAGCCTACCGTTTGGCGGCCGGTTCGTTCTTCGGTGTGGCGCGGCTGCGCTGGAACGGATGCGGCGTCAGCAGCCCGGCACCGGCCGCGACACCCACCTCGATGGCGGTGAGCAGCCCGACCAGCAGGGGGTCTGGCCCTACCTCCACGAGCCGCCCGGGGCCCATCGCCCCGCCGGACCACCAGGCGAGCAGGCCGAGCAGGATGCCGGCGACGATACCCGTCGCCAGCCCGGTGACCAGCTGTTGCGGGACGGTGGGCGGCGCCATGTCGGCGCGGGCCTGTCGCTGCCGGGTCACGGCCGCGGCGAGGAAGCCGATCAGAACGGGCACCAGCAGGCCGAGGAAACCGAAGGCCAGCGTGCCGTGCGGGAGCACCCCGAGGATGGGCAGGCCGGGCACCGAGCCGAGGGCCGTGCCGACCGGGGACACGCTCGTGCCGACACCGACCGCGATGCCGGGGCCGACGAGCCAGGCGGCCGCCCAGACGACCAGGTTGGGGATGAGCGCGAGCTCGAGCAGGGTGAGCACGATGCCGCCGGTCAGGCCGGACTGCACCGTCTCGTAGAGGCCGATCACCGTGGCGTAGTTGCTGAGGATGAGCACGAAGACGGCCACGGCGGAGACCGCGACGATGGCGGCGGCGGCGGCGGTTCCGCCGCGGAGGGCCGTTGCTGCGATGCCGCGGGCCACGGAGGGGAGGGTGCGGTAGCGCCTCACGAGGGCGCCGGCCGCCTGACCTCGGAACGCGCCGCTGAGCACACCGCTGAGCACACCGGCCGCGTAGACCGCCGTCGGGAGCAGGATTCCCTGCGGGAGCGACGGGCGCACGGCATCCGTGCCTGCGGTCAGGCTGAGCACCGTCGCGAGCAGGCCGTAGCAGGCGATCGCTGCCCCGGCGCCGACCCAGCGGTACGGGGTTTCGGCGGCGCGGGCGCCGGTTCGCCGGCCGAGCAGCACGGCCAGCAGACCGTAGCCGAGCAGGGCGATGGTGAGCGTGAACGGGGCCTCCGAGCCGGGCAGCCCGAGCGTGGTGACCACGGCGGGGTCGAGTTGCACGGTCAGGTCGACGCCGTTGCCGAGCAGCCAGACGTCCACCGCGGCCCGCCAGAAGACGACCCAGTCGATGGCGAGGCCGAACTGGGTGGCCCAGAGCACGGTCAGCGGCACGAGCGCGATCCCGACGCCGATGGCGACGACAAGGACCGCCTCGAGAGCGGCGAGCAGGGCTGTCGTTGTGCGGTTCATCGGCCCCGAGCCTACTTGGCCGGGCAGGCTGCGGGTTTCGCCCTCGCCGCCCCCGTCGAATTCGACGGAGATTTTGCCCGTTCGGCCGCTGAGCGGGCGATTTCAGGCCGTTTCCGGCAATATCTCCGTCGAATTCGACAGGGCGAGAGAGACGGGGGCCAGGGCGGAGACGACGAAGGGCCCGCCTGGTCAGGCGGGCCCTTCGTGCGGATGCTGGTCCTACAGGGCCGCGAGAACCTCGCGCAGCAGGGTGGCGGTCTCGCTCGGCGTCTTGCCGACCTTGACCCCGGCGGCCTCGAGGGCCTCCTTCTTGCCCTGGGCGGTTCCGGCCCCGTTGGAGACGATGGCGCCGGCGTGGCCCATGGTCTTGCCCTCGGGAGCGGTGAAGCCGGCGACGTAGCCGACGACAGGCTTGGTGACGTGGGCCTTGATGTACTCGGCCGCCTTCTCCTCGGCGTCGCCGCCGATCTCGCCGATCATGACGATGGCGAGCGTCTCCGGGTCAGCCTCGAACGCCTCGAGCGCGTCGATGTGCGTGGTCCCGATGATGGGGTCGCCGCCGATGCCGATGGCCGTGGAGAAGCCGAGGTCGCGCAGTTCGTACATCATCTGGTAGGTCAGGGTGCCCGACTTGGAGACGAGGCCGACCGGGCCCTTGCCGGTGATGTTCGCCGGCGTGATGCCCACGAGTGCTTCACCGGGGGTGATGATGCCGGGGCAGTTCGGGCCGATGATGCGGGTCTTGTTGCCCTTGGCCAGGTTGTAGGCCCAGAACTCGGCCGAGTCCTGCACCGGCACGCCCTCGGTGATGATGACGAGCAGTGGGATGCCGGCGTCGATGGCCTCGATGACGGCGTCCTTGGTGAAGGCCGGCGGGACGAACGCGATGGAGACATCCGCGCCCGTCTTCTCCATGGCCTCGGCGACCGTGCCGAACACGGGCAGCTCGACGCTGCCGTGCACGACGGTGGTGCCGGCCTTGCGGGCGTTCACGCCGCCGACGACCTGGGTGCCGGCCTTGAGCATGAGGGCGGTGTGCTTGGTGCCCTCACCGCCGGTGATGCCCTGCACGATGACTTTGGAGTCCTTGTTGAGGAAGATTGACATGTTCGAAAATCCCTTACTTCGCGGCGTGGGCGAGTTCGGCGGCCTTGTCGGCGCCCTCGTCCATGGTGGCGGCCAGTGTGACGAGCGGGTGGTTGGCCTCGGCGAGGATGCGACGGCCTTCCTCGACGTTGTTGCCGTCGAGGCGCACAACGAGCGGCTTGTTTGCGGCGCTGCCGAGTTCGGCGAGCGCACCCACGATGCCCTTGGCGACGGCGTCACAGGCGGTGATGCCGCCGAAGACGTTGACGAAGACGGCCTTGACCTGCGGGTCGCCGAGGATAACGTCGAGGCCCGCGGCCATGACCTCGGCGGATGCTCCGCCCCCGATGTCGAGGAAGTTGGCCGGCTTGACGCCGCCATGGTTCTCGCCGGCGTAGGCGACGACGTCGAGCGTGCTCATGACGAGCCCCGCGCCGTTGCCGATGATGCCGACCTCACCGTCGAGCTTGACGTAGTTGAGGTCGTTCTCCTTGGCCTTCGCCTCGAGCGGGTCGGCGGCGGCGGCGTCCTCGAGGAACGCATGCTTCGGGTGGCGGAAGCCGGCGTTCTCGTCGATGGTGACCTTGCCGTCGAGCGCGATGATGTCGCCCTCTTCGGTGAGAACGAGGGGGTTGACCTCGACCAGGGTCGCGTCTTCACCGGTGAACACGGTGTAGAGCTGCACGAAGACCGGTGCGACCTTGTCGACGAGCTCGGCCGGGAACTTCGCGGCGATCGCGATCTCGCGGGCCTTGGCCAGGTCGATCCCGGCGATCGGGTCGATCGCCGTGTAGGCGAGCGCTTCGGGCTTCTCGACGGCGAGAACCTCGATTTCCACGCCACCCTCGTAGCTCGCCAGCGAGAGGTAGGAGCGGTTGGTCCGGTCCAGCAGCACGGAGAAGTAGAACTCCTGCTTGATTCGGGCTCCCCCGGCAACCATGACCCGGTTGACGGTGTGGCCCTTGATGTCGAGGCCGAGGATGGCTCGTCCGGCGGCTTCGGCGTCGTCGGGGGTCTTGGCGACCTTGACTCCGCCGGCCTTTCCGCGACCGCCGACCTTCACCTGGGCCTTGACGACGACGACGCCACCGAGCTTCTCCGCGGCCGCGCGCACCTCTTCAGGGGTATCCGCGATGATGCCCGGCAGAACCGGGACTCCATACTGTTCAAACAGGTCTCTGGCCTGGTATTCGTAAAGATCCACGCTGCTCTTTCCAATCCGCGTCTTGGCGTTCCTGCTGGGTACGAGGGGGTGTGGGCACAGTGTGCAGAGCCGAATGTAGCTCGACATCAAGACATACTGGCCAGTTCAAACTCTAGCGTCCCACATCGGCACCGCGAACTCTGGCCAAACGGCCGGTGCGGCAATACCATCGCATTCACGGGCAACGGATGCCCGGGAGTTGGTCGCCCACGATGAGGTCACGCGCGAAGAAGGTTTCTGCCCCGGGGTCGCCCCCTGGGCAGACGCCCGAGCCGCGCGTGCTGGAGTTGCGGGTGCATGGCATCAACAACACCGCCCCCTCGGCGCTTCTCGATCTTGCGGTCACCGACATCGAATGCGTGGCCGGGGACGGGTTGGGCAGCTTCTGGGCCCCGACGCCCGCCGCGTTGGACCGGCTTCGCCGTCCGCCGGATGCCGCGGGCCGGCGCGGCTTCGTGCCCCGCGGCATCCGACGCGAAGCGTATTCCTGGGGCGGGCTGGTGCGCAGCACCCCGGAGCCCACCGGGCCGGGCGGCGCACTCGTGGCCGGACTCGCTCGGGTCGGCTGGGCGCTCCTGCTGCCGTTCAGCATCGCCAATGCCGCCGTCTGGTGCTGGCGGCTGCCCACCGGGACCGTGGTGCTGAGCGTGCGCGCCGGTCTCGTGCGTCTGTTCGGCGGGCTGCTCACACTGCTGTTGCTGTCGACGGTCATGTCGGTCGCCGTCGATCTGCTCGCCGTGCAGTGCTACGCGGGCGACAGCCTGGTCTGCACCGTGCTGCCGCAGCCCTTCGAGGCACTGGCCCGGTGGACCCCGGAGCGCCGGATGGCACTGTTCTCGCTGGCCCCGGTGCTGGTGGTGGTGGGGCTCTGGCTGTTGTCGGGCATCAGCCGGCTGCGCTACGACGTTGCCGACCGCTATCTCGACGCCCGCGAACCGTCGGCGTCGGCCGATGCTGCCGACGCCCAGAAGGCCGACGCGCCGTTGCTCGCGAGGCCGCAGTTCTGGAGCAACCGCGGCGAGACCCGCCGGTTGTCCCTCGGCCACCTCGCGGCCGGAGTGAGCCTGGTCTCGGCCGAATTGGGCGCGCAGGCCGTGATCGACGGCGGAGGCGTCGGCCTGGCCATGGCCGCCTGGCTTTGCGGCGGCCTGCTGCTCCTCTCCCTCGCCACCGTTTTCGGGACCCGCACCCTCCCGGTGGAGCGCGTGGCGGCGTCGGCGGCGGGCCGCTGGCAGAAGACGCTGGCCGGGCTGGGCGGCGCCGGCTATCTTGGGACCCTGGGGCTGCTCATCGCGGGGTGGCCTTCCACCGGTGGCGACGCAACCGGCCGGCCCGGTTTCACCGTCACGGCCCTGGCCCCGCTCACCATGGTCGGGCTCATGCTCGCCCTGATCGTGTCGAGCGTGTTCTTCCGCCTTCCGCGTGCCGGCGCCGCGCTCCGGTTCGAGGCCTGGCACGGACTGGCCCCTGCCGTGTTCCTCAGTCTCGCCCTCGGTATCGGGCTTGTCCTGTCCAGCCTCGTCGCGGTGGCGGCAGGCGACTGGCTGAACGGAGGGGCGGGCGCGAGCGCGCTGCTCGGCTCCGGCCCGGCCGGCGACCCGGCCGCCACAGTGCGCACGCGTTGCACCGGAACGTGCGTGTCCCTCGATCCGCAGCTCACGATCCCCACCCTCTACCCGTGGTTCGGCGGCGTCGCCCTGTTCGTGTTCGCGGCGGCGGTCCTGGTCGTCGTCGCGGCCCTGCTGCGTCGGAGAGCGGTGGCCCGCCGGGTCGAGGTCTGGGCGCCGTCGACCTCTTTCGTCGGGACATCGGCCGAGGACCAGCCGATGCCGGTGGGCTCCGCGGCCGAGCTGCTGGCCCTGCTCGGTCCGGTGCGGGACCGGAAGCGGGCCACGGCGGCGCGCCTGCACCTGGTCGAACCGGTCGTCGCCATCCTGGCGGCCGCTGCGGTCGTCGCCGTCCTCGCGTCGGAGTTGCTGGCCTGGCTGTATCCACGGCTGTCTGCCTCCCCTGTGACTGCCGGGGTCCAGGCGGCGTGGACCGGGAATGCCGGCTGGGCGCTGTCGTGGCTCGACGTGGCCATGGGCGCCTGGGCCGGCATTGCCCTGCTCGTGCTCGCCGGACTCGTCCTGCCCGCCGGTCCGGGCCGGTCGACCCGGCCGCTGGCGACCGTCTGGGACCTGGCCTGTTTTCTGCCCCGGGCGGGACATCCGCTCGGAGCGCCGTGCTACACCGAACGGGCCGTGCCGGAGCTGTCCCGCCGTATCCTCTGGTGGCTGCGCCCCGAATCGGACACGCCGGCGACGCGGCGGCGGGAGGTCGTTCTCGCGGCGCACAGCATGGGCGCCGTCGTGTCCCTGGCCGCACTGTTCTCACTGTCGTCACACCCGCACTGGGCCGCGCTTCGCCCCCGGATGTCGCTCCTCACCTTCGGCGTGCAGCTGCGACCCTACTTCGGGCGGTTCTTCCCCGAACTGCTCGGGCCGGCGGTGCTCGGGACCACCCCGTGCCTGCGGCCGCGGCTGTGGGCGGCCGACCCGTGGGGTGCGGACCACTCGGCGGGAGCGCCTGAGGCCGGAGCGAATGCCGCCGCGGCCGCGTCTCCGGTTCCCGCCCGGCGCTGGGTCAGCCTGTGGCGGGCGACCGACTCGCTCGGTTTCCCGGCATTCTCGAACCGGCCGACCGGCAACCCGATCGACGAATTCGCGGACGAGATCGACACCAGCGGGTATACCGGTGCAGTCGGAGCCCACCAAGGGTATTACCGAACCCGGCAGTACCATTCCGCTCTGGCGGATCTCGCCGGCACGGTGCGGCCGGATCCGCGCTGAAGGACAGTCAGCCCTTGGTAGCGGCGCCGACCGGGGGATGGTTGGATGCAGACATGACTGAACCGGACCACGGCACCGATCCCCACTCCGCGGGCCACGCCTCGCGCCTCAACTGGCTCCGCGCGGGCGTGCTCGGCGCCAACGACGGCATCGTCTCGGTCGCCGCCCTCGTCGTGGGCGTTGCGGCGGCGACCCCGGATGCCGCCGCCATCCTGATCGCAGGCGTCGCCAGCCTCCTCGCCGGCGCCATCTCGATGGCCCTGGGCGAATACGTGTCGGTGAGCAGCCAACGCGACACCGAGCGCGCCCTGATCGCCAAGGAACGCTGGGAGCTCGAGCACATGCCGGATCAGGAGCTGGCCGAACTGGCCGGCCTCTATCAGGCGAAGGGGCTCAGTTCCGGCACCGCCCGGCAGGTGGCGCTCGAGTTGACCGCGCACGACGCGCTCGGCGCCCACCTCGAGGTGGAACTGCACATCGGCACGGAAGAGCTGTCGAATCCGTGGCATGCGGCGTTCGCCTCCGCCCTCGCGTTCACGGTGGGCGCCATCCTGCCGCTGCTCGCGGTGCTGCTGCCGCCGCCCGCATGGCGACTGCCGGCCACGTTCCTGGCCGTCGCGATCGCCCTCGTCATCACGGGCTGGCTGAGCGCCTACCTCGGTGGCAGCCCGAAGACCCGTGCGATCTCCCGGGTGGTCGTCGGCGGTCTGCTCGCCCTCGGAGTCACCTGGGCCATCGGCGCCCTGATCGGCACGTCGATCTAGCGCACGCCCCCGACCCCGGTCGTAGGCTTGCGGGATGAGCGCAGAGCGAGCAGTCCCGGCATCCGTCATCGTCCCGGCATCCCTTGACGCCGTTCTCGTGCTGGTCTTCGCCCTGGTCGGCCGGGCCAGCCACGGCGAGGGTTTCCTCGGAGTGCTGACGACGTGGTGGCCGTTCCTCGGCGGACTCGCGATCGGCTGGCTCGTGCTGCGCGCCTGGCGCAGCCCCCGGCGCATCGTCTGGACCGGCATCGGCGTCTGGCTGTGCACGGTGGCCGGCGGGATGCTGCTGCGGCTCGCGAGCAGCCAGGGCGTCCAGCCGAGCTTCATCATCGTGGCCACGATCGTGCTGGGCCTGTTCCTGCTCGGCTGGCGTGCGATCGCGCTCCTGGCGGCGAGNGCCAGGGCGTCCAGCCGAGCTTCATCATCGTGGCCACGATCGTGCTGGGCCTGTTCCTGCTCGGCTGGCGTGCGATCGCGCTCCTGGCGGCGAGGCTGCGGCGCACGCCCTCGGGCGTCTGAGCCCGCGCCGCTCGCCCTCGCCGCGCCCGTTTCGGCAGCCCGCCACCGCGGGCGCGGGCGCGGCCCGCCGGTGCGCCCTCGTCGGCGCTGGCCCCCAGTCGGCCGCCCGGTCTCCCGCCGCTGAGCGGTCAGCCCGCCGCGATCGCATCGTAGGCCACGAACGCGCCGAACAGGGCTCCGGCCACGAGCACCGCCCCGGCGAGCGCCACCGCCCGATCACGTGCCGCGGGTCCCCAGGCGAGCGCGAGGGCGACGCCGACGGCCGCCTCCAGCCACCACTGCGGGCCGCCGATCAGCAGGATGCCGTAGAGGCCTTCCCCGAGGACGACGCCGCCGATGGCCGCGGCCGCGGAGCGCCGGAACAGGGGCTCGGACCGCCGCACCAGTCCGCCGGCGAGGCCGCAGAGCGCCCCGGCGACGACCCCGACGACTCCCCACAGGAACACTTCACGCAGGGTGGGCGGCGCGGGGGCGAGGAACACCCAGACCGCGACCATCGCGGCCAGGCAGATGGCTCCCGCGACCGCCGAATGGCGGGCTCGAGGCCGAAGGGCGACCACGGCGAAGAACGGAACGAGCCCCCACAGAGCGCTGGTGTTCGCCAGGGTGCCCCATGGTCCGGGCAGCAGCAGGAAGAGCAGCCGCGCCGCGCCGCCCGCGAGCGCTCCTCCGGCAACCATCAGCGCGAACAGGGCGGGGAGCCGTGTCCCGGCCGCCGGGTCACGCGCGGGCTCCGCGGCATCCGTCGCCTGGGGTTCGGGGCGCGGAGTCTCGGTCACTGGCCCAGCCTAGGTGCGCCGGACGACTGGCGCCGGCCCGCGCACCGGCGCATCATGGTCCCGTCGCCCCGCCTCGCTAGCTCCGGTATTCCTCCGCATCCAGGTCGGCGTCGCGGTCGTCCGCGTCGTCGAAGTCGACAGCGCGGTCATCGGCGTCGACGGTCCAGTCCTCGGCGTCAGGGGCGATCGGCAGATCCTCGTCGAGGGTCAGAGCGATGTCGTCAAGGTCGCGATCCTCGTCCAGGCCGTCGTTCGCCGCATCCGCTCGACGCGGCCAGAGCCCATCCGGGTCCATTGTCATGATCGTTTCCTCCCCGCCAGGCGAAGGGCCGGGTGCCCCCGCGCGAGCCACGGTACGCTCTTCGCCAACCCGCGACAAGGGTGCCGGCCGATGCCGCGAAGCCACGGGACGCTCGTCAGCAACCCTCGACAAGGGTGCCGGCCGATCACGCGTGCCGCCGGGCAGGGTCAGGCCCGCAACCCGGGGGTCGCCAGGAGCGACCCGTCCCGGAGCACGGCGAGCACCTCCACCGGCCAGGTCTCGGTGCTCCGGTTCAGGATCGCCTCCCCGCCGGCGATGATGGCCGTGGCCAGCACATCGGCGGTCACGATGTCACGGGCGAGAACGGAGACCTGCCGGTAGGCTGACGCTCCCCCGCTGCCGGAAGACCAGATGTGGTCGCCGCGTTCGGCGCTGCCGGAGGTCGCGACCGCCCGCAGCGGCAGCGCCAGGGTGACGACGGCCAGGGTGCGCGCCCGGTCCTCCGGGTCGACGATGCCGGCCACCCAGTCGAGGCCCGGCGCCTGGTCCCCGGCGACGAGGACGTCCCCGCCCGCGTTCAGGGACCAGTCCCCCAGGCCGAGGGCGTGCAGCGTTTCCCCGGCCTCGTCGATGGCGAGTGCCTTGACCACTCCGGACAGATCGAGCACGCCATCCGCCCGGTGCGGGGTGAACACCCCGTCGGTGCGGTCGCGCCAGTCGAGGGCGAGTGCGTAGCAGTCCCGCAGTGCCGGGCTCGCCTGGGTGAGGCGGAGTTCCCCCCGGTTGATCCGGCTCAGTTCCGATTCGTCGCGGTAGAGACTGAACCGGGCATCCCACCGTCCGAACACGCGGGTGACCGCGTCGCGGGCGGCCTCGCGGGCGGCAGGGTCGACCGTTCGGCCGAATCGGATGCTCAGCACCGTCCCCATGGACGACACGGTGACCGCGCCGGTTCCGGCTCCGTCCTCGGCTGAGACCCGGGCGTCGGGCGGCATCACGGTGCCGGGCCGGCTAGAACTGGGCGGCATCGAGGGCCGCCTGCAGTGAGGTGAGGTAGCCGCCGGTCGTGTAGGTGGCGCCGCTGACGTTCTGCACCTGGGCCGACTGGGCGGCGAGCACCTCGCTGCGGAGGATCGGCGCCGCCTGGTTGCTGATCATCACCGAGCGGCCGCCGTCGTTGGTCAGCTGGAGCGCCGTGACCTCGGTGATCGTCCCGTTCGCGATCGTCACGGACACCTGCACGGGTCCGAACCGGGTGTGCACCACCGACCCGTCGAAGGTGCCGCTCGGCGCCGCCGGGGCGGCGGCCGCTGTCGGTGCGGCCGATGGGGCCGCCGACGGCGTCGCCGCCGCGCCCGTCGCAGTGGCGGCGGTGCCCATGGCGGCGGCCGGCACCGACGTCGCCAGGGTCTGCTGGGATGCCGTGAGCTGGGCGCCGAGCTGCCAGCCGACGCCGACCACGGAGACTGAGGCCAGCGCGGCCAGGGTTATCGCACGGAATCTCACCAGTCGAACCTTTCGAAATGGATCTGCCGTGTCGGCAGGCCGGCCGCCCGGGCGTCGCGCACGACCTCGTCGGTCCAGCGCCGGGGACCGCAGATATAGACGTCCGCTTCCCGCAGCTTGGGAACCAGGGTGCGGAGGCTGACCTTGGCCCGCACAGCGTCCGCCGGCAGCCAGCTGTTGGCGCCGGGTGAGCGCTTCCCGGCGATGATGCGCAGTTGGGCACCCCTGGCCCGGCACAGGTCGGTCAGTTCGTCGACGAGGTAGGTGTCGTCGGCCGTGCTCGAGCGGAGGATCACGGTGGCCTGGCCCGGGGCGAAGGTCGCCGTTTCGAGCAGTGACCTGATCGGGGCCACCCCGATGCCGGCGGCGATCAGCACGATCCGGGGAGAAGTGCGGGCGAAGTCGGTGAAGAGCCCGTAGGGGCCTTCGAAGCTGACCCTGGTGCCCTTGGGCAGCGCCGACAGAGCCGAGGAGGCGTCGCCGAGGCCGCGCACGGTGATCCGCAGCGCGTCGCCGGTCGGTGCGGCCGACAGCGAGAACGGATGCGCCTGCCACCAGAGCTTCGGCGTCCAGAACCTCCAGATGAAGAACTGTCCGGAGCGGGCCCCCAGCCGGCGCAGCTGCCGGCCGGACAACCGGATCGACACGACGTCGCGGGCGACGGGGTCGACCCCTTCGACCACGAGCCGGGACCGGAGCGAGCGCACGATCGGCACGATGAAGCGGAAGAGCAGGATCGAGCCGGCCACCCCGACGTAGAGTGCGAGCCAGTAGTAGCGCTGCACGGAGCCTTCGCGGAACAGGGTGCCCACGCTCAACTGGTGCGGGATCGACACGAGCACGGCCAGGTAGGAGAGCAGGTGCACCAGGTGCCACGCCTCATACCGGAAGCGGTGCCGCACCACGACGAGGGAGGTGACCACGACGGTCACGAGCAGCCCGAGACCCACGAAGGCGAGCGGCATGTCGGGGAGGGTCGTCAGCATGATCCACACCTCCGCGAACACCGAGGCCGGCTGCACCATCGCGTAGCCGATGGTGAGCAGGACGCCGTGGCCGAGGATCAGGTAGAGCGCGGGCTTGCCCAGCGACTGGTGCAGCTCCATCGCGCTGTCGTGCCCGAAGGCCCGGTCGATCGAGGGGAGCCGCGCGGCCAGCAGCATCATCAGGAGGAGGAGATCGGTCCCGACGAGGCCGGTCACCACGCCGAGGGAGGTGATGGCGTCGGCCGGCGTTCCGAAACGGGATGCCCCGCCGTCGGCGAGGAAGATCGCGATCACCAGGGCGACCGAGACCACCGCGATGATCTGCAGCCCGTCGGCCAGGCGCATCCGCCGGTGGTAGTTCGGGTGGATGCGCGGCACCGAGGTGTGGCGCCGGGTGCGCTGGGCGGGACGGGTGTCGAGGCTCATACTCGGAGCTTTCCGGGCGATTCAGTTGAATCCCTATCGAAAAGCTGAGAACGACCTGTGCGCCTCCAATGCGTCCTGCACGAGCTCTCAGGAACGCTGCCGGGTTCGCGCGAGGAGCACGATCAGGATGGCGATCCCCAGGACGCCGACCGCTAGATCTTCTCGATCGGCGCGATCTTGATCAGGAGCTTCTTCGCGCCCGCGGTGTCGAACTGCACGTGCGCGATCCGTTTCGTGCCGTCGCCGGTGACCTGGTTGACCCGGCCGTCACCGAAGTCCACGTGGCGGATGCGGTCCCCCGCCGCCAGGGTCAGGTCGCCGTTGTCCCGCACCTGCGACACCCGGTTCGTCCACTCCGTCTTCGGCTTGGGCGCCGGCGGCAGCGCCTGAGGTTCGCCGCGTTTGGCGAACCCGCCGCCGAAACCGTCGCGGCGGGCGTTGAGCGCGCGCGGCTGGGTGCCGCCGCGGGAGTTCGCCATGCCGGGCGACTGCTTCCAGTCGATCAGGGCGACCGGGATCTCCTGCAGGTAGCGGCTGGGCATGGCCACGTTGATGTCGCCGAACTGCGCGCGGGTCATCGCCAGCGACAGGTACAGCCGTTGCCTCGCCCGGGTGATCCCCACGTAGAACAGCCGGCGCTCCTCGGCCGGGCCGCCGGGCTCGTTCGCCGACATCTGGTGCGGGAGCAGCCCCTCCTCGACGCCGGTGAGGAACACCGCCTCGTATTCGAGCCCCTTGGCGGTGTGCAGGGTCATCAGCGAGACCGTGCCGGAGGCGTCGTCGAGGTCGTCGGCCGCGGCGACGAGTGACACCTGGGTGAGGAAGTCGACGAGCCCCGAGTCGGGGTTCTCCTTGTTGAAGTCCTTGGTCTGGGCGACGAGTTCCTCGATGTTCTCGGCGCGCGCCTCGTCCTGCGGGTCGCGGCTGCCCCGGAGCAGGGTGAGCAGGCCGCTGCCGTCGAGCAGGAAGGTGAGCAGTTCGGAGACGTTCGCCTGGCCGGCCGGGTTGGCGGGGTCGATCTTCAGCGCCGCCTCGTCGAGCAGGGCGGCGAGCTTCAGGATGGCCCCGGTCACCTTCGGCCCGAGTCCGAGTGACGCGCAGTCGCGCATGGCCTGGCGGAAACTGATCTGGTTGGCTTCGGCGAAGCTGGCGAGCCCGGTCTCGGTCGCCGGCCCGATCCCGCGCTTCGGGGTGTTCAGGATGCGGCGGAGAGCCAGCTCGTCGTTCGGGTTGGCGACGGAGATGAGGTAGGCCAGCGCATCCTTGATCTCGGCCCGTTCGTAGAACTTCGTGCCGCCGACCACCCGGTAGGGCACGGCGGAGCGCACGAGGATTTCTTCCAGCGCACGGGTCTGCGCGTTGGTGCGGTAGAACACGGCCATGTCCCGGTAGGCCATGCCTGCGGAGTGCAGCACCTCGATCTCGTCGGCCACGAACTGGGCCTCGTCATGGCCGGAGTAGGCGGTGAAGCCGACGATCTTCTCGCCGTCGCCGCCCGCGCTCCACAGTTTCTTGTCCTTGCGGTCGAAGTTATGGCCGATCACCGCGTTGGCGGCGGAGAGGATGTTCTGGGTGGACCGGTAGTTCTGTTCGAGCAGGATCACCTTGGTGCCGGGGAAGTCCCGCTCGAATTCGGTGATGTTGCGGGTGTCGGCGCCGCGGAAGGCGTAGATGGACTGGTCCGAGTCGCCCACCACGGTGAGCGACGCGCCGGGGATGCCGCCGGTGGCGTCGCGCAGGTTGCGCACGTGCACTCCGGTGGCTTCCATCTCGTCGGCGAGTTCGGGGTCGACCGGACGGGTCAGCTCTCGCACGAGCGAGTACTGGGCGTGGTTCGTGTCCTGGTATTCGTCGACCAG
The DNA here is from genome assembly GCF_004402705.1 of Cryobacterium mannosilyticum. Taxonomy (NCBI): domain Bacteria; kingdom Bacillati; phylum Actinomycetota; class Actinomycetes; order Micrococcales; family Microbacteriaceae; genus Cryobacterium; species Cryobacterium mannosilyticum. The sequence goes on along the minus strand of NZ_SOFM01000001.1, from coordinate 10,180 downwards.
GATGTGCCGGAACCGGCGCCGGTAGAGGGCGGCCACCTTGGGGAAGGCCCGAAACAGGTAGACCGTCTCCCCGATCAGGTCGTCGAAGTCGAGGGCGTTGGCGGCGCGGAGGCGCTGGGTGTACTGCCGGAAGATCTCGACGAACATGACCTCCTGCGGGTCGCTCATGTTCGCGTTGCGGGAGTAGGAGTCCACGTCGGCAAGCTCGTTCTTGAGCTTGGAGATCTTCGCGGACGCGTTGCCGGGGGTGAAGCCCAGGGTGTCGGCGTCGAGCGACTTGATGATGCGCTTGAGGGTGACTTTGGTGTCGGCGGAGTCGTAGATGCTGAAGCTGGCGGAGAGGCCGGCATTCTCCGCCTCGCGGCGCAGGATCCGCACGCAGGAGGAGTGGAAGGTGGAGATCCACATTCCGTCGGCGCCCTGGCCGAGGATGGCCTTGACCCGGCCCTGCATCTCTGCGGCGGCCTTGTTGGTGAACGTGATCGCGAGGATCTGGCTGGGCCAGGCCTCGCGGGTCTCGAGCAGGCTGGCGATGCGCCGGGTGAGAACGCTCGTCTTGCCGGAGCCTGCCCCGGCGATGATCAGGAGGGCGGGGCCGCGGTATTCGACCGCCTCGCGCTGCTGGGGGTTGAGCCCCTCCAGCAGCGGGCTCTGGTAACCGCCGGGCCGTTCGCCGTCGGGCCGTCGGCCGTCCATGATGATCGGCCCCCCGGTCGGGGCCTGGTGGGCGGGCGTGTTGTCCGGGTCGAAAAGCGTCATCATCTCGCTGACAATCCTAGGCGCTGCGTCTGACACCGGGCCGGGCGACGGGCCGGTCACTGCTCGGCAGCGAGCTCGTCCCGCACGGTGACGGCGAGGTCTGGGTGGTCGGCGAAGACCCCGTCGATCCCGGTTCCCATGATCGTGCGGAACTCACTCCGCCAGTCGCCGAAGTCTGCCCTGAACCGCCCGCGTCGGAACGTCTTGGCGAGGAACCGGTTCTCGGGGCGGAGGGTCCAGCAGTAGATCTCCAGGTCGGCGGCGTGCGCGGCGTCGACCAGGTCGGATGCCCCGGAGACGTGGCCGTCGGCATCCGTCTCGAGGATGAGAGATTTGGGCACGCTGATGCCGTCGACCTTGCCGCTCAGCGAGTAGAGGCCCTGCTCGGAAAGGAAATCGGCGTAGTGCGGAGCCTTCGGCCCGTGGAGTGCGACCTCGTCGAAGGGCTTGCCGCGCGCCTCGAGCAGGAAGATCCGCTTGCCGTAGATGCCGCGGGCGTACACCTTGTCGAGCAGGCTCTGTTCGAAGCTTTCGATCGTGAGCCGGCCGTCCCCGGCGTTCCAGCCCGCGGTGTTGACCTCGGCCGCGAACAGCTCGTCGAGGGGCAGGCCGATCGACGCGAAGTAGGAGGCGTGCTTGATCTCGGCGACGACGCCGATCGGGCGCCTGGCCCGGCCGGCGACCCGGTCGATGAGCTTGAAGACGTCCCGCAGCCGCAGCAGGGGGAACCGGTCGTCGAAGGTGGCGCTGGACTTGCGCAGCTCGGGCAGCCGTTCCCTGGCGCGCAGGGTGCGCAGCTCCGACCAGGTGAAGTCCTCGGTGAACCACCCGGTGAGACGGATGCCGTCGATCACCTTCGTTGCGCGGCGACCCGCGAATTCCGGATGGTCGGCGACGTCGGTGGTGCCGGAGATCTCGTTCTCGTGCCGCACGATCAGCACGCCGTCGCGGGTCGCCACGATGTCGGGTTCGACGGCATCCGCCCCGAGGGCGACGGCCAGCTCATAGGCGGCACGGGTGTGTTCCGGCCGGTATCCGCTCGCCCCGCGGTGGCCGATCACAATGGGGTGCATGTGCCCAGAGTACGCGCGCAACTGCCAGACTCGAGGCGATGACACCCTGGATCGCACCTGCCGCGCGGCCGACCGCGTGGGGAAACGCGCGCGCCCGCTCCCTCGTCGGCCTGGTCCTGATCATGCTCGGCGTCGCCGCGACGGTCTTCACCAGCACCTACAGCATGTTCTTCCTCCTGATCGGGCCTTCGCTCCATCTGCTCGGCTGGCTGGTAATGCCGGGGGCGCTCTGGCGCCGCCTGGTCGTGTTGCTGCCGTGTCTTCTGGCCGGCCTCACCCTGCTCGGCGGGCCCGATTTCGCCGGCGCCTTCGCCGTGCTCCTGGCCGGCTGGCTGCTCGTTCGGCACCGGCCGCTGCCGAGCTACCTGGTGTTGGTGTTGCCGATCGGCGTGAGCTTCCTGATCAAGGCGTTCCTGCACGGCTACGCGCAGAACTGGGTCGGCGACCTCGTGGGCACGGCCACCGTAATCGCATCCGCGTGGCTGGCCTGGTGGATCGCCGGCCGGCTGGACGTCAAGGCCGGTCAGGTCGCAGAAATAACTCGGCAGATACCCAGCAGATCTGAATAGACTTTCCCCAGTCACCAGTACCGTTCGGCGCTGGCCGCAACCTCAGTCGATTGTGAGTTACGAAAACCATGGCATCCTCCAACCCCGCATTCTCCCGAAACGCCGCGTTCGGCGCTCCTGGCGCCGTTGCAGCGGGCAAGGTGCTTTCCGACAGCGACCTCCAGGGCATGTTCAACGCCCCGTCCGCCGGCTCGCAGGACACCGACCGGATGAGCTACGAAGACACCATCGTCAAGACCGTCCTCAGCTTCGCCCTGCTGCTCACCGCGGCCGTGGGCGCTTGGCTCCTGACTCCGTCCCTGCCATTCCTGCCGTTCCTCGGCATGATCGTCGGCCTCGTGCTCGGACTGGTGAACACCTTCAAGAAGGAGCCGTCCCCGGCGCTGATCCTCTCCTACGCGGTGGCCGAAGGCCTCTTCGTCGGCGGTATCTCTCAGATCTTCGACCAGCGCTTCTCTGGCGTCGTCGTGCAGGCCGTGCTGGCCACGCTCGTCGTCGTCGGTGTGACTCTCGCGCTGTTCGCCAACGGCAAGGTGCGCGCGTCGAAGAAGGCCACCAAGGTCTTCCTGGTCGCCATGGTCGGCTACCTGGTGTTCTCCCTGGTCAACTTCGGTCTGGTCGCGTTCGGCGCGATCGACAGCCCCTTCGGCCTCAGTAGCTCCGTGACGATCTTTGGCATCAAGCTCGGCCTCATCATCGGCGTCCTCGCCGTGCTGATGGCCGCGTACTCGCTGGTGCTCGACTTCGACTTCATCCAGCGCGGCGTCAACAACCGGGCTCCCCGCAAGTTCGGCTGGTCGGGTGCCTTCGGCATCATGGTCACCGTCGTCTGGCTCTACGTGGAGTTGCTGCGCATCTTCGCGCTCGCCCGCGACTAACAGGACACGAATGCAGGAAGGGCCGCCCCTCGGGGCGGCCCTTCCTGCATTCCCGGGGTCAGGTCCGCTCAGTTCCCGCCCTGGCCGTACCTGCGGTTTCCGATGCCGATGATCGCCTCGGTGGGGATATTGTGCGTGGCTCGCCATCTGTCGAACTGGTTCGTGGTTCGGAGCGGAACGAGGCCGTCGCTGGGATACCCGGCCTGGTCAAGCTCGGCGGCGACGCGGCGCCCGAAGATGTCGACCCGGTGAACGGACACGAACAGGGCGATCAACGCGGGGGCCACCACCAGCAGGGCGACGATCAGGAGCGAGTTGACGCTCGACCCGGCCAGCGCGGGAATGGCGATCGCCATCAGCAGCAGCGCGACGGGCAGCGCTATCGCGGATCGCACGAAGAAGAGCCAGACCGGGTAGTACTGGCGGCAGAACCCTTCGCCGATTCGTGGTCCCCACGCTGCGGTCATTCGTCGTGCGCCCGGCGTTCCCGGCATGTCGGTCGTCAACAGTGCACCCTGTCTTCTGTGGTGTGGTCGGCCTCGGGTGCCCGTGCCGCGGATGGTCACGGCTGCCCGGCCTCTACCCAGAATATCGCCTGGGATCACGGCGGGGTTGCCCGGCGTAGGGCGGGGCTCGCCCATCGCCTGGATCGGGGGCAGACTCCACCGTGAGAACACCGACCGACGAGGAGGCACACCCGTGTCGAAGGAACAGGATTTCGTCATCGTGGGGGCATCCCTCGCCGGGGCGTCAGCCGCGAAGGCGCTCCGCGACGAGGGCTTCACCGGCAGCATCCGTTTGCTCGGGGCCGAAGCCCACCATCCGTACATCCGTCCCCCGTTGTCCAAGGGTTTCCTCGCCGGCACGGCCGAGCGGGGCACGGTCTTCGTCGAGGCGGACGACTGGTACGCGGCGAACCAGGTCGAATTCCGGCCGTCCACCCGGGTGGTCGGACTCGACCCCCGGGAGCACCGCCTCACCCTTGACGGCGGCGAGACCCTCGCCTGGGACCGGCTGTTGCTGGCCACCGGATCGTCCCCACGCCGGCTCGCGATTGCCGGTGCCGACCTCGCCGGGGTGCATTACCTGCGCACCCTCGACGACTCGGAGACCCTCCGCGATCTGTTGGCCGGCGGAGGGAAGCGGCTCGTCCTGATCGGCTCAGGCTGGATCGGCATGGAGGTCGCCGCGACCGCGCGCACGCTCGGCAACGACGTCGTCATCCTCGAGCGCGACCCGATCCCGCTCGCGAATGCGCTGGGCGACGAGCTCGGGCAGATGTTCGCCGACCTGCACCGCGAGCACGGGGTGACCCTGCGCACCTCCGTCGTCGTCGACAGCATCGCCGGCGCCGACGGCCGGCTGACCGGCGTGGTCCTGCAGGGAGGCGAGGTGGTGCCGGCGGACCTGGTCCTGGTCGGCGTCGGCGCAGTCCCGAACGTCGGCCTCGCCGAGGACGCCCGGCTGCAGGTCGAGAACGGGATCGTGGTGAACGAGAGCCTGCAGACGAGCCACCCCGACATTTACGCGGCCGGCGACGTCGCCAACGCGTACCACCCGATTGCGCGGATGCGGCTGCGCAGCGAACACTGGGCGAACGCTCTGCACGGCGGGCCGGCTGCGGCGCGCGCCATGCTCGGGCAGTCCGTGTCGTTCGACGCGATCCCGTACTTCTACACCGACCAGTTCGACCTGGGGATGGAGTACTCGGGATTCGGGCCGCTGACCCGGGGGGCTGACCTCGTCTTCCGCGGCGACCGCGGCAGCCGCGAGTTCATCGCGTTCTGGCTGGCCGGAGGCACCGTGGTCGCCGGGATGAACGTGAACGTGTGGGACGTGAATGAGGCCGTGCAGGCCCTCATCCGCCGCGGCGCCCCGGTCGACCCGGGCCGCCTGGCCGACGGATCGATCCCCCTCGAGGCCGTCTAACCCCGGCCCGCTCGTTCCCGAGCGGAGGGTTCTACTCCCACTCGATGGTGCCCGGCGGCTTCGACGTGACGTCGAGTACGACCCGGTTGACCCCGTCGACCTCGTTGGTGATCCGGTTGGAGATCTTCGCCAGCAGGTCGTAGGGCAGGCGGGTCCAGTCGGCGGTCATCGCATCCTCGGACGATACCGGGCGCAGCACGATCGGGTGGCCGTAGGTGCGGCCGTCGCCCTGAACGCCCACCGAGCGCACGTCGGCGAGCAGCACGACCGGGCACTGCCAGATCTCGCGGTCGAGGCCGGCGGCGGTCAGTTCGGCGCGCACGATCGCATCCGCGTGACGGAGCAGGTCGAGCCGATCCTGGGTGATCGAGCCGACGATGCGGATGCCGAGGCCGGGTCCGGGGAACGGCTGGCGCTGCACGATCTCGGCCGGCAGCCCCAGCTCGGCGCCGATCGCTCGCACCTCGTCCTTGAACAGGGTGCGGAGCGGTTCGATCAGTTCGAACTGCAGGTCATCGGGCAGGCCGCCCACATTGTGGTGGCTCTTGATGTTGGCGGTGCCGCTGCCGCCGCCGGACTCGACGACGTCGGGGTACAGGGTGCCCTGCACGAGGAAGCGGATCGGGTCGCCGTCGATCGCGGCGGCCTCCTTGATCAGCTCGGCCTGGGCCTGCTCGAAGGTGCGGATGAACTCGCGGCCGATGATCTTGCGCTTGGTCTCCGGGTCGCTCACGCCCTCGAGCGCGGTGAGGAACTGCTCTCGCACGTCGACGGTCACCAGGCGCACGCCGGTGGCCTTCACATAGTCTTCTTCGACCTGGCGGCGCTCGTCCTGGCGGAGCAGGCCGTGGTCCACGAAGACGCAGACGAGCTGGTCGCCGATGGCCTTGTGCACGAGGGCAGCGGCCACCGCCGAGTCCACTCCGCCGGAGAGCCCGCAGATGACCTTGCCGGTGCCGACCTGGGCGCGGATGCGGGCCACCTGCTCGGCGATGACGTTGCCGCTGTTCCAGTCGGCGGGGATTCCGGCGGCGCGGTGCAGGAAGTTCTCGAGCACGTTCTGGCCGAACTCGGAGTGCTTGACCTCGGGGTGCCACTGCACTCCGTACAGGCGGCGCGCGTCGTTCGCGAACGCGGCGACCGGGGTCGACGCGGTCGAGGCGAGCACCCTGAAGCCGGCGGGGGCCTCCGACACCGAGTCGCCGTGGCTCATCCACACCGTCTGCGCGGCCGGCTGGCCGGCGAGGAGCGCGTTGGTGCCGTCCGAGACGGTGACCGGGGTGGAGCCGTATTCGCGAGCGCCGGTGTGGGCGACGGTGCCGCCGAGGGCGGTTGCCATCACCTGGAAGCCGTAGCAGATGCCGAGCACGGGGATGCCGAGGTCGAAGATGGCCGGGTCGAAGGTGGGGGCTCCGTCGGCGTAGACGCTGGACGGTCCGCCGCTGAGCACGATGCCGAGCGGGTTCAACGCCCGGACCTCGGAAGCGGTGATCGTGTGTGCGACGATCTCGGAGTAGACGGATGCCTCGCGCACGCGCCGGGCGATCAACTGCGCGTACTGCGCGCCGAAGTCGACCACGAGCACGGGGCGGGCACCGGTCTGGGCGGCGACGGCGCTCATGAACGAGCCTCCGCAGTCGCGGCGGACACGTCGGCGTCACGGCCGGCCAGGAACGCCTTCACCTCGCGCGCGACGCGCACCTCGAGGAAGAACGACAGGGTGGGGATGATGCCGCCGAGCGCGATCAGGAGGAAGCGCGGGAACGACCAGCGCATCAGGCTCCACAGCCGGAAGTCGGCGAACAGGTAGAGCACGTAGAACCAGCCGTGCACGATCAGGATCGCGGTGCTCAGGTTGAACGCGGTCACGCTCTCGCGCGGAACCAGGGCGAGGAGCCCGTTCGGTCCGCCCAGTTCGAGCTCGTACTGGAAGACGAATTTCAGGATGACTTCGACGCAGAGCAGCAGGAGGAAGACACCGGTGATGATCGACGAGACCTGGTAGAGCCGGAGCGCACCGGGGATGCTGGGGATGTCGGCGGGCTTGGGTTCAAGTGGCATGCGGCAATTCTATCGGGCCTCCGCGGCGTCGATGGCGGCCTGCTCCTCCTCACGCTCCCAGGCGTCCCGCACGAGGCGGTACCAGAGGAACACGGCGAAGCCGGCGAAGACCGCCCATTCGAGGGCGTAGAAGATGTTGAGCCAGTTGAGGGACGCGTCGGATCCCGGCTCAGGCGAGTCGATCACGAGCAGGCCGGTCGGGCTGGTGGAGTCCACGAGGTAACCCGCGTAGACGGACTGGTCGGTGAAGCCCGTCCACAGGTTGATCAGCGCGGCGGTCGACACCGTCGACTGAGTGTGCGGGTCGCGCCCGTCGGCCGGAACGACCGGGGCCTCCGAGGGAACGAAACGGCCGGTGAGGGTGAGCGGCTGCCCGGCGGGAAGGCCGGCCAGCGCCTCGATCACCTTGTCGGCCGCGGCCCGGTCGGCGGTCCAGCCGCGGGCCACCGGGATGTTCGCGGCATCCGTCGTGACGAACCGGCTGACCACCCAGAAGCCGCTGGCGCCCGCGTTGAGCCGGTCACTGATCAGCTGGTCGTCGCCCGGCACGAAGGAACCGTCAACCGTCACCATCTGCCCGGTAGCCGCCTCGCGGGGCGGCCCGTCAGGATCCACGGTCTCGTCGAGCGGGCGCACGGTCTCCGTGCTGCGTTCGACGACCTGGCCGGAGGCGACGGCGCGTTCCAGCTGCCATCGGCCGAGCAGGGCGAAGGCCGCCGCCACCGCGAGGGCGAGCAGCAGGGCAAGGATCCAGCGCGGCCGGAGCATCATTCTGATCACGAGTAGTCTCCTGTGCCGGTGTCCCGGGGTGGTTTCGCTGCGGGGCCGGCCTCGGTGGTGAACCGCTCGGTCACGAAGTCGGCCATCGAGTCGGCGCCGGCGGATGCCGCCTCCGCGCCGGCGCGTTCGGTCATCCGTTTCACGGCGTGCTCGGTGTCAGTATCGGTGGGCTTGCCGCTGTCTCTCGTGACCGCCTCGACCAGGGCGATCTCCTCGTCGAGCATCGGGTTGCGGGCGGGCCGGGCGGCCGGTTTGGCCCGGCGCAGGCGACGGCCGACGGCCGCGCCGATCTTCTCCGAGTTCGCGGTGAACAGCGGTCCGAGGATCGCCATCGTGAGCACATAGAGACCGGCGAACGGCTGCAGCCGCTGGTCGAGTCCCGCGCTCACCGACAGCGTCGCCAGGATCAGGGTGAACTCGCCGCGGTTGACGAAGATCGCGGCGGTGTTCAGTCCTTCCCTGGGGCCCATCCCGTGCAGCCTGGCCATCAACATGCCGGAGACCACACTGAGCACGAACGTCATCGCCACGGCCAGCAGCACGATCGTGATGACCGAGCCGAACTCGGCGACATTGAGGGCGAGGCCGAAGTTGAGGAAGAAGAAGGCGCCGAACACGTCGCGGAGGGGCACGGCGACGCGCTCGATCCGGCCGCGGTAGGTGCTGGCGCCGAGCACGACCCCGATCAGGAACGCGCCGATCGCATCCGTCACCCCGATGATCTCTCCCACCCCGGCGAACAGCACCGCCAGACCGAAGAAGAGGATCGTGAAGAGCTCGTCGTCCTTGGTGCGCATCAGGCGGGAGACGACCCGGCCGCCCCAGCGGGCGACGGAGAACATGACCACGAGGAAGAGGAACGCGATGCTCAACTGCAGCACGATCGGCCAGATCTCGGTCTTGCCGCTGAGAACGACGGAGACGATCGCGAGGTAGACCGCGATGAAGATGTCGCCGACGACGGTCACCCCGAGGATCATCGGGGTTTCCTTGTTTGCCAGGCGGCGCAGTTCGATCAGGAGCTTGGTGATGATCGCGCTCGAGGAGGTGCCGGTCATCCCGGCGATCACGAGGGCCTCCCTGGTGCCCCAGCCGACCATCAGGCCGAACGCGAAGCCGAGACCCATGTTGATCAGAACGTAGGAGCCGCCGGAGATGAGCAGTTTTCCGGCGTCGCCGAAGAACGCCTCCTGGTCGAACTCGAGGCCGAGGCTGAACAGGAGCAGGATCAGCCCGAAGATGGCGATCAGCTCGATGTCCGCTGACTGGAAGTTCAGCGGGAACCAGCCGCTGTTCGGGCTGGCGAGCAGGCCGACGATCATGTAGATCGGGATCGACGGGAGCCCGATCAGTTTTCCGGCGCGCCCCAGGATGTAGGCGACGACGAGCAGGATGCCAAGAGTGATGAGGTCTTCGCCGAGGTTCATGGGCTAGCCCCCGGGCGGTGCGTCGACGGTCTTGGCCTTCACTTCGCCGGTGCGGAAGAATGCGAATGCCTTCGCGACCTTCTCGGGCGAGCCGGCGACGACGAGCGTGTCCCCGGGGAAGACCCGGAAGTCGTGGGCGGGCGCCGGGTTGGCGGACTCCCCGCGCACGACGGCGACGACCGTGAGGCCGGCGATGCCGCGATCGGCCGGGTTGCCGAGGGTCTGGCCGGCGATGTGGTCCTCGTAGTCGACCGTGAACCAGTCGATGCTGAGACCGGGGATCTGGTCGAGTGCGGTGAGCGACTCGGTGATCTGGGTGCCGCCGAGAAGCTCGGCGAGGGTGTGCGCCTCGTCCTCATTGAGCCGCAGGGACACCTTTGCCGCGTCGGGCCCGCCCTCGTCATCGGCGAACGTGATCAGGTCGCTGTGGCCTGAACGGTGGGCGATGACGCCGACCTTTCCACCGTCATCCGTGATGAAGGTGTGCAGCACACCGACTCCTGGGAGTTTGACCCGACGAACGTCAACCATGGTGAGGACTCCTGAGGCTTGTGGGCTGTCCGCCTAGTGTACCGGAGCCGAATTGTGCGCCCACCGGATGCCTCCCTCCGCGCCCGGCTCGCGCCCCCGCCCGATGTCGCCCGCTCGCCGCGCCCGCGCCCCTCGCCGCGCCCGCGCCCCTCGCCGAGCCCCTCGCCGCGCCC